>CAUZVZ010000054.1:0-17333 GCA_963583605.1 Gemmatimonadales bacterium UBA6960
ATCTCGGCGTACCAGCCCTCCCCGTTCTGGGAGCTGGCAACGGTCCAGGTGCCGTCCCAGTTGGTGTTGGCGGCACCCTCCCCGCGCACCTGACCGTCGTATTCGATACTGCCCGGCGTGGTCCCGAAAACGAACCCAGTCTGTTGATCGTGGTAGGTGTCCAGCACGACGAGAAATGCGTCCGAGTCGGACAGATTCGCGTCCCGGCGCCGCTCTCCTACGATGATTCCGCCTGGTTCCCGATCGTACAGCCAAGCGCCGATGTAGATAGCGTCCACGTCGAAGAGGATGCGCACTTCGGTTTTTTCCGAGGCGTCCGTGCCCTCCACCGGCTCGTACTGGACGAAGCCAGTCATTGGTTGCGCCGAAGCCCAGGCCGCTTCATCGAGTCGCCCGTCTATGGTCGGTCCAACGTCCACTCGTGCGGCCGTCCCCGATCGGACGGACGGCGGATCGCCCCGCGTCGTCGTCGACTGAGCCATGCCGGACACCGGCGCCAGGATCGCGAGTAGGATCGTTGTCAAGTGTGTGGATCGTCGTAACGATCCGGTTCCCATCGTCATCGGTTCACTTTGAGTACTGAGGGCCGAGGAAGAGACAGAGGGCACATGATGACCCCCCCTATATCCGTATTGCGCTGGAGAATTATAGAGGTGATCCACAGGCCGTTCCAGGCCTGCTTTCCAGTGCTCCGTGGAAACACAGCGGCTCCATCGACTTCGCGTTCAGGTCTGGTGAAAAACTGCAGATCGGTCTCGGTCCATCTATTTCAGCGCAGTTACTCTAGGGCACAGTACGTGACCTCTGTGGCAGACGCGCTAGCGACCACGACTTTGGGGCGACGCTACATCTTTGCGCCCATCGACCCGACGACCGTCTCTTTGGAGACGCGCCTGAACCTGACCATCTCGCCGACTCTGACCTTCGAGCTCTACATGCAGCCGCTCGTCTCAAGCAGGCAGTACGCGGGGCTAAAGGAACTCGGAGCCCCCCGAACCTTCGATTTCCTTCGCTACGGTGATGATGTGGGCTTGATCGTCCGCCAGAGCGACAAGACCTATCTGGTTGACCCCGATGGCGCTGGGGCGACCACGTCGTTCTCGGTACGCGATCGGGGCTTCAAGGTCAGAAGCTTGCTCGGGAATGCGGTTCTCCGATGGGGGTGGAGCCCCGGATCTACGCCCTTCCTGGTCCGGCAGCGGAGCCGTTCCCAGCGACTCGCGGCCTCCGACTCCGACGCCGTAGGCGCCGGCGTCGTCGAAGACTTCCACCTGGCGCACGACTCGGCCGAGCTCTTCCGGATCCCCCCGAACAACATCTTCCTCGTCAAGGTGAACTACTGGCTGAATTTCTGAGGGCCGACCCCCGGTCGAGTCTAACGAGCGCGCGTCCTCTCGAACTCCTCCACCAACTCCGGAGACAACGGGTACACGTCGCGGAACCGATAGCGCTTATCCAACAGCAACTCAAGCTGGAAGGCCTCCCGGGCCGCACTCTCGGCCGCATACTCCAATACGTCGTCGAGAAGCTCCGGCGGGAAGAAGAATACTCCGCCATCGTCCGCAAGCACGATGTCCCCCGGCAGCACGGTGACGCCACCGATCCGGACCGGCGTGTTGTATTCCACGCCGAGCCAGGAGGTGGTATGTGGATCCGAGAACCGGTGTAGAACGGGGAAGTCTTCGAATCGCTCATCTTGTAATCCGACGTAGTCGCGCATGCCACCGTCGATGACGACACCGGCGGCCCCACGCATCTGGATTCCGGTGGCTCCCATATCACCGAAGAGATTGTGGCCGTCGCTACCCCCGAGCTCTGCGACCACAACATCGCCAGGCTGAGCTTCCTCTGCCGCGCGGGCATAGTATCTGCGATCCCAGTTGCCCTCCTCGCCAAGGACATTCGCCGCTCTCACCAAATCGGGTCTCGGGGGAAGAAACCGCATCGTTAGAGCGCGCCCCACCAAACGCTCTCCGGGACGGGTATTCTCGAATCCTCGAGCATAATTGGTACGGTATTCCCCGATTGCACCGAAGATGGCTTCAAGCGAGATCTCCCGAAGTTGATCAAGCTGCGTCTGCGTCACCGCGGGCCGGCTCGGTGCCAGGACGTCCATGATTGCGGAGTACGAGGTCCGGTTCGCCCGAAAACCGTCGGGCGCTACCACATCGGGCCTGAAGGTCTGGTCGAAGGGCTCTTGGGCGTAAACACCTCCAGCGCAGGCGAGAAACGTCGCTAGGGTAAAGGCATGAGTCGGGTGCATGGCAGTCTCCTCCGAGTCCGAATGTGGAGTTTCATGTTGAAGGCCGGGATCGGCTGACGTTATCGTCGGCTGCTTTCACGAAGCATCCCTATCTGACGAACGGCAGCGTCGATCTGCATCTCCAGAATCTGCTCACCATAGGCGGCGGTCGAGCGTGCGGGATTGCCCGCGACGCCATTACCGCCGACGCCGCTTCCCGTGCCGGGGGCCAGCTCGTCGAGTCGCAACATGGACGGGTTGAGGAACATGAGGCTTGAGGTGTCATGCATGCCGGCGTGCGAGCCGACGTCTTCTTCACGTTCACCTTGAGTGACAAGCCAGGCGTCACCCGGACCGGGATAGTAGTCCGTCAAGTGATGCACTCGGACCGGCATGGCCGTCCACTCACGGTTGAGTCGCTCAGCCACGGCGGCCTGTGAGGCCTGATTGCCGCCACTGTCGCCGAGCAGCGCGATGTCGAGGAAGCCGTGCTGCTTCAAGCTTCGGGCCGCGAACTCCAGCACCTGCTCGAACACCTCCGGCGGTGTCGTGATCGTGCCAGGGAAGCGCATGTGACCGCTCGGTGGGTCGACATTCCCCTCGGGTACGTACGCCATCACAGGAGCCACCAACGCATCGCCCAAACGTCGAGCGACCTCTCCTGCCTTGTAGCGAACGACGTAGTTGTGTTTGCCCAAAACCATGTGGGGCCCGTTCTGCTCGGTCCCGCCGGTCGGAATGATCACCGTGGTGGTGCCGGCAGCGAGGGCGTCACGCACCTCGGTCCAGGTGAGGTCTTCGAGAAATACAGAGTCCGAAGCCTGGGCCGATACGACCTCGGGTAGAAGCCCGATAACGAAAATCAGAAAGGCGAATCGCATGGTCCTTCTCTTAGAGAGAGAACGCATCATGGCGAGCGGGCATCATACAGGCATGGCCACCGCGCGGGAACTGCTGTGGCGTATCGGCCGTCGTCGGCCGGCCAGAATGTGACGTTCGAGCCGCCCGACCCGAGCGTCTACGGCGCTATTGATCGCGCGAATTCCACCGAAGCGTCGTCCTTCCAACCGGCCCACGGGGCAGCGGCAGCACGGGCGAAGGTCCGCAGTCAAACACGCTCGTGGTCGACGGCGAGTAGGTCGGCGAAGTGACGTATCGTACGCTCCCGGTCGGGAAATAGTCTCGCCTCACAGTTGAGTAGGTGCTGTGTGGCGTCGTGGGCGGCATCCCCGATGAACGGCTTCGGGTCGATGACGAGCCATGGCTCTCGCCGTGCTCGGACGACGTTGCCCGCATGCAAGTCCGTCTCCGTGCGCGGCAGTTCGGTGAAGAACTGCAACCCCCCGCGGACAAGGCGCTCAAGCCAAGCCACACGTTCGGGCGCTTTCCGACAGCTAGCTGCCAATGACTCGGGAACGGTCAGTGCCATGCGCTCAACCTAGCGGAGATTGCCTGCCATTCACCCACGGGGCATTATGGAACCTCGCGCGTCTCATGAGCAGGTTCCTCCAAGCGAGCGTAAGCCCACAGACCATGGACTCCAACCTGAGCGGCGCATCCCAAACTCCCGCTAACCCCACTGCCACTGACGAGGCGTTTTCCGACCTGGTGATGCCTGATATGACCCTCAAGGGACTGCTGAGTCACTTCGGTCCCGGGATCATTCTGATGATGACCGGGATCGGTACCAGTCACTTGGTCACGGCGCCCACCGCGGGGGGCCGCTTCGCCTATGCGCTGCTGTGGTGCATCCCGGTCGCATACGTCTTCAAGTATTACGGCTTCGAGATGGCCTTCCGGTTCACCAATGCGACCGGGAAGAGCATGATCGAGGCATACAGCACGGCTTGGAAGAAGTGGCCGCTCTGGTACGTGCTGATCACGACGCTGATCCAGTGTGCTCTGGGGCAAGCGGGTCGCCTCATCGCCGCTGCGGCCGTGCTGTATTACGTGGGCACTGAAGCGATGGGGCTGCCGATCTCGCTCACGATGTACGGCCTGGGCGTGGGCGTGGTTTCCGTGGCGATCATCCTGCGCGGCCGTTACAAGGTAGTCGAGCTCGCCGCAAAGATCCTGGCCGCGATTCTCGTGTTCTCGACGCTGGCGGTGTACTTCGCGGCCCCTGCCCCGCTCTCTGAGATGGGCCACTTCATCATGGTCGAGATTCCGGACGGGTCCTGGCTGATCATTGCGGCGTTCCTCGGACTGTTGCCCACCGGGATGGACGTGTCGCTTCAGGCCTCGGAGTGGGGCAAGGCCAAGAAGAAGGGCATGAGCAAGATTCGCGATCGAATGGAGACCATGGGGCTCGCCAACCGATTCGATCCGTTCAATCCGAACCGGGACGATCTTGCCGTCGATACCTCCAAGCTCCCGGCGAACGCCCAGGAGTACTGCCACAAGTGGTTCAAGATCGGCATCTGGGACTTCCGTGCGGGCCACGTGGTCTCCTTCGTGCTCGCATGCATCTTCCTTCTTCTGGCGGCCGTGTGGCTCTACCCGAACCCGGTCGAGGGCCGTGCGGTTATGGGTCAAATCGCGGGCATCTTCACCGAGAGCCTCGGCCAAGGGATGATGACCGTGTTCATGCTGGGTGCGTTCGCGGCGACGTTCTCGACAGCCTTCAACTACTTCGACGGCTGGCCTCGGATCGTGGGCGCTTGCTCGCGCAATCTGTTCCGCGGTACTGCAGGGCTCAGCGGGATCGACGCCAAGGGCCTGACTGCAGCCCATCGTTCGACGTGGTACTCGGAGTACAACATCTACCGCATGACGATGTTGTACTCCCTTGTGGCGTCGACGCTCATCGTGGCGGGTCTGGAACGCCCAGTCTTCCTGGTGCTGGTGGCCTCGGCGCTGGCGGCCTTCGTCGCACCGGTGATCTTCTTCCTGAACTTCTATTACTGCTTGGTCATCATCCCCCGGGGGGACCGGGCCTTCTATCCGTCGACCTTCGCACGTTGGTTCGGCTGGACCAGCCTCGTGGTCTTCACTGCGATGACGCTGATTCTGATCTACTGGACGCTCTGGATCCGAATTTTCCCTGGGTAGCCGTAGAGGCCGGCCTCGTGTGCCCGCTGCTGGACCAGAGCCAGCACCACATTGATTGTGGGCGTCGCCACACCGACCAGACGTCCCATTTCCTGGACCGCCGTGACCAGAGCGTCGATCTCCATGGGCCGCCCGCGCTCCAGGTCCTGAAGCATGGAAGTTCGGTGGGCTCCGACGGCTGCCGCCCCATCAATCCTCTTCTCGATGTCGACAGCGAAGCGTACACCCAGTTTTTCGCCGATCGCCTGCGCTTCCACCATCATCCCCTTCGCGACCCCTCGGGTACCCGCTTGCGTGGCGACCACGTCGAGGGTCTCCAAAGTGAGCGCGCTGATGGGATTGAAGCAGAGGTTGCCCCACAGCTTCAACCAGATCTCGTCTCGGATACCGCGGATCGGAGCCCGAAACCTGGCCGAGATAAGCGCGTCGGCGAGAGCCTGGACCCTCTCCGTTTTTTCGCCCGAGGGTTCGCCTAATGTGAACCGGTTCCCGTCAATGTGTCGGATCACGCCGGGCTCGACCACTTCGGTCGCCGGATAGACGACGCATCCGATCGCGCGCTCAGGCCCGATCCCGTCCCACTGAACCCCGCCGGGGTCGACGCTCTCGAGCCTGTGGTCCGTCCAGGCTCCCTCCAGCTCGTGGAAGTACCACCACGGTACGCCGTTCACAGCCGTCACCACCGCAGTCTTGGGTCCGAGCAGAGCTTGCATGGGTTCGACCACGGCGGGGACGGAATGGGCCTTGAGCGTGACGATCACATAGTCCTGGGGACCCGCTTCGGATGGATCGCCGGTGCACGCGGGATGGGCCACGCGTTCCTCACCGTCGATGAGGAGCTTCAGCCCGTTTCGCTGCATGGCCTCCAGATGAGGTCCGCGCGCGATGAGCGTGACGTCCTCCCCCGCTAGGGATAGCTGCGCTCCCAGATAGCCCCCGATCGCGCCGGCGCCGTAGACACAGATTTTCATCGGGGTGCCCTCATCGGTCCAACATCGTCCTCATCGGCGTGCGCTCATCAGGCGACACCCAACTGCTCCGCGAGGCCGATCCGCCTCAGCTTGCCAGTCGGGCCCTTGGGGATCTCGTCGAGAAACAGCACAGTGCGCGGAACCTTGAAGGCAGCCAACCGCTCCGCCGCGAAGTCACGAATTTCACCACTTGTCGCCTCTGCGCCCTCGCGGAGTACGACGGCTGCCGCAACCTCCTCGCCGAGCTTGTCGTGAGGAACGGCGAACGTCACGACTTGCTGCACAGCCGGGTGATCCATGAGGACCTCATCGACTTCCTTCGGTGAAATCTTCTCACCCCCACGATTGATGATCTCCTTGAGTCGGCCGGTGAGGGTAACGTAGCGGTCCTCATCCATGACTCCTTGGTCGCCCGTTCGAAACCACCCGTTGGTGAAGGCCGTGGCGTTGGCCTCGGGGTTGTTCTCGTAGCCGGGCGTGACGTTCGGGCCACGGATGACGATCTCACCGACAGAGCCGGGCTCAAGCAGGTTGCCTTCGGCGTCCATCACGGAGACCTCGGGACCCGCGGCGGGACCTACCGTCCCGGGCTTGCGCACGCCGGGCGGCAGCTGGTTGCAGGTCATCTGATGCGCAGCCTCAGTCATGGCGTAGGCCTCGACGACCGTGACGCCGAACGTTTCCTCAAGCTCACCCAGGACCTGGGGCGGCAAAGAGGCGGACGAGGAGCGAATGAATCGCAGGCGCGCTCGCGCGACGGAGTCCGTGTTGCGCCCCGCCCGCGCAAGAAGAGCCTGATGCATCGTTGGCACGGCGGAGTACCAAGTGGGCTCGACCTCGTCGAGCCATCCAAAAAACTTGAGCGCGTTGAACCCCGGCATGCACGCGACCGAGGCTCCGGCCGAGAGCGACGCGAGAATCGGCGCCATGAGGCCGTGGATGTGGAAGAGAGGCATGACGTTCATGCAGCGGTCATCGGGTGTGAGGCTGAGCGTGGTCCGGATGTTCTTGGCCGACGCACACACATTTCGGTGCAGGAGCGGAACGAGCTTGGGGCGCGAAGTGGTTCCGGACGTGTGGAGCACGAGCGCAACGTCGTCGGGCTCGGCGGGTCCCGACGTAGCCGTGGGGCCCAGGGCGACCTCCGGATCGGCCTCGAGCTCGAACTCGCCAGCGCGCGCGCCCTCGGGTACGCGAAGCTTCAGCACGGCGATGCCCAGGCTTCTTGCGGCGTCGATGGCCTCGGATTCACTCCCAGACTCGACAATCAGAGCTTTCGCCCCGAGATCTTCCAGGTAGAAGTCGTACTCCTTGCGGCGATACCCCGGGTTGAGCGGCGCCGTGGCGGTCCCCGCGGAGAGCGACACGAACGCCGACGCCATCTCCGGCCCGTTGGGTAGCACGATAGCCACCCGGTCACCGCGGCCCAGCCCTAGATCGTTGAGGGCGGTGACAGTGTGGTCGACGTGTTCTAAGAGTCCGGCGTAGTCGAGATAGGCTCGACCCGGTGCTCCGATCGCGGGGGACGCGCCGTCGCCCGTGTCGAGAAGTGCTCGGACGGTTTGTGCTGTGGTTTGTGCATCGGTTTCTGCTAAGGACACGCTCATTCCTTTCTCTGGATGTGATGCTGGTGGTGTGCTGTCGTTCTCTGACGGCCAGGGCCGCGTTTGAACAGCCCATCTTAGTAGGGTCCCGAATGCACCCGCCAGCGCACCCGCCTTGTTGCGTCGGACTGATTATTTCCCAGCTTACCGTGGAACGAACGAGAGGGTGCCTAGGCTTACGACGAGAGAGAGGCCATGAACATCAGTGATGCCACACACGCGCTACGGTTAATGTCATGACTCAATGGATTCGTGTTAAATACAAGGGTGATATCAAGTTCGGTACTCTTGACGACGGACAGATATCGGTTCACGCAGGTGACATATTCGACGGACCGAGTCCTACGTCCGAGACCATCCCGCTGGATTCGGTAGAGGTCCTGACCCCGTGCCTGCCAACGAAAATAATCGGGCTGTGGAACAACTTTGGCGCCGCAGCGACCAAGAACGACTTGGCTCGACCCGATGAACCCCTCTACTTCTTCAAGCCCACTTCTGGCATCCTCGCCCCCGGCGCCGCGATCATACGGCCGGAATCCGTCGATGGCAGGGTGATCTTCGAAGGCGAACTCGGTGTCGTGATCGGCAAGCGCTGCAAGAACGTCTCGATAGCGGACGTAGCCGACTACGTCCTCGGCTACACCTGCGTCAACGATGCGACCGCCCTGGATATCCTCTTCGAGGATCCCTCGTTTCCCCAGTGGAGTCGCGCGAAGAGCTTCGACACCTTCACGCCGTTCGGCCCAGTGATCGCGACGGATCTGGACACGCAACCGCTTCAGGTCACCGCCGAGATGAACGGCAAGGTTCGCCAGGACTATCCGGTGAACGACATGTTCTTCTCGCCGCTCGAACTCGTGCAGCGGATTTCCCGTGGCATGACGCTCCTCCCTGGAGACATCATCACCTGCGGGACTTCGCTGGGGGCGCTCCCGATGAAGGCAGGCAGCACGGTCGACATCCACATCGACGGTATCGGGACGCTGTCGAACACGTTCGCGGAGGGTGACGAAGTATAGTCCTAGGAATCCCGCATTACTCCTAGGGGTCCCGCACTACTCCTCGGGCAAAGCGAAGACGAACAGCGTGTGCCCCACGTTCCGCTGCCCAATCGGCACCCGCACGCCCAGCTGGCCTACATGGCTCGCCGACCCGACCGTACCCCCGGGAGAAATCACCGCGATGTATTGCCGGCCGTCCACCGAATAAGTGATGGGCGCCATGTCGCTCACGCCGTTGAGGATCGTCTGCCACAGGGCTTCGCCGGTCCACTGGTCGATCGCGTAGAAGCGTCGGTTCGTGTCGGCAGCGAAGAGGAGACCGCCGCCCGTGGTGAGCATCCCATAGAGGGGCGCCTCGCGGTCCAAGCGCCACAGTGTCTCACCGGTCGAGACGTCGATCGCCTCGGGTTGGCCTAGGTGAAGGACGGGGTTTGGTTCGAAGCGCACCGTCGTCGTGTTGTAGCCGGTCTCTAGCGAGGGTGAGATCGAGGTGACCCGTATTACCGAGCACCGGCCGTTGAACGCCGGAACGTAGTAGGCATTGGTCAGCGGACTGTAGGCCCCCTGAGGGATCTGCCGATTCTCTCTACAGATCGTCCTCTCACGGTCCTCGTCGGCGATCATGACGGCGTCGGGATTGGTCGTGAAGGCGCCCGTCCGGCCGTCGTAGCTCTGGATAACGTTCTGGTATGCAGTGGGTCGCGCGTACAGGAAGGTGCCGTCGGTGCGGTCGTAGGCGTAGAAGATGGCGTCCTTCGAGAAAGACCCCACCACGAGCTGCCGCATCTCGCCAGGTGTGATGTCCGGATTGATTCCGAGCGCGTTGGGGGGATCGGGTGTCACCGGCGAGTCGACCAGAATCCTGTCGTACGTGGCGTCGTTGTTCCACATGTCCGTGTGGTGCTGCGCCCACCACACGAGTTCACCCGTTCGGGCATCGAGCGCCACGGTCGATCCATGGTAGAGGCGATCGGGCCACTGCCCGTCGGTTCCGGCCAACTCGGGCTGCTGGGGAGCGCTGGAGCCGATCCCGAAGATGAACAGTCCGCGCTCGCTATCGACGGCGGGCGTCTGCCACGGGGACATGTTCCGCCTCGAAGCAAGCGGGTACGTCTGGGGGTCATCACCCCACGAATCGTGCATCGGATCGTCGGGCGTGGGACTCGTATACCAGCGCCAAAGCATTTCACCCGACTCGACGTCGTAAGCCGACATGTGACACGGATCCGGCGCGGACCAGGCCGTGCAGTTGTACGGCACCGCGATAGCCCCGTTGAACACTACGGGTGCACCGCTGGGCTGCTGGCCGGCGCGGTAGTCCACCATCGCCGTTTCCCACACGAGCACGCCCGTGCGTGGGTCCAAGGCGAAGAGCATCCCGTCCGTCGAGTGACCGATAAGCCTGTCTTCGAAGAGGAAGACTCCCCTGCCCCGATGGACGGTGAACACGGCGTCCCCGCTGGTGATCTCTTCGGGCAACGGACGGGAATACTCCCAGAGGACGTCCCCGGTAGTCGCGTCGTGCGCCGAGTATTGTTCGTTGGCGTGCCGGATATACATAACGCCGTCGTACACGATCGGCTCGACCTGCATTCCCGTGGATCCAGGACCGGCCGGATTGAAGGCCCAGGACCACGCCAAGCGAAGGCCGTCCACATTGTCGGGGGTGATCTGGTCGAGCGCGCTGTACCCCCAATTGGCGTAGTTGCCGCGCCACATGAGCCAGTCGGCGGGATCGGGGTCGTTCAGCATGGCTTGGGTAAGCGAGCGGAAAGCATCCTGCGGGCTGCGCCGCCCACCATCCTGCGTGCTCGCGTCTAAAGGGGTGAACGCCGCTAAGGCGAGCGTAAGACCAACCAAGAATCTACCGTTCATTTGGCCCCGAGTTGGCTCGTTGCCAATCACCATTCCCCCTCCCGCGCGTGAGTGTCGGGTAATACTGTACGCTCCAGTATGTAACGCAAGCACACATCCCCCCGGAGGCGACCATGAGCAACTTGGACGTACCCCTAGACATCTTCACTTCGATCGCGCGCGAGATCTCCAGCGAGGCAAGTCCTGTGGGGATCGACGCGAAGAAGACCCACATCATCATCCTGCACAAGCTGCAGAAGATCGAAGAACGCTTGGTCCGCATCGAGGCCGGGCTGGAGCAGTAGCGAGCGGCCCAGGCGCGGCACTCATAGACCTAACCACCAGCCCTGAGAGTCCTGGGGGAACCGCAGCCTACCGGGTCACGACGACGGTGACGTCCTCAATCGTTTTTCCGCTTGGAGGCCAGGTCCAAGACCACGGGTGTAGCAGCGGAGAGCTACTTCACGGACACGCCTTAAGGCGGGCGAGACACACAATCACGTTTTACCTCAGAGCACTCCCTCCAGCGCCCGCACGCGATGATTCTCGCTATCCGTCACATACAACACGCCCTCGTGCGCGAACACGCCATGCGGGCGGGCCAGCTGGCACCGCATGGGATCACCATCGGGGCCGTCGCCCCGCTCACCGGTGCCCAGGACTGTGTCGAGCACTCCGGAAGACAGACTCAGACGGCGGATCGCATGGTTCTCCGTGTCTACGATGTACAGACTGTCATCGGAAGCCGAATAAGCGATCCCTTTAGGTCCGTTGAAGGTCGCCACTCCCCCTGGACCTCCATCTCCTGTGAAGCCCGTCTCGCCGGTACCCGCGATACGCCGGAGCCGGCCCGCACTGGTGTCGAGCCGAAACACGGCGTTGCCCTCGCGGAGCACGAGGTAAGCGTTGCCCGCAGCGTCGGTGTCGAGCGAGCGCGGCCCCCTGAGTGGTGTGCCTTCCAGCGCTGCGGTATCCGGGGTGGGCTCGCGTTCGCCGGTGCCGGAGAGCGTGGAGATCGTGCCACTCCTCACGTTCACCCTGCGAACCCGCTGGTTACCGATGTCACAGATGAGCAGGTCGCCGTTCGCCACGAACGCGATACTGTGCGGCTGGCGCAACTGGGCCTCTACGGCCGGTCCGGCATCGCCCGAAAATCCGGCTTCGCCCGTCCCTGCCACGGTGGACACGAGCCCGGTCTGGGCGTCCACGCGACGTACTACGTGCGCATCGCGCTCCACGATGAAGAGATGACCACCAACGTCGAAGCGGATCTCGTGCGGTGCCGAAAAGGACGCGGCGAGCGCGGGTCCGCCGTCCCCGGCATACGCGGCTTCACCGTTGCCCGCAATGGTGGTGAGCCGCCCGGTCCCCAAGTCCATTCTCCGAGTCCGTCCGGTATCCACCTCGCAGAAATAAAGAGCACCGTCGGGACCGACCACGATGCCGTATGGATTGTTCACGGGTGTCCGCGTGGCCACCAAGCCGCCCGAACCCTCCACTTCGTATCCGGCCACCCCCGTGCCCGCGATCGTTCGCACCCGAACTTCCTGTGCGAACGCCAGCCGGGGGCGGGCGGCCGCGGCGGTAGCGACACACAGGGTCCGTAAGAAGTCGCGGCGAGAGGAATCGCTCATGAGTAGCCTCCAGGGCTTGGCGGAGGGTTCAGTCGAAGTGAAGCCGAGTCGGCGCTGAATGTAAGCGCCAAAGGGCGGGAGAACAGGTCATGGCAGCGTGTCCCTCCTTCCCAAAACGATTGCACCCACGGTAGTCCCCACGCGATGGAGGGCTCCTGCTGGCCGGCCGATCCGGCCTGCGACGTCTATTTGACGCAAAGTCACATCCAACTCGGTCAGCCGGATCTTGCCTTCGAGGCGGTCCAAGGAGGAGTGTCTCGCTTCGCGGAAGACGCTCGCTTGATGCGTCAGGCCCGAGAGCTCGGTGCGAGTCCCGCGACGAACCCCTAAAGGGCGCTGGGAGCCTCCAAGGGACGATCGAAAAAAGCGATCGCACCGGTATCGCGGGTTACCGGTAGGGATCGTCCGTCGCCAAGAAGAGCCTCACGTACGCTCCGACCCCATCCTCGAGGGACATGAACTCCGTGTGGTAGCCGGCCTTCCTCAGGCGACCCATCTCGGCCTGCGTGAAGTACTGGTACTGATCCTGGATCTCGGCCGGCGTGTCGATCCAGGCGATCTTGGGCTCCATGTTCAGGGCGTGGAACATGCTCCCGATCAGATCCGTGAACGAACGCGCCTTGCCCGTACCGAGATTGAAGAACCCGGAAACATCCGGATGGTCGAGCAGCCAGAGCATCACCGATACACAGTCCTGAACGTACACGAAATCCCGCATCTGCCCGCCGTCGGAAAAATTAGCGTCGTGCGAGCGAAAGAGTTTGACGGAGCCCCCGGCCACCGCCGCCGGGAACGATTTCGCCACCAAGCTCTGCATGGCGCCCTTATGGTACTCGTTGGGGCCGTAGACGTTGAAGAACTTGAGACCCACCCACTGTGGTGGAGCCACGGCTCCCTCGGCGACCCACCGCGCGACCCTACGATCGAAGAGGTTCTTGCTCCACCCGTAAGGATTCATTGGGCGTAGGCATGCCAGCGATGCGATCGTGCCGTCGTCATCGAAGCCGGCCGAACCATCGCCGTATGTGGCGGCGGACGAAGCGTAGATGAACGGCACCTCATTCTCGGCACACCACCGCCACAGATTCGACGACAATTGCAAGTTCGTCGACACGATGAGATCAACATCGGTCTCCAGCGTAGATGAGATCGCGCCCATGTGAAAGACCGTCTGGATTCTGGATGTGTTGCGTTCCAGGAAGTCGGGGAGCTGCTCAGGGAACACGATCGCCGCCGGCTCAAGCTTGCTGATGTTTTGCCATTTGTCCGCTTGCCGCAGCCGGTCACAGATGACGATTTCTTTTTCGCCCCGGCCCTCGAGTTCCGCGATAAGATTAGATCCGATGAAGCCGGCACCCCCCGTAACGACGATCAATTTTCCCCCTCCGGGCTCGGAGACTTGGTACAAAGCCCTCTCAAGAGGTCGAAGGAATACAGCCCCGTGTCGTGCCCGTCGCTCCACACGAACTTGAGCGCATATCGCCCCACGTATTCGATGGCCGTGGGATACACGCCCGGCGGCACCATCGCCTCGGTGAGCGTGCGCCGTCCCGAAACTTCATCCACACATCCGGCGCACGGGCACGACATCCGGAGATCGAATGGCTGGTAGATCGACTCGTGTCCGTCCTCCCACACGATTCGGAGCGCGGTGCCATCTTCCGTGGGGTTGATGTCACGCGGGGTCGTCGCTGGAGTCGTCATCAGCTCAGCCGCTCAGCCAACGCCCGGAATGCCTTCCCGCGGTGACTCCGGGCGTTCTTCTCTTCGGGAGCGATTTCTGCGAAGGTCTTCCCCAGCCCTTCATCGAGAAAGAGAGGGTCGTATCCAAACCCTCCGGCGCCCTGAGGAGCATGCAAGATCCGACCGGAAGCCTCCCCTCTCACGATCGTGACCTCGTCCGGATCTCCCCGGTTCAGCACCGCAACGCAGACGTACCGTGCGGTGCGATCAACCGGGGGGGCGTCTGCCAGCGATGCGAGAAGATGCTCGTTGTTGGCCTGATCCAAAGCGAAGTCCGCGAGACCCCGGTCCGGCGCGAATCGCTTGGATCGGACCCCGGGAGCGCCGCCGAGTAAGTCGATCTCGATTCCGGAATCATCGGCTACCGTGGGCAACCCAGTGAGTTTCTGAAAATACGATGCCTTAGAGGCGGCGTTTTCCTCGAACGTATCGTAGGGCTCTAGGTCCTCTTCGGCAGCGTCGTAGCGCACTCCCGCCTCAGTCAGGTCCAGCACCCGAAGGTCCGCGACCACTTCGAGAATCTTACGAATCTCCTGCATCTTGTGCGTACTCCGCGTCGCCAACACGAGGTCCATCAAAAGTACTCCTTCAGCAGCCTTCTAAATTCCGATCGCGGCTTTCTGAGCCTTGACCAAAATGCCGATCCCCTCGGTGGCGAGCTCAAGGAGCTCGTCCAGTTCGTCCCGCCGGAAAGGATGCCCCTCGGCCGTGCCCTGCACCTCGATGAAGTGCCCTCCCTCAGTCGCCACGACGTTCATGTCGACTTGTGCGGTGGAATCCTCCGGGTAGTCGAGGTCGAGCACAGGCTCGCCGCCCACGATTCCGACGCTCACGGCGGCCACCATCTCCCGCATCGGGTTCCGCTCGATCATGCCTTCCTTCACCAGCCCAGCGAACGCGCTCCACAGAGCCGCCGAAGCACCCGTGATCGAAGCGGTCCGAGTGCCCCCGTCGGCCTGGAGCACGTCGCAGTCGACGATGACCGTCCGGGCGCCCAGCGCCTCCAGATCGACCACCGAACGAAGCGAACGACCGATCAGCCTCTGGATCTCCTGCGTGCGGCCGCCGACCCCGCCCCGCTCTCGGCCGGACCGCGTGTGGGTGGCCCGGGGGAGCATGCAGTACTCTGCCGTCATCCAGCCGGCGCCGCTCTTCTCCCGCCATCCGGGTACGCCCTCCTGCACCGATACAGTGCACAAGACGCGTGTCTGCCCCGAGCTGATGAGGCAGGAACCCTCTGCGTAGGGCGCTGAATCGAGCGCGAGGTCCAAGGCTCTGAGCTGCCCCGCCGAACGTCCGTCCGCTCGGCTCATGGCCTGGTCCACCTCATGGTCTGGTCCACCTTCATATCTCCTTCAGACGATTCAGGATGTTCGTGGTCGAGTAGCCCTCCACCAAGTGGAGCACGCGAACATCGCCGCCGGCCTGCTCGACCACCTCCCGGCCGACGATGCCATCCAAATGGTAATCGCCTCCCTTGACGAGCACATCCGGGAGCAACTCTTCGATCAGTTCTAACGGCGTGTCTTCATCGAACACAATGACGGCATCCACGCTCCCGAGGCCCGCGAGCGCAGCAGCGCGATCCGCTTCGGCTACCAGCGGTCGCCGCGCGCCTTTCAGCCTTCGCACCGAGTCGTCTGAGTTCAGGCCGACCACGAGCAGATCCCCCAGGGCCCTCGCCTGCGCCAAGTGCTCGACGTGACCCGGGTGGAGAAGGTCGAAGCAGCCGTTGGTGAACACCAACGTCAGATCGCGGGGTCGACCAAACTGGGTCAAGAGTACTTCCCTCGATAGAACTCTCACTCGTCCAACTCCGCCAGAATGGCTTCGGCTCCGCGATCCCGGAGCAGATCCGCCAGGGCCCGGCCAAGCGCTTGGGGATCGGAAAGACTTCCAGTGAGGTCGCCGCGGACCACGCGCCTCCCGTCGGGACTGGCGACGAGCCCCCACAAGCGCAGCTTCCGGGCGTAGGGCACACCTAGCGCCCCGATCGGCACTTGGCACCCCCCACCCAGGGCTTCGAGAAACATGCGTTCCGCAGATACCGCCGCGAACGAATCCGGATCGTTCAGGGCTCCTACCCACCGCCTGGTCTCGGAGTCCTCGCTCCTGGTCACGATGGCCAGGGCGCCTTGCCCGGGCGCCGGCAGCCACGCCGTCCGCTCTAGCCGCTCACTCACCCGCCGCGCCAGCCCGAGGCGGGTGAGTCCGGCCGCCGCCAGGATGATGGCGTCGAATTCTCCCTCATCGAGCTTCCGCAGTCTCGTATCGACGTTGCCACGGATGGCGCACGGCGTCACATCCCGCCGAAAGGCCTGCAGCAAGGCCATCCGTCGAAGCGAACTGGTACCCACTACAGTGTCTTTCTTGAGCGTAGCCAGGGTGGTCGGGCTACCCTCTGGGCCCACGAGAACGTCGCAGGGATCGACCCGAGCCGGAGTGGCGGCAATACAAAGGCCCTCACGCAGTGCAGTGGGAAGGTCCTTCAGCGAGTGAACGGCCAACTGGACCCGTTCACTCAGAAGCGCTTCGTCGAGCTCCCGAGTAAAGATGCCCTGGCCGCTGATCTCGTGCAGAGGCAGGTCGAGGCGTTCGTCACCCACGGTGCGGATGACCTCGATCTCGACCCTGGGCCCGCCGTTTGTCTCGAGTGCGGCCGCAACCCATTTACTCTGGGTCAGGGCGAGGAGCGAGCCCCTGGTTCCCAACCTCGGAACGGTCATTCAGCCCTCAGGTCTACGGTCAGAAGTAGAAAACCACCAGCTTGACGCACGTGCGTTCGTGCAGATATATACCTGTCTCGGTGGGCGAGGTGTCGTATTTTTCTAGGCCCACACTGAAATATAAAGCGGATCGCAAAGTGCGACGGCTCAAGATGTACTCTTAAGATACCGATTCAAGTGTAGCAGGTCCCAGTTCCTCGGGCGCCGATCAGATGCAAAATTGTGAACTACGGCGCCTCCCGAGGCTTCGTGCACCTATCGACCCAACACCCGGAGACCATCAGGATGGAGCAGATAGCACTAACGCCCGGGATGCTCGCCTCGGGCATCGTTCTCGCAGTGACGTTCACCCTGATTTTCACTGAACAATTACACCATTTTGAGCGGTCGAAGATTGCTGCTGCAGGTTCTCTCGTCATGGTGATCGTAGGTCAGTACTTCGGCTTCTACGACCCTATGGGTGCGATTGAAGCAGTCGACTGGAATGTGATCTTTCTGCTCGCGTGT
>CAUZVZ010000055.1:0-17095 GCA_963583605.1 Gemmatimonadales bacterium UBA6960
CTCCTCCTCTGCTGTGGTCGCGGCCTCGAAGCCTGGGCACTGGAGGACCGGCAACGGTGGATATTTCGGGAAGCGCGCATCCTGGTGCGACCGCTCACAGAGATAGAACACGGAGTCCCTTCGGTTGGCAACCCGGCGAAGGAACGTGCAGCGGTCGCAGAGGCCGGCAGCCACACTCACGGTCGAACCCCCAACGGGCGAACACCTAACACCGCCGCCTGTCGTTCCGGCCGACCGCCCCGGTGCGAGAAAAACCCGGACTCGCCGCAGAGCGTGCAGTCGTTCGACACGCTGATCTGGTCCCCACCCACGCCGGCTGCCTGAGCCTGCGACACCAGAACCGCCCGGACGTCCACGGGAGCCGGGCCGGAGGGAGCCGGTCTGCCCAAGGCCTCGAAGACCTCGGGGCCCACCTCGTAGCAATTCCCGCAAATCGCGGGACCCAGATGCACCCAAAGATGCTCCGGCTCGGATTGCCATCGCTCGTTCAATACGGAGAGTCCCGTGGCCAAGATGCCGGCTGCGGTCCCCCTCCAACCGGCGTGGAGGAGTGCCACCGCGCGTTTTTCAGCGTCGACCACATAGACCGGCACGCAGTCCGCGACGGTGATCGCGACCAGCAATCCGGCCACCGAGGTCGTATGCCCGTCCGCGGGTCCATCCGCTTCACACACGCCGGCGTCGGGGGCGTCGGCAGCGTCGTGGACGAGCACCGCCGTCCCGTGTATCTGACGCGCGTAGATCACGGATCCGAAGCCGCTCAGGCTGAGCAGATCTCTCCAGTGCTTCACGGCTCGGTTCGGCGGCGCGTCTCCGAAGCGTCTCAGATCGAACGGCTCGTCCGGACATCCACTGTGCGTGATCCCGACGAACAGCCAAGGGAACCGATCGGTCCACTCATCGACCGCTCGAAAGGGGACCCCGCTTTCTTCCAATCTGTCCGTCATTTCTTCGCTCGCTCGCTCGCCAACCGCCCAGGCCCACCCCTGCCGGTGATGAGGACGGTATTCGGCTTTGAATTGAATCGCCAGTGTCCTGAGCGGGCCCTTTGACTCGGGTCCGCGAGCGGCCTCCCGGGTCAGCCGAATTCCACTAGCTTTAGTCTCCCCTCGACGCCCCCGGTTGAGCTTAGCCCCGCAACCAGAGTCCGATGTACGAGAAGCCGTTCGACAGTCAAAATGCCGCGTACGCCCAGGCACTCTACGAGGAGTTCGCCCGAAATCCGGAGAGCGTTCCGGAGGAGTGGCAAAAATTCTTCGCGCTGGGTCCTCAGGTTGCGGTTCAGGCGGGGCTCATGGTTCCGGAGGGTCTCGCGGAAAATGGAGGTGTGAGCCCTCCGCCTTCGGCCAACGTCACGCCTACCCGTGCGTCTGGGATGAACCCGGATCTCGTGGTCGAGGAGGGCCGTGCGGCTCGGGCCGAAGCGGACGCGGTACGGCGTCTGCTCCCGGTGGTGGCCCGTGCGACGTCGTTCATTCAAGCGTACCGAGACCACGGGCACCAGCTCTCGCACATCGACCCCCTGGGGTCTTCTCCGCCCGGGCACCCTCAACTGGATCCGTCCTTTTTCGGTACGAGTGTCGAAGAACTCGAAGAGCTTCCTGCGTCGCTCGTGATGGAGGGAGCCGAGGACGAGTCGTTGGCTCAGGTGCTCAGAAAGCTTCAGCGAGTGTACTGCGGCACGATCGGCTACGAGTTCGAGCACCTCGAGGATCCCGCCGTGGTACGTTGGCTTTGGAACCAGGTGGAATCAGGTGTTCACACCCAGCCGCTCGAAGCTGGGCAACGCGTGCGGCTG
Organism: Gemmatimonadales bacterium UBA6960; assembly: GCA_963583605.1. Lineage (GTDB taxonomy): Bacteria > Gemmatimonadota > Gemmatimonadetes > Longimicrobiales > Gaopeijiaceae > UBA822. Next base: position 1,799 of record CAUZVZ010000055.1, read on the forward strand.
TTGCAGAGGTTGACCGAAGTCGAGTCGCTGGAGCAGTTTCTGCACCGAGCTTACCTGGGACAGAAGCGGTTCTCCATCGAGGGCACCGACACGCTGGTTCCCATGCTGGACCTGGCACTGGAAGCGTCGGCCCGGACAGGGGCTGAGCGCGTGGTACTGGGGATGGCACACCGGGGCCGATTGAACGTGCTGGCCCACTTCGTAGGCGTGGGATACGAGGAGATCCTTCGGGAGTTCGAGGGGATCGAGGCCAAGGGCGCATTCACGGTGGAGGGGACCGGGGATGTCAAATATCACCACGGCGCGGAGGGTGAGCGGAGTCTACCCGACGGGTCCACCATACGTATTACGCTCGCTCCCAATCCGAGCCATCTCGAGTTCGTGAATCCTGTGGTTGAGGGCATGGTGAGGGCTCTCCAATACCGTGGCGAAGAGCAGGAAGCCGAGCGGGACACCCGCGCCGTCGTCCCCATCCTCATCCACGGAGATGCGGCCTTCGCCGGGGAGGGCGTAGTGGCCGAGACGCTCAACATCGGCCGTCTGGCGGGCTACACGACCGGGGGTACTGTACACATCATCGCCAACAACCAGATCGGATTCACGACGCTGCCGGTCGAAGGTCGATCCACTCGCTACTCGAGTGATCTCGCCAAGGGATTCAGCTTTCCGATCATCCACGTGAATGCTGACGATCCCGAAGCGTGTCTGTCGGCTGTTCGCCTCGCCATGGCGTATCGCTTCGAGTATCGCGATGACGTGGTGATCGACCTCGTGGGATATCGACGGCATGGGCACAATGAAGGAGACGAGCCGAGCTACACGCAGCCGCTGGCGGCGAGGGCGATAAGGGATCACGACACCGTGACAACCATTTACGGGAAGCGACTCGTGGCGGAGAGCGCCCTCGCGGAGCAGGACGTCGAGGCCATGGTGACCCGGGTCTCGGCCCATCTACGAGACGCACAGGACGAGGTGCGGAGCGAGAAACACGCTCGGACGGACGTGATCTCGGACGGCGATCTGGAGGTCGGACTCGACGCTGTCCCGCCGGTGACGCTCGAGGCGCTCGTGGAGGTCAATCGGGCTACTCTGGCTACGCCGGACGGCTTTGGGGTCCACGCGAAGCTGGCCCGACAACTCTCGCGCCGAGACGAGGATTTCGGACCGGATTTTGAAATGGACTGGGCGCACGCGGAGGCACTGGCGTTCGGGTCGCTTTTGCGGGAGGGGATTCCCGTGCGACTGACCGGGCAGGACTCCCAACGCGGCACGTTCAGCCATCGGCACCTAGTCCTGCACGACTCCGAGACCGGCCAGCAGCACACGCCGCTGGCCGACTTTGGGGATGCTCGTTTCGAGATCCACAACTCTCCGCTCTCGGAGATGGCGGTCTTGGGTTTCGAGTACGGATTCAGCGTGGCCTCCGATAAGGACCTCGTGCTATGGGAAGCACAGTTCGGGGATTTCGCCAACGCGGCGCAGGTGACCATTGATCAGTTCGTGTCGTCCGGATGGGAGAAGTGGGGCCAGCTGGCCAGCCTGGTCATGCTCCTGCCGCACGGATACGAGGGCCAGGGACCCGAGCACTCCAGTGCTCGACTCGAGCGTTTCCTACAACTGTGCGCTGAGGACAACATGCGGGTAGTGTCGGCGAGCACGCCGGCCCAGTACTTCCACCTGCTCCGTCGTCAGGCGCACGCAAGGCCGGAGCGGCCCCTCGTCGTGATGTTCCCGAAGAGTCTCCTACGGCATCCGATGGCTACGTCGATCGTATCGGATCTGGTCCACGGGACCTTCCAGCCGGTCCTCGACGACCCGTTCGAGCTGGACCGTGCGACCGTTACGCGCTTGGTGTTGTGTTCGGGAAAGCTGTACTACGACCTGATCCGGAGTGAGTTGCGAGAGGCTGCGTCGACGGTGGCGATCGTTCGCCTGGAGGAGCTCTACCCGTTTCCCGGTGACGAGCTCACGACGCTGGTGGGGCGCTACCCCGCGCTCGAGGAAGTGTTGTGGGCCCAGGAGGAGCCTCGAAACATGGGGGCCGTAGCCTACGTCGGGCCTCGTCTGCGAAGCGCGGTGCCCCGAGAGCTGAGCCTCAGCCACGTGGCCCGCCCAGAACGTGCGAGCCCCGCGGAGGGGAAGAACATCGGCCATGTCGTAGCGCAGGCGCGGGTGGTCTGGGAAGTGCTCAGCCTGGCGACGGGACGCTAGTGTCCTGAGTCAGAAATTCGGCACAGCAACTCAGTACCAGCGGATCAGAAGCTTTCCGAAATTCGCGTTGGCCGCCATGACCGTGTGAGCCTCTCCCACCTCCTCGGGCGCGAACACTCGTTCGATTACCGGCCGCGCCTCCCCGTTGGAGAACATAGGTAGGACGCGGGCCTCGAAGGCCTCCGCGAGTGAAGCTTTTTCCTTCAAGGGCCGAGCCCGAAGGACGGTTCCTCTCAGGGTCACCCGCCGACTCATCAGGGCCCGAAGGTCGATCTGGGTCACGGGGCCGCCGGGTACGCCGACCACGATGTGGCGTCCTCCGGGTGCCACGACCCGTTGGTTCCCACCCAGATAGGGCCCACCCACGAGGTCCAGAATTACGTCCGTACCCCTTCCTCCGGTGACCTCGAGGACGCGCTCCGGCCAGTCCTCGTTACCCATCACCGGGTGGTCGAGTCCGAGCTCGACGGCACGCTCGAGTTTGTCTGGAGTGCGTGAGGTGCCCACCGTAACGGCACCGAGCGCCTTGGCCATCTGCACCGCGGCCGTCCCCACGCCACTCCCCACTGCGTGGACGAGCAGGATCTCTCCCACATCGAGTCCCATCTGGAGGACCGCCGCATCAAACGCCGTCATGAACACCTCGGGGATCGCCCCGGCGTCCTGTTCGGTCATCGAGTCCGGGATCGGCACGACCGTGGAGTGATGCGTCGTTATGTACTCGGCGTACCCACCCCCTCCCAGAATCCCCATGACTGGGTCGCCGACCTGCCATCGCGCCGCGTCGGGGCCGAGAGCGTCGACGACCCCGGCGAACTCCATACCGAGGATGTCTTTTGGCCAGCCGTCCGGGACCGGGTATTTTCCCATCCGCTGTAGTAGGTCGGCCCGATTGACTCCGGAGGTCGCTACGCGCACTCGGACCTCACCGGCCTGAGGAACGGGCTTGGATACTGATCTTACCGAGAGGACCTCAGGGCCGCCCTGTCCATCTGTGACGACCGCTCGCATGCTGTCTGAATCGTTCATGCCTGATATGATAGGCACATGCGCAACCCTTGGCATCCGAACTGATGCTCCTACCGATAGAACTCGACCGCCCGATCGTTTTTCTGGATCTCGAGACGACCGGGTTGAGTACGCGAGATGATCGCATCATCGAGATGGCCATCCTGCGTGTCTCGCCTCAGGGAGACGTGCTGGAGCGGGTCAGGCGTTTTAATCCGGGTATCCCCATTCACCCCCAGGCGAGCGAGGTGCACGGAATATTCGACGAGGACCTGGTCGATGAGGCTCCGTTCGGTGCCCGGGCCAGGGCGCTCTTCCAACTACTGGATCCTTGTGATCTCGGTGGGTTCAACATTCGGCGCTTCGATTTGCCGATGCTCATGGCCGAGTTCAAGCGCGCTGGCGTCGACTTCGACCACGAGGCTCGGCGCGTCATCGACGTTCAAGGCATCTTCCACAGGGAGGAGCCCCGTGATCTCTCGGCCGCCGCTCGGTTCTACCTCGACCGTGAGCACCAAGAGGCTCATACCGCCCTCGGAGATATCCGTACAACGGCGGCCGTCCTTGCGGCTCAGATCGAGCGCTATCCCGAGCTTCCCCGAAGCATGGACGAGCTCAACGCCTACTTTGATGAGTTCATGCCCATTCGAACCGAGCTCGATCAATGGTTCACTCGCGCAGATGAGGGGCTGGTCTTCAGGAGGGGAAAGCACAAAGGACGAGCTCTCGCGGAGGTAGCCTCGGAGGAACGCGACTACCTCGATTGGATGTTGGGTGCCGAAGACATGGACGAGACGGTGCTGGACGCCGTACGAGCCGCACTCGCGGAAGCGTCCACGGATGACCCGTCCACTGCCGAGTGAGCGCTTGCAGTGTGTGGGTGACCCGCCTAACTCTACACCTCACGTCCAATTGGAGTCCACGATGATGCACCCGATGCAAAGGCTCGCGCTCGCGGCGTTCGCCACCGTCCTTCTGATGCCGACGCTGTCAGTCGCTCAGACCGCCCCGATCAACGAGGACCTCCTCACCACCTTCAGGCCGCGTTCGATCGGACCGGCGGTCACGAGTGGGCGGATCCACGACGTCGAGGCGCTGCCGAACGACCCTTCCACGATCTTTCTCGCGTCCGCATCCGGGGGGCTTTGGAAGACTACGAATCGTGGGCACACGTGGCGCAACGTGTTTGCAGACAAGGACGTGAGTACCTTCGGTGACGTGGCGATCGCTCCGTCGAATCCGCGCATCATGTATGCGGGGACGGGTGAGCAGAACAACCGTCAGAGCTCTTCGTGGGGCAACGGTGTGTACCGGTCTGATGACGGCGGCGACACGTGGCGCCACCAGGGCCTCGTAGAGACCCGGCACATCGGCAAGGTCCTCGTGCACCCCAACGATCCGGACATCGCCTACGTGGCGGCGCTCGGTAACCTGTGGCGTGGCAATGAAGAGCGCGGTGTCTATCGCACGCGCGACGGCGGACGGACCTGGCAGCGAGTTCACCACGTCGACGAGTACACCGGCGCGGTCGATCTCGTCATGGACAGCCGGAATCCCGACGTGCTCTACTATGCTGCCTACCAGCGGCTCCGCCGCACATGGGGCTTCAATGGAGGGGGTCCAGGCAGCGGCATCTACCGGAGCACCGACGGAGGCGACAGTTGGACTGAGCTCACGAACGGGATTCCTTCCGGGGACAAGGGGCGCATCGGGCTCGCCATCTCGGAGTCCAACCCTCGGGTGTTGTTCGCCTTGATCGAGCACGCCGACAGTGACTTACAGGGGACCTATCGGAGCGGAAACGGCGGAGACTCGTGGACCCGTGTGAATTCGCTCGACCCGAGACCGATGTACTACTCCGAGATCTTCATCGATCCTACGACGGAGGACCGGATCTACGTGTTGGCGACTTCCTCATTCAAGAGCGAGGATGGAGGACGCACGTTCGAGGAGATCGCCGTGCGGCCCACCTACGACGTGGGGGTGCACGCTGACCAACACGCCCTCTGGATCGATCCCAACGACCCGAACCATCTCTACATGGCGGGGGACGCGGGGCTGTGGGAGACGTACGATCGCGGGACCAACTTCAGGAAGGTCAACAACATCCCGATCGCTCAGTTCTACGCCATCGGAGTGGACAACCGCGATCCCTACTGGGTGTACGGTGGCATGCAGGACAACCACTCGTGGATGGGTCCATCGGAGACTCGAAGATGGATCGGCATCCTCGCCGATGACTGGAAGCAGACGGGCTTCGGCGACGGCATGTACCAGCAGGTCGATCCGACCAATCATCGCTACGTCTACGCCAACTCCAACGGTGGTGGTTACTACCGCATGGACCCAGAGACGGGCGACATGTTGGATATCCGTCCGAGAGCGCCGGAGGGTGAGGAGGCGTATCGGTGGGATTGGGTCTCTCCGAGCCTGGTGTCCGTACACGATCCGTCGGTCGTCTATCTGGGGGGGAACCGCCTGTTCATCTCGGGCGATCATGCCGAGTCGTGGACGCGGACCGAGGATCTCACCCGTCGTGAGGACCGGGATGAGATGCGGCTCATGGGCGTGTTCGGCGCTGACGTTACGATCTCGCGCAACGACGGCACGTCCAACTATGGGGAGATCATCGTCATCGCCGAATCCCCCCTCGACGCCCAGGTCCTTTGGGTCGGCACGGACGACGGCAACGTCCAGGTGTCTCGCGACAAAGGACGGAACTGGACCGAGGTCAGCAGCAACATCGGAGGGGTTCGAAACGGCACCTACGTGAGCCGGATCCTTGGCTCGCGGACCGGGGCGGGTGTGGCTTATGTGGCGTTGGATGCACATCGGGACGGGGATTTCGAGCCCTATGTATACCGCACCCGTGACTTTGGTCAGACGTGGGAGCCGCTCATGGCGAACCTCCCTTCGGGCTCCGTAAACTCTATGGTTGAGCACCCGGACAATCCGAACGTGCTGTTTGTGGGGACCGAGCACGGCTTGTTCGTCAGCACAGACGCGGGTGGCCAGTGGGCGAGGATGCCGAATCTGCCGACGACACACATTGATGATCTGGTGATCCATCCTCGTGAGAAGGACCTGATCATCGGCACACACGGCCAGAGCGCATGGATTTTGGACGATTCGAGTCCGCTGGCCGAGTGGACCGCTGCGGTTTCGGCCGCGTCCGCGCACGTATTCAGTATCCAGGGCGCGACCATCTTCAATTACCGGAAGGACACGTCCTACCGCGGAAATGCGGAGTTCCATGGTACCAACCCGGTCTCCGGAGCGATCATCACGTATTCCCTCGGCGCGGGCGGTGGGTCGGCGACGCTCACGGTCACGAACAGTTCGGGTCGCGTGGTCCGCGAGTTGATCGTGCCTTCCGAGCCGGGTGTCCATCGAATCAACTGGGACCTCCGGCACGGGACATCGGAGGGACCCCAGCTCTGGACTCGTCACGATGACCCGAGTCTCGCCCGACCGGTCGACGACGTTGGGGTTTGGGTGTCTCCGGGGAGGTATACGGTGACCCTAGGGTCGCGAGGGACTTCCGCAACAGAGACCGTCGACGTACAAGGGGATCCGCAGCTTCCGATTACGCAGGCGATGTACGAGGAACGGGAAACCTTCCTCGTGGAGCTCTCGGCCGTGCCCCGCCGGGTGGAGGAGGCCCGACCGGGTCTGCAGTGCGGCGGCTTCGGGTTTGGTGGTGGTGCACGCCCGCAGGGGACGGACGGAGAGTTCTGTCAGATTCAGCGACAAGCCCAACAGCTCATCCAGGGGCTAGCCGGAGGTCAGGTACGACCGGGCACGCTCTACCCACCCACGCCGGAGCACCGGGCGCGTAAAGTCTCCCTCGAGGAACGCCTCGAGCGGTTATTGTCTTCCCAGAGAGAAAACTGACGGAGCCCGCATGAACAACTTCTTCCTGAACGCGCACTCTGGTTTGCGCTATCTGATTCTCCTTGCCGGCGTTCTGACCGTGTTGTATGCGGCGTACGGTATGGCTACACATCGAGCTTATGACAAGAGGATGCGCATCTTTGCCTCGAGCTTTGCGGGGACGCTGCACCTGCAGATTCTACTGGGGTTGGCCGTCCTCTTGTCGGGTCGTTTCCAGCCCGCTCTCATTGGGCACATCTTCATGATGCTCTTCGCGGCTGTTGCGGCACAGGTTCCGAGCGCGGTCATGCGGAGAAGGCCCGAGGAGGAGAAGTCTTACGCGCCGCACTTGGTGGGCGCCTTGGTTGCGTTGGCCCTGATCGTCGGTGGCGTTATGGCTATCGGACGTCCCATCGTCGGCTGAGCGTCTGACTTCCCCACGCATCCCGCAGGATGACGGTTGTGACCTAGGCTTGGTCATGGGTGGTGGCGGTGCGCGCGCCGCCTATCAGGTCGGATCTCTCCGTTACCTGGCCCGGCGCTTCCCCGATCTCGAAGTCCCGATCGTCACGGGCGTGTCGGCGGGAGGGATCAACGCGGCCCATTTCGCTTCTCACCATGGCTCGTTTGCTCAGGCCATTCAAGAACTGTCTGGACTGTGGGAGCGCCTCACCGTTGAGGACGTCTTCAGGGTCGACACGCCTTCACTCGGCTGGATTGGCCTGCGCTGGATATTCCAGTTGATGTCCGGGGGCATGGGCGGCGCCGTCAGTGTGCGAGGCCTCGTGGATACGACGCCGCTCCATAGCTTTCTGTCCGAGGTGCTTCACGCGGTCGACGGCGAGTTGACCGGAATTCAGCGCAACCTGGCGGTGGGTCGACTCAAGGCCGTGGCCTTGAGTACTTCCAGCTACACCACAGGACAGTCGTTGACTTGGATTCAAGGACGGGATCTCAACGATTGGACGCGGCCCCAGCGACGCTCTGAACAGACGGTCCTGAAGGTGGATCACGTCATGGCGTCGTCGGCTCTCCCGCTGTTTTTCCCGGCGATCAAGGTCGGCGACGAATTCTATGGCGACGGCGGCATCCGGCTGACGGCTCCACTCTCCCCTGCGCTCCATCTGGGCGCGGGCAAAATCCTGGCCATCTCCACTCGTTACAACCGTACCGCTGCGGAGGCGGGCGTGCCGGAAGTGTTGGGCTATCCGCCTCCGGCTCAGGTACTGGGGGCTCTCTTGAATTCGGTGTTTCTCGATCTCCTGGATCAGGACGCCCTCAGGCTCCAGCGCCTGAACTCTCTGCTCAGGCGGCTTCCTAAGGAGGAGAGAAACGGCCTTCGCGAGGTGGACCTGCTGGTCCTTCGTCCGTCGGTCGACCTGGGGCGCTTGGCGAACGAGTTCGAGCCTCAATTGCCGAAGACGTTTCGGTTTCTCACGCGAGGCTTGGGCACCCGGCAGACCAGTAGTCCGGATTTGCTGAGCATGGTCCTGTTTCAGCAAGACTATCTCTGTCGACTGATCGAGCTCGGGGAAGCCGACGCCGAGGCTCGTGCCGAAGAGATCGACGCTTTCGTGCTCAGGGGTGCCCCCACGGACTGACCCCGCCCCTGCCTTAATTGCAGCCCCCGCAGAGGTCCAGGCGTTACATTTATGGCCGCAGCGGTCATTGAGGCTGGACGCCCGCCCCCAGCCCGAAAGCAGGGGTAAGGTGATGTCGCAAGAGTCAAAATCGCACGAAGCCAAGAGTAGCCTCGCGAGCGTCGATGAGGCACGGCAGGTCGCAGAAGCCGCGAGGGAGACCGAGTGGAAGAACCGGAGCTTCGCTCGCGGGATTTTCGACGGCCGACTCGACCTGGACGTCGTGTATCCGCCGCCCCAACCCGACCCGGAGTTGGAGGCGAGGGCCAAACCCTTCCTGAGGGCACTCGAGGAGTTCACCAGGACCCACATTGATGGCGATGCCATCGATCGGGATCGCTGGGTACCGCAGGAGGTGCTGGACGGCCTGGCGGAGCTTGGAGCCTTCGGGATCAAGATTCCTCGAGAATACGGCGGCCTGGGGTTCACGCAGTATCACTACAACAAGGCGCTCGCCATCGTGTCGAGTCGGTGTGCCTCCACAGGCGCGTTTCTGTCCGCGCATCAGTCGATCGGGGTGCCCCAACCGCTGATCTATTTCGGGACCGAGGAGCAGAAGCGGAAGTACTTGCCGAGGTTGGCCGCCGGCGAGCTGTCGGCGTTCGCGCTCACGGAGCTGGATGTCGGCTCCGACCCCGCGAACCTTTCTACGACGGCCGAACTCTCCGACGACGGCAAGCACTGGATTCTGAATGGCGAGAAGCTCTGGTGCACGAACGGACCGAGGGCGGACATCATTGCGGTCATGGCTCGGACGCCGCCACGCGAGGGTGTACGCGGGCGTCGGCCCATCAGCGCGTTCATCGTCGAGACGGCGTGGGATGGCGTTGAAGTGGGGCATATCTGCTCGTTCCTGGGCCTCAACGGTCTCTCGAACGGCGTGTTGCGTTTCAACAACGTGAAGGTCCCGAAGGAGAATCTGCTTTGGGAAGAGGGCAGGGGGCTCAAGCTCGCCCTGGTGACTCTCAATACCGGGCGTCTCTCCATTCCGGCCTTTTGTGCCGTGGGCGCGAAGGCCGCCCTGCTCGTATGCCGCGAGTGGTCCAAGGAGCGGTTCCAGTGGGGAGCTCCGATCGGTAAACACGATGCCGTGGCTCAGATGCTGGGGAAGATGGCCGCCAACACGTTCGCGCTCGACGCCGTCGTAGAGCTTACTGCGCTCATGGCCGACACGAAGGGCTTCGACATCCGTCTCGAGGCGGCCATCGCGAAGATGTGGAACAGCGAGACCAGCTACGAGGTCATCGACGACGCAGTGCAGATCCGGGGTGGAAGGGGGTACGAGCGGGCGGACTCCCTGAGGGCGCGAGGCGAGTACCCTTATCCCATCGAGCGCGCCCTGCGTGATGCGCGCATCAATCTCATCTTCGAGGGCTCCAGTGAGATCATGCGGCTGTTCATCGCGCGGGAGGCCGTAGATAGCCATCTGAGCATTGCCGGCGACATCATCGATCCGCGTGCGCCGCTGGGCCGCCGCATCAAGGCTCTGTTCCGTGCGGGCTTCTTCTACGCCTGGTGGTATCCGAGTCGCTGGCTGACGTGGGGCCGGTGGCCCCGCTATCGCGGGTTCGGTCCTCTGGCGACGCATTTGCGGTTCGCACGCAGGGCCGCTGCCCGACTGGCCCGCTCGATCTTCCACGCCATGGTTCGGTTTGGGCCTGGACTCGAGCGAAAGCAGGCGGTGCTGGGTAGGATCGTCGAAATCGGCTCGGAGATCTTCGTCATGGTGGCGACGTGCACCCGTGCGCAGGTCCTGGTTCGGGACCGACCCACCGACCGGTCACCGTACACGTTGGCGAACCTCTTCTGTCTCCAGGCTCGGGAGCGCATCGACGATCGATTCCGGCGGCTATTCCGCAACAACGACGCCTCGACCTATGACGTCGCTCAAGGGGCCATGAAGGGCACGTTCTCGTGGGTGGAGGAGGGCATGGTCGACGAAGACTGGGTTCCACCTGCCGAGGGTCCAGTCGGCGGAAGTGACTCCGGCGAGGTGGAGCTCGCATCCGTGAACGAAGGAGAGCCGGAGCCTGCGTCGACAGGTTGATCCTCAGCTCACCAGTGCCTCGTGGGATTGGCGGCGGTAGAGCCTGTCGTAGACGTCGTTGCGCTCGAGCAATTCGCGGTGGGACCCCTGGTCCACGATTCTTCCGTGGTCGAGGACGAGGATCCGGTCCGACCGGATCACGGTCGACAAACGGTGAGCGATAACCAGCGTCGTTCTCCCCTGCATCAGGTGCTCGAGCGCGTCTTGTACCAACGCCTCGCTCTCCGAGTCCAGACTGCTGGATGCTTCGTCCAGAATCAGGACCTTGGGCCTTTCCAGCATCACACGAGCGATGGCGATTCGCTGTCGTTGACCGGCACTGAGCGTTACGCCTCGCTCGCCCACGATCTGATCGTATCGGTCCGGCAACTCGGCGATGAAGTCGTGGGCGTGGGCGGCGTGGGCCGCTTCCTCGATCTCCTCCTGCGGGGCATCGAGGTTGCCGTAGACGAGATTCTCATGGATCGTGCCGCCGAAGAGCATCGGTTCCTGGGGGACGATGCCGATCATGCCTCGCAGCTCTTCGAGAGCGAGTTCCCGGACGTCGATCCCGTCCAAGGTCACGGAGCCCTCCAAAGCGTCGAAGAAACGTGGAATCAACGCCGCGAGCGTACTCTTGCCGGAGCCTGAGCTGCCGACCAACGCTACCGTAGACCCCTCTTCCAGCACGAGGTCGATGCCCTCCAAGACCATGGGGAGCTCCGGTCCGTAGCGGAACGTGACACCCTCGTAACGTACGATCCCCCTGGGGGGGGTGGGCAGCGACTTGGGACGGGGCGGGGACTGGATGGCGACGGGATGGTCGAGCAGCTCGAAGATGCGTCGCGCGGCACCGGCAGCCTCCTGTAGGTTTCCCCAGAAGCCAGCCAAGGAAGTGATCGCCCCCGAGATCGTAACCGCGTAAAGAAGGAACGCGACAAGGGTTCCAGGGGTGAGCTCGCCGGCGAGCACCAGCCGTCCCCCTTCCCACAGCACCATGACGATGGCTCCGAAGGCGGCGAAAGTGACGGCTCCCGTGAGGCTGGCCCGTGCGACCGCTCGTCTCAGACCCTCGTCCCTGGCCCGATTGATGGCTCGCCCGTACGCGTCGGTCTCGTATTCTTCCCGCGTGAAGCTCTGGACCGTGCGGATCTGGGTAAAGACCTGCTCGGCTCTCGCGACGGCGTCCGCGAGGCGATCTTGGATGTGCGTGCTCAGGCTTCGAACCTTGCGGCCGAAAAACCACCCTACCAGGGCCGCGAAGGGGATCGCTGTAAGGGTGACCAAGGTGAGGCGCGGGTGGGTGATGGTTACCAGCACGAGTGCGCCCACGAGAAAGACGACCTGCCTGATGATCTCCGGCACCCCGAACCGAAGCACCCCCTGGATCAGCCCGGAATCGGAAGCCAGGCGTGAGGACAGTTCCCCGACCCTCCTTTCGGCGAAGAATCCAGGCGGCTGCGAGACGAGGCTACTGAACAGGTCGCGCCTCAGGTCAGCGACTACGCGCTCCGAGACCGAGGCCGTCAGGTAACTTTGCGCGAAGTTGACGACCGCCAGAACTCCGAACAGTGAAAGGAGCCCGATGGCGATGCGGTTCAAGAGTTGGCCGTCCGCAGCCAGAAACGCGGCGTCGAGTAACTCTCTCACCACCAACGGAAACGCCAGCCCGATGCTCACGCTTGCCAACATCAGCACGCCGGCTACGAGTAGAGGAAACCGGTACGGTCGCACCCTCGGCGCCAGACGCCGAAGGAACCCCGCCGTCTTCTTGGGGGTCAGGCGCTCCTGCGGGGGCATTGAAGCCTCTCGTGATATATTCGGGTCATTGCTGGGTATCGATCTTGCGGCCGTCGATGCTCGGGACCGACCAAGATAAAAGAGAGGATCCGGAATGAACACCGGACACCACCACAGGGCGTTCCTCATCACCACGGTCTGGACCCTCGGGCTCCTGTTTCTCGGCAGTGTGGTTCACGCTACGGAGTCTAGTCTGGCGTGTCCAGATTGGCCCACGTGCTTCGGGACCTTGATGCCGGAGATGACGGGCGGCGTATTTTGGGAACACCTCCACCGGCTCGTCGCCGGAGGGCTAGTCGTGATCTTCATCGGGGCGACTTATATGGCGTGGAGGCCGGAGGCGCATCGTCCGGCCGTGCGTCGGTGGGCCTTGGCCGGGATCGGACTCCTGCTGGTCCAGAGTGTAGTCGGGGGGGTGACGGTGTTGATGAGGCTTCCCGACGCCGTCTCGACCACGCATCTGGCTTTGGCCTTTCTGTTCGTGGCTCTTGCCACGGTGCTCACCGTCGTCACATCTGCGACATGGACCGAGGGGGAAGGCCCCTGGCAAGGTGTCAGGGAGCTCCGAGGGCTCGCGGTTGCCGCTGCCGGTCTGACCTTCCTTCAGTCCGTGCTCGGGGGAGCGGTCCGGCATATGGACGCGGGGCTCGTATGTCCCGACGTGCCGTTGTGCCTGGGGCAGTGGATTCCTCCCCTTCAGAACGCAGCTGTTGTGGTGCACTTCTCTCACCGGACAACTGGACTGCTACTCCTGATCGCCCTGCTGGTCTTGTCTGTGAGGGCCACGCGACGCTTGGGTCCGTCGCTCGCTCGAACCCTGGCCCTCTCGGCGGGTGTGTTGATCGTACTGCAGGTGATGCTGGGGTTCTTGTCCGTGTACACGCGCCTGTCTGTCGCCGCCGTCTCGCTCCACACGCTGCTCGCCGCATCACTGCTGTGCGTCACGGTGGCTTTGTCGGCGCTGTCGTGGGGACCGGGGAGACGAGTCGAGTCGAATGGACGCTGAGGCGATCGGAGGCATGTTGGCGAGCACCAACGCCCTGCTGAATTTCACGAGTGGAGTTTTCCTCGTCTCCGGCTTTGTTTTCGTGCGGCGTCGAGATGTGAGGCGGCATCGACGCAGCATGTTGGGTGCGGTGACGACCTCGGCCTTGTTCCTGGTCTTCTATTTGACCCGGCTCGCTATTTCGGGAACGCATACCTTTGCGGGTGAGGGCGTGGCCAAGGTTTTCTATTTGGGGCTGTTGATCTCGCACATGATCTTGGCGGCACTGATCGTTCCCGGGATCCTGCGACCTCTATACCTGGTCTCGAAGAAGCGCTTCCACGATCACGCCCGTCTGGCCCGGTGGGTCTATCCCGCATGGATGTACGTCTCCATTACCGGGATCGTGGTCTACGTCCTGCTCTACCACGTGTTCGGTTTCGTGTAGCTCGAGGTCTAGGTCGCGATCTCGCTCGGGTCCGTCTTCTCGAAGACGTCGCCGAGGAACGTAAAGGCGATCGCGAGCTCGCCCCAAAGCGTGACGAGCGCGGCGATGACTGCCAGGGAGAGGGCGGCGCCCCCCAAGCCTAAACGGAGAAGCACGACACCTGCCGCCACAGCGGGAAACGTCAGAGCGACGATCAGGAGCGCTCCGGTGAAGGCCAGCGTGAGCATCTGATGACCGATCACTTCGATCCCACCCCCTCGTGTTCCCGACTTCTGCACCCAGGCCGGAAGCACTACCGCACCGGCGTTTTGGATGGCCATGGAAATGCCGTTGACGGCCGGAAGCACCAGGATCGCGGCAGCGAATCCGTATAGGAGCACCATGAAGTGTCCCGTTGCCAGCTCCCCGAAGGCCAGGCAGGCGAGTCCACCCGAGAAGAGAGCCAACTGTAGGGCCGTGAGTGAAAGCGCGGAGGCGGCCACCTCCGCTATGACGATGGAGGAGGACGACAGGGGATAACTCCTGAGGACGTCGAACCTCGTCATGTCGTCCCTGAGGTCGTTGCGAATTCCCAAGGGGCCAAAGACGGTGAGGATGGCCCCGGAGGCCACGAGCACCAGGCCGAGCGTATCGATCGCGTCACTGGGTGATCCCGTCATTATGACCATCAACAGATACAGAATCACCAGGACAGCGCCGATGACAGCCGAGCTGACGACGCGCATCTGACGTGAGAAGGCGACGCAGTTCTTCCAGAACAGAGCCACGGCCGGCGTGCCTGTGGGGCTCAGTGGGAAGGGCGCCGGGCGGTCACCACGGACCCGGACGTCGGCCATCTTGGAGCGGCGACCTGCCCGGATCGCGAGGCGCCTTTCCGCTCGCCTGCGCCCTGCCGCGGCTGCAGCCTCCTCAAACGTCGCGTCTGTCCGGATCACCCACCGGTAGTGTAGAAACAGCACGGCGAACGCGAGTACGGCGGGAAGAAGCCATGCGCTGACACTCCCGGCGAACGTGGGCGCCAGCACCAGGTGAAAGGGAAACAGGACAATACGAGCCGCGGGCGACGCTAATACACTCAACAGGCTGGCCGCGATATCCTCGACGCTGTCGGCTGCGCGGACCTCGAACATCACCTGTCCGACGGCCCACATCAGCGTCCCGAAGGCGAGGACAAAGAAGACGATGGCGACCCGATTGCGCCTCCAACCCATGGCTCCCTGGCTGAGCGCGCTCGCCTGGACCAATGAAGCGGAAGCTTGGTGCAGGTGCAGAGTCGTGAACAACATCCAAAGCGCTACGGCACGCA
>CAUZVZ010000056.1:0-16980 GCA_963583605.1 Gemmatimonadales bacterium UBA6960
TGTGAACAAGGCCCTCGACACCCTTCTCGAGCTCAATGAAGGCTCCATAGTTCATGATCGATACGACTTTTCCACGCACCCGGGAACCGACTGGGTACTTCTTGTCGATCCCGGTCCACGGGTAGGGCAGAAGCTGCTTCAGGCCCAAGGAAATACGCTCGCGGTCCCAATCGATGTCGAGGACCTTCACGTCGAGTTTGGCGCCGATATCGACGACCTCAGACGGATGTCCAACCCGCCCCCATGACATGTCCGTGATGTGAAGCAGGCCGTCGAGTCCACCCAAGTCGATAAACGCACCGAAGTCGGTGATGTTCTTGACGATGCCTTCGCGGACCTGACCGATCAAGAGCTCCATGACCAGGGTCTCGCGCTTCTTCTCGCGCTCCCCTTCCAGGATGACGCGGCGAGAAACCACGATGTTCCGACGGCGCTTGTTGAGCTTGATGATCTTGAACTCGAACGTCTGTCCGAGGAGATCCTCTATGTTCGGCACCCTACGCAGCGCGATCTGCGATCCGGGCAAAAACGCGTCGACACCCATGATGTCCACCGTGACACCGCCCTTGATCTTGCGGGCCAGCATCCCCTCGACCGGCTCGTCGGCCTCATGGGCCTCTCGGATCTTCTCCCAAACGCGCAGGAAGTCGGCCTTCTTCTTCGACAGGACGACGATGCCGTCATCGTCCTCGAGGCTTTCGAGAAGAACCTCTATTTCTTGGCCCGGCTCGAGCGTGTCACGGTCCTTGAATTCGTCGAGCGGGACCGCTCCCTCGCTCTTGAAGCCGAACTCTAGGATGACTACGCTCTCAGTCACCCTGAGTACCTTCGCGTGAACGATTGCGCCCTCCCTGAAGTCTCCCATCACATCAGTGTGATCGGAGAGCAGGGCCTCGAAATCCGCTGCGGATATGTCGAGAACTTCCTCTCCATATGGATCCGCCAGCAACTCAGGGGAAATACCGCCCGGTCCCTTCTCGGCTACGGCTACGGCTGCCGAATCAGTGCTGGGGTCTTGTGAGGAGGCTTCAGCTTCGCCGGCTTCGGATCGGCTCTCGGTAGCGGCTTCTACTTCGGAGGTGGGGTCCGGGGACTGGGAGTCTGGGTCTTTGGCCATGGTTGATTCACCGGCGGATCTCGCCGGTGCCTATTTTGCCGGACGCTGCAACAGCGACTCGGTCCGGGTTGAGGGATAGACGAAACAGCAGGCCCCGCCGCCAGGGGCCTAGTGTGGTGAAGCTATACCTCTCACTAAAGAGCAGTCAAGTCCTTTACCCGCCTCACAATAACAGCCACCTGCTCATCGAATGGCAGCCCCGTTGTGTCCACCTCCACGGCGTCCGCCGGCCGCCTCAAAGGGGAGTGACGCCGGCTCTGATCAGCCTGATCCCGCCGTTCGATGCGCTGGGCCTCCTCCTCGATCTCGGCCGACGTCGGCTCCCTTCCGGAATCCTGGAGTAGCCGGCGCCGGGCGCGCTCCTCGAGCCCCGCGACCAGGAAGATCTTTACGTCCGCGTCTGGGAAAACGACGGTGCCCATGTCCCTTCCGTCGGCCACGAGGTTCCCGTGGGCGCCCACCGCGCGCTGCACCCAGAGAAGCCAATCACGGACCGCCAGGAGACTGGCAACGGCCGAAACGCGCCCGGTCACGTCGGGACTCCGGAGCTGGGACGTAAGAAGCGCACCGCCGCGGTGAATGTCCACACCGTCGCCTTCTGCTTCGACCTCGATGCCGAGCTCATTCAACTGTCCGGCCTCAAGAGTCTCCCACTGCTCCTCCGGCACGCCCTCCTGGAGAAGCGCGAAGGTCACCGCCCGGTAAAGCGCCCCCGAATCTAGGTGCCGCAAGCCCAACCGTTTCGCCACGGCTTGGGCGGTGCTTGTTTTACCCGACCCCGCAGGCCCGTCGAGCGTGATCACGGGGCGGCGGCGGGCGGATCCGGTCACGTGCGCGCTAGGTCTTCGAGCAAGCCCCAAAAGTTCGGAAAACTCACGTCCGCTACGTCGGCGCCGTCGATGTCGATTTGATTGCCCTTGAGGGCTCCGAGTACGCCGAACGCCATGGCGATGCGGTGGTCGTTATGGCTCGATACCCGGCCCACGAGCGGATGATCGCCTCCCTCGATTTCGAGGCCATCACTCAACTCCTCGGCCTTCACACCCACGGCGCGGAGATTCTCCGCGAGCGCCTTGATCCGGTCGGACTCCTTGAGCCGCAGCTCAGACGCCCCGGTGATGCTGGTCACACCCTCGGCCCGGGCGGCCAGGATTGCCATGACGGGAAATTCGTCGATCATGGCGGGCACCTCATCCGCCCCAACTTTCGTGGCGACCAGCTTCGAAGGGAGCGCACGAAGCGAACTCACGGGTTCCCCGCCATCTTCGTCGAAGGGATCGGCCCCCACCTTCGCACCCATGCGGTTCAGTACATCCAGCAGCCCGCGGCGGGTCGGATTCATGCCCACGTGGTCGATCTCGAGTCCGCCTTCCATCCCGCCTAGGATCGCCAATGCGAGGAAGAACGCCGAAGACGAAAAGTCGCCCGGAATCTCAAGGTTCAGAGGTGCGATGCGCTCCGGGGGATCCCTCAACTCTACCTTCCAGAGGCCGTCCACTTCATGAGAGATGACCGGGACGCCGCACGTACTCAGCATGCGTTCCGTATGATCTCGAGAGCGATGTGGCTCTGACACAAAGACGAAGGCGCCGCCCACCAGGCCCGCCAACAACACCGCGCTCTTCACCTGTGCGCTCGCCACCGGGGAGTCGTAGTCGATCGCATCGAGCGGACCGCCGGTCACCTCAAGAGGAAGCCGATCGGGTCCATCCATTTCACGAAAAACCGCGCCCATCTTGGACAGCGGTGTGGTCACCCGCCTCATCGGACGGACGCGCAAGGACGCGTCCCCGGTCACGGTGACCGTCATCGGCTGGCCCGCCAGGACACCCAGCATGAGCCGAGCGCCCGTGCCGCTGTTCTCGAAATCAAGGACGTCGTGTGGCTCATGCAGGCCACGAAGACCCACGCCTTGAATCCGCACTTCGGTTCCATTTCCGACAAGCGGAGGGATGTCTACGCCTAAATCGCGAAGCGCCCGTGCTGTCGCTTGGGGATCCTCCCCCGGCAGTAGACCGCGCAGGCGGCTCTCCCCCGAGGCGAGTGAGGCGAAAATGAGGGCCCGTTGGGTGACCGACTTGTCCCCCGGCATCCGAATGCGTCTCACCCTTCCCTCCTCCACTCCTGCGTAGCGCGCATCAACTCAGCGATTTCTTCCCTCGATCTCTCGGCCAACGCCGTCCGGACGGCGGCAAGACCAGCCTGCACGCTGTCGATCGCCAGCTCGTTCTCCTCGCTTGCCTGGTCGAACAGGCCTGTCCACATCTCCGGCGAGCTCTCCGCTAGACGCGTCAAGTCCCGACCCCCGGGGCCGAGATCGCTCACGGCGAGGCCAGCACCGGCCATCGCCCGGGCCACCACGTTGGATATCAACTGTGGCAGGTGACTCGCCCATACCATAAGCCGGTCGTGGGCCTCCGCATCCATGGGCCGAATTCTCGCGCCCAGCGCCTGCCACATGGACTCCACGGCCTTGATTCGTTCACGCTCAGCCTCCCCGCCACAAACGAAGACGGTTTCACCGGAGAAGAGATCCGCGGTCGAGACCCCGTATCCCGTGGCGGTCCCACCGGCCATGGGATGACTCCCGACGAATTGCGTGGCGAAACCGAGTTCGCCCGCTTCCCGCAACAACGGCCCTTTGAGGCCCACGACATCGGTGATGGTCGCATCCCTCCACTCCCCGGAATGGGCCCTCATCATCTCCAGAGCCACGGCCAAGGGAGTCGCGTAGACCACCAGATCCTGCCCCTCGGCGGCCTCCCCGGCCGTGTCGGCCACGGCATCGATCACCCCATCGGCCAAAGCCCGCTCGGCGGCGTCCCGACCGCGGTTGAAGGCGACGACCCGCGGCGCATTATCCAACAGGCGTAGCGCGCGCGCGAGCGATCCTCCAATCAGACCCAGGCCCACGATCCCCACCCGTTCGAAGGAGAGTCCCGGGCTCACAGCCTTCCCGCCTTTTCGCTCAGCTCGCTCTCCGTCCCGGGGTCGCCGTCGCCCCCGATCTCTCCGCCCGCACCATCGTTGTGCGGAATCTCCACGCTGAGGCCGTCACGGGCGACGACCGCGCCGGGAAACGCCTCACGCGCTTCGGCTTCGAGCGCTGAGGGGTCATCGGAATACCGCGCGGAGATGTGCGTCAGATAGAGCCGGCGAACGCCGGCCTCAGCCGCCAGAGCCGCCGCGCCCCCAGCGGTACTGTGGTATGTCTGGCCGGCCCGCTCAGCTTCCTCGTTCCCGAACGTGGCTTCGTGGATCAGCAGAGAAGCGTCCTTCGCGATCTCCTTCGTCGCTTCAGAAGGACGCGTGTCGCCCGTGTACACGACCGACCGCCCTGGCCGCGGTGGTCCCACGACATCGGCGGGTTCGATTTGTCGTCCATCGACCTCGACCGCCTGTCCCATGTGCAACTTTCCGAAGAGTTCTCCCTCCGGTACTCCCAGAGCGCGGGCGCGCTCGACATCGAAGCGGCCGAGCCGCTCGTGCTCAACGAAGGCGTACCCCAACGCCGAAGTACGGTGATCCACCGGGAAGGCGACTACGTCGTAGTCCCCGTACTCAACCCGCGAACCCGCGTCGAGCTCGTCGATCTCGAGTGGAAAGGGCACCCGGTCCACGCCCAAGCTCACGACCTGCTCGAGCGTGGCCCGGGACGAGGCGGGTCCAAAGACACGGAGCGGGTCGGCTCGACCTTGAAGCGCCATCGTCCTCAGAAGCCCCGTGATACCGAGGAAGTGATCGGCGTGAAGATGAGTCACGAATACATCCTGGACGGTGAAGCCCGTGCCATAACGCATCATCTGCCGCTGGGTTCCCTCGCCGCAGTCGAGAAGGAAGGAGTCCCCTTCGCGCTGAAGGGCGATCGCACTCACGTTGCGACGCACGGTGGGGCGCGTAGCAGCGGTGCCGAGGAATGTGACTCGAATCATGTCCTGGCCAAGCTGGTGTTGTGGCGGGTGACGCCCTTGAAGGCTGTTGAAGGAGTACAGTGGGCCGCCACCCGTGCTATCGCACGGGTACCCGGGATGCCACGGCCCTAGCTCCAACAACGGAGATGGGGCCGTGCCACCGCAACCCTGCAACGTGTAAGATCATGTCCCAAGATGGACTTGGGCACAGGGCGGTTGTGCGGTTGCTGTACTCCTTCAACAGCCTTCTAGACAAACTAGCGTCCAGCTTGCCGCGTCAGAAGAGCAGAAGCTGGATCCGGAAGGTCCGGCCCGGCTGCGGGAGCCCGCACTGATCGAAGATCGTATTGTCGGTCAGGTTCGTGACTGAGACGAGCGCATCTACATTCGTGAGAGCGGACCGCCCCTCGAACCCGAAGAGTCGCCGGAGTTGAAGATCGAAGCGGTGCGTTCGCTTCAGGCGGTCCATCGAGGACGAGTCCGCATTCAAGCAAAACTGCTTACCCACGAACCGATACCCACCGGACACCCTGAATTCCGCCGGGAGCTGCGTAGCCAATGCGAGGCCGCCGACCACACTCGGCTCGTACTCTGGCCGGGTGCGGTCACCGCTAACATCTTCAACCTGCCAGGCCTGGAAATGGTAGCGTGAGATCGCCACTGTACTGCATCGCCCGCCACTCTCCCGACGCTACCATTTCCAGGCCCGTACTCCGAATGCCATCACGGTTTACGCGCTGGCGCTTGGGTCCTTGCGGGGTCAGCACGCCAACCCGCACGATGCCGTCATTGAGGACCTGCCGGAAGCCCACCACTTGGATGTCGACCCCCTGCAGGGCCCAAGTAAGCCCAAGCTCCCCACCCGTTAGAACCTCAGGCTCGAGGCCCGGATTCGGGAGGAAGCGACCCAACGCGTCTGAGTACAGCTCTCTGAGGGAGGGGAAACGCGCGCGACGGCTGATCCCTCCGTGGAGCAGCAAAGAGCCTCCGCCCGTGAGTGAGGACAACCCGAGGCGGGCACCCCAATCACCCATGCGTCCGAGTCGGGGATTTCCACCCGATTCTGGCGTGTCCGCTCCGTCGGTCGATAGGCCCACGCTGATGCGCGTTGCCCCTACTCCGTCCCAACCCGGGGAATCGTCGAACCGCCACTCCACCTCAGTCCCCAGGCTCCACAGGCGTTGCCGAAAATCTCGTTCACCGGAGCTGGTCAGTCGCTCCGTGTGGGATATGTCTCCGTACGTCAGCGCCGTCCGTAAATCTCCCCTCTCGCCGATGCCGTGCTCCCCGAGTATCCGAAGGGTCGCCGTCCTGTCCTCCCCCTCCTCTTCCTTGATCACGTTCCCGTATGTGGGTGCATCGAACTGCTCGATGTGGAACGAACCAAGATCGAGGCCCAGGCTCGCTTCGAGACCACCCATGCCCCAGCGCGTCTCCTTGGAGCCGGTGCCGCCGGACAACGCGGTGATCACGCGCGCCTGATCCGGATATCGCCAGAGTCTCGGATCCGCTTCGTGGATCTCAGGTGGCACTCCGCGCTCCACGTCGAATCCGGAGGAGGTGAGCGACATCCAGCCGCCCCCTTCACCCTGATATCGGACGGAGACGAACGCATCCTTATGCTCGACGTCACTATTGAGGCGAAGATCCCCGTCGGCGCTCAACAACGCGGGGTCTCCGGAGATCCCTGAGCCGTCGTTGGGAATCGAGACGCCGGGCCGGTCCCTGAAGCCACCGCCGCCTTGTACCAGCCAATCTCCTCCTCGGGACTCGAAGGAGCGGGCAACGGTGCCACTGAGCACCAGGCCTCCGTTGTCGTCCGCCGCCGCACTGAAGGTGGCCGGCGGGGGCGCCTCCAAGCGCTCGACACCACGCGCCACGTCGATCGACACGACGCCCGCCAGAACGTTCGGACCGTAAAGGACCGACGAGAGTCCTCGCAGCAGATGAACGGAGCGTGCGGCCGTCAGCGGAATGATCGAGAGGTCCGTGCGATGATCCCAACCCAGGGTCAGAGGGACGCCATCCACGAGTACCGCGATATGCCGGTCTGTCGCGCCCCGCAGACTCGGCTGCGCTTCTCCCCTCTAATTTTCCCGGACGCGCCCCAACGGCATTTCGCGCAACGCCTCTTCCAGCGTAGGAATCGGCACAGAGCTGAGGGGATCGAGACGCATCTCCACGACGCCCACGCCGCCCGTGGCCGTGAGACGGCGACCGGCCACGACTTGAATGCCATCCAGCCGGAAGCCGCTCGGAAAGTTCGTGAGCGTATCTAAACGGACTGAGTCCGGTGCCTGGGCCCTCGCCGCCTGCGGCCACACGCCCACGATCACCGCGGTCGCCACGAGGGTCGCCACAACGGACGTCATCGAGGACCCCAGGATGGCCGGCTTACGATGTGCTGTTATGGCGGGTGGGATCGTCAGTTTCACGATGGATGGGATACGAAGTCCAGGCCGAAGTCGAGGACCGGGGCTGAGTGGGTGATCCAACCGCTGGAAATGAAGTCGACGCCGGTCTCCGCGATCGCGCCGACCGTCTCAGCCGTCACCCGACCGGATGCCTCGAGCACCGCTCGCCCCGCAGTCATTTCGACCGCCCGAAGCAGGTCCGGCAGGGCCATGTTGTCCAAGAGGACGGCTGAGGCGCCTGCTTCGAGGGCCTCGCCGAGCTGATCCAGCGTATCGACTTCGATTTCGATGGTGGTGGCCGGCCCACTCTGCTTCCGCGCCGAATCGATCGCGGCCGCCACCCCCCCGGACGCGGCAACGTGGTTGTCCTTGATGAGGATGGCGTCGCTGAGTCCGTATCGATGATTCGCGCCGCCTCCTGCTCGGACCGCCTGTTTTTCGAGGGCGCGCAGCCCCGGGGTGGTTTTCCGGGTACAACAGATCCTCGCGTCGGTGCCGGCCACCGCGGCCACAAGCGTTCCCGTGGCCGTGGCCACGCCGGAGAGGTGGCTGAGGAAATTGAGCGCAGTTCGTTCGGTGGTGAGGATCGAGCGGGTCGGGCCCTCCACGGTTGCCACGACTTCGCCGGCCTCGATGGAAGCACCCTCGTCTGCCTCGAAGCGAAGCTCCACCGTTGGATCAACCAGCTTGAAAGTCAGTGACGCGGGTTGCACCCCAGCGAGTACGCCTCGCTCCCGTGCGACGACATGGGCACGAGCCGTTGCTTCCGGCGAGATCACCGCCCGAGACGTGACGTCCCCGCCGGACCCGAGATCCTCGTCGAGCACGCGTCGCACGAGCGGTTCCATGAGCGCTTCGGGGAGATCGGAAATGTCTTTCACGCCGTTCGTCGACACCGCGACTAGCGGGATACCCCGGCCACCGGACTGAGGGAAGCCCGGTCTTCCACCGTCACCAGGACCTCTGCACCATCGGCGAAGTCACGACCCTCGGCTCCCAGGTCCACCATGCGCTGAACCGCCCGGCGAGCCGCTACAACCACATCGTCAGGAATCGTGACCTCGTACCGCATCTCCTGTAGACTCTCGAGGATGTTCTGAAGCGTGATGCTCTTCATGTGGGGGCACATGTTACACGGCCGAATGAACTCTACGTCCGGTGTCTCGGCCGCGACGTTGTCACTCATCGAGCATTCCGTGACCATCAGGACGCGGGCTGGACGCTTCCCCTTCACGTACCCAATCATGGATGAAGTGGACCCGGCGTAATCCGCTTCGGCAAGAACGGCCGGGGAGCACTCCGGATGGGCCAGCACCACGAGGCCCGGTGTGCTTTCGCGATACTTGCGAATCTCTTCGGCGGTAAAGCGCTCGTGGACCTCGCACAGCCCCGCCCAAGCGATCACTTCGACATCGGTGAGCGCAGCGACATTCTTGGCGAGGTATTGGTCCGGCAGAAGAATCACGCGATCGACGCCCATCGCCTCCACCACGTTGACGGCATTGGCCGACGTACAACAAATGTCAGACTCCGCCTTCACATCCGCCGACGTATTCACGTACGTCACGACCGGTACGCCTGGGTACTTCTGCTTGATCAGGCGCACGTCCTCTCCGGTGATCGAGGAAGCCAACGAGCACCCGGCCTCAAGACTCGGTATCAGAACGGTCTTATCCGGAGACATCAGCTTCGAAGTCTCAGCCATGAAGTGGACGCCGGCCTGCACGATGATGTCCGCATCTGTCTTCCCTGCCTGGATCGCCAACTGGAGGGAATCCCCTACGAAGTCGGCAACGCAGTGGTAGATGTCAGGGGTTTGATAATTGTGGGCGAGAATCACTGCGTTCTCGGCCTTCTTGAGCTCGTTGATCGCATGGATCAGCGGCGCCACCACCGGCCACTCCACCGGCGGGATGAAATCCTTGACCCGTTCCTGAAGATCCGCCGTCTTGCGCGCGACCTCAGGGGTGTATTCAAGCATCTCGTATGCGTCGCTCGTGGGCCGTGGCAATCCGCGTCGAGCGGTACAGCCAGGCCGTGATTGGCTTCTCAGGGCCTTCCGCCCCAGACGTCGAATTCGCCGCATTCTACACAATATCGGCCCATTCGATCCGGACTCAAGGCTCGTGGGGCACTTTCGGATGGCCGATTGTCTCCCCTTAGGACGTCCGGCGTAGCCCGCCGTAGTGGAATCGGTTAACGTACCGTACGCTCCACACCCCGCCGCTGCGCCCCCAACCTGCGGCTTCCCCGCCACCGGATGACCTCCAAAATCCGAGAGGCCCTCCCGACTTGAGCGTCAGAGGTTACGCGACACTGTCCTTGGTGGCCGTATTTTTTGCAATCTCCGACTTGCTCCAGCGCGCGCTGGTCTTCCCGGCGGCCCGGATGCTTGCCGGGCACGGGCCGGCGGTCCACGGGAGGTGGCAGCGGTTCCTGTCGCGTACGCTGTTCATGATCCTGAAAAGGTTCGGCGGCGCCGACATACCACAACCTGGTCGGGTGCCCGGCGGGCCTGGGATCCTGATCCTCATGAATCACCAGTCCATTTTGGACATCCCCATGGCCATCGCGTCTGGTCAGGGCGTGTTCTCGAGGATCGTGACTCGGCAGAGGTACGCCCGGTGGATTCCCGTTATCTCACACACCATCCGCACGCTCGAGTATCCGGTGGTGAACCCACGGGCGAAGGCGGGGACCGGCCGGCGGCTATTGGAGCAATTGGATCAGGTGGCTCGCACGAGTGTGGCACCCTTGATTCTGTTCCCGGAGGGGACGCGCAGCCTTGACGGAGAGATCGGCCGATTCAGAACCGCCGGCCTCGAGCGGATTCTCAGGGCCCGGGAGTGGATCGTCTACGTCCTCGTCAGCGACGGGTACTGGCGTCATGGAAAGCTGGTACATTTTCTGGATGGAATGCAGGAGATCAAGGGACGACTGAGCGTCTTGGGCCCGATCGAGTGGAGCGATCCCGCTGCGAACCCGGCGAACTTCATCGCTCAGATGCGGAACCTGATGGTGGACGAGCTAGCACGCGTGCGAAGGGAGGACAGCGACCTCGCGACCGGCCAAGGTCCAGCCAGGATCCCCGACCCGACCCCCGCTCCAGCGGCGGCCTGAGCAGAGATCAATTCACCACTTACCTCTTACCGATGGAGGCTGGCAATGGCGGTTACCGGTTACCTGCCTCGGCCGCCCGACGCTGCTCCTCGAGCCGTAGCCCCATCGCCTGCTCGTTGATCGCGATCTCGTAGAGGTAACCCCCAGGATCGATGAACGGGTTCGGAGTCTCGCCGATGCGCTCGTACTTGTCGGTCAGGTTGTACATTCCCGGATGCGACCCCAGAGGGATGTCGATGTCGAGGGACCGGAGCATCCCGTAGCTGTACCGGTAGTCGGCAACGATGTCCGGTCGGTCGGAGTTCTGGTAGAGTTGGTAGTCGGGGTTCACTCCGATGCTGCAGTTGATCAGGGCCGTGTAGGTCCGGTCATTCTCCTCCACGTCGAGCTCCCAGCTCGTGCATCCGGGGGTATGGCCGGGAGTACGGTGCGCGATAAGCGTCTCACCGCCGAGGGTCACGGTCTCGTTGTCCTGAAGGACCCTGTCGATGAGATGGGGCTTATCGTCTGGGCGCATCCCCTCCAGAAGATGATGGGGCGGGACGGATCTGGCGCGTGAGGTGGGCGGGGTAGGCGGAGAATCGCGCTCTCTGTACGCCTGGGCTCAGGAGCGCTGCGGACCCGAGTCCCTCTGTGGGTCGGCAACGAACCACATCGCGAACCCGCACATTGCCCAGAACAGGACCGTGGCGACATCGTTATCGGGCCCACTATTCAGTTGAGCACCGTGCCAGAATGCTATCAACGTGCAGGCCCACATCCCCAGGTGAGCGATCCACTTAAACATCAGGCGTACTTCCTCTTACAATCTGTGAGTTAACGGGGAAGACCCTATCGCTGCGTCAGACTGGGCGCAAGTCACGATCGGCTCACGACCGATCGGCTCAGGCGGGCTCCAACCGGAGCAGCACGGCGTCGTCTTCCTCGGTCAGGACATAGATGTACCCGTCGGGCCCCTGGCGCACATCTCGCACCCGCTGCTTGAACTCGGCAAGCAGCCACTCCCGGCGAATCTCCTCGCCGTCCTCGTTGAACACAATCCGTTCCAAGTGCCCGGTGTGGAACATCCTTCCGACCATCATAGAGCCGACAAACAGGTTGCCCTGCCACGCGGGAAAATGCTCGCCTGAGTAGAAGGCCATTCCGGACGGCGCGATGGACGGCCACCAGAGAACCTCCGCGTCTTCGAACTCCGCCAGCCAAGGCGTGTCTGTGACCCAGTCGCCGATGTACTGACGGCTGTAGGAGGAGAGCGGCCAGCCGTAGTTCCGGCCAGCCTTGATGATGTTGACCTCGTCGCCACCCTGCGGTCCGTTCTCGCTCGCCCAC
Source organism: Gemmatimonadales bacterium UBA6960 (assembly GCA_963583605.1). Lineage (GTDB taxonomy): Bacteria > Gemmatimonadota > Gemmatimonadetes > Longimicrobiales > Gaopeijiaceae > UBA822. The sequence goes on from CAUZVZ010000056.1 coordinate 11,892, forward strand.
AGATCCCCGGTCTGGGGGTGAAAGGCGAGACCGAGCTGGTTTCGGTGACCAGTGGAGTAGATTTCCGGCAGGTAGTCGGCGTTGCCCATGAAGGGATTGTCGTGGGCCGCCGTGCCGTCGTCGTTCAGCCGCAGGAGCTTACCGAAATGAGTGCCCGGGTCCTGCGCGTAGTCCTCCGTCTGCGCGAACACGTAGGAGCCACCGACGCTCATCAGCAACGTCCCGTCCGGCCGGAACAGGAGTCGGGATGCGGCGATGCCGTCGTCCAAACCGACTGCCACGAAGATATCGCGCACCTCAGTCAATTCATCCCCGTCGAGGCGACCGCGCGCCAGCGCAACCGTCTCAGCGGGTTCTCCCTCATGCTCGATCGACTTGGTGTACGTCAAGTAGACGATGCGGTCGTCGTCCGGGTGGAGCGCAATGTCCATGAGCCCGGCACGGTCTCGACCCGCGAACACCTCCGGCACCCCCGGGATGTCCCGCTCCAGAAGCCGACCGTCGCGGATCACCCGCAGTGTGCCCTTGTCGCGTTCGGTCACCAGGATGTCGCCGTTATCCCTGAAAGCCATGCCCCACGGATGCGAGAGCCCAGTGGCGGCAGGCACCACGCGAACTCGAGGCACCACGTCCGTGTTGATCACGACCGGCCGATCCGGTGGTGGCAACGCGGGGACTCCTCCACGAGTCTGGGCGGATGTGGATCCGTTGGAGAGGGCGAGCGCGCAGGTGAGCGCGCATGACAGTGGTCGCACCCGGGTCACGTAGCTCATGGGTTCTCCTAGTTGGAACCGTCAACGCTAGGGCCGTCAGCGGCTGACGAGTGCCGGGGGTGGGAATCGAACCCACATGGGATTTCTCCCGAGGGATTTTAAGTCCCTTGCGTCTACCCTTCCGCCACCCCGGCCATAACTGGATTAAGGCGATTGGCGGTGTAGAACCTAACCTTTGCGGTTTAGACCCCAAAGTAGCGAAAGACCCAAATAGAGGATAAAAGATAGGTACGGTCATAATTTGGCCATAGTCCCCTCGCGCACGGGCTCTGGGTGTCACTGGCGGGGTATGCACGATGATTTCTTCACCTTGCTGATTCAACGGTCTGCCTGATCCTCCCCAAAAACTTCATCGTCGGTCGCCGCGAGAACGGCCCACTCAAACGCCAGGATAGCGGAGTCCACGAGTGCAGTATACTGCCCTCTAGGCATGGTTCTTCTCTCGCGCGCGGGCAGAAGGCTTATTCGGATTCATGTGCGCGTTACGCTGCGCCTAGCTCTTGACAGGTGCGTGGCACATTGTGAAGCGCGAACTCGGTAAAAATGGATCGAGGAGGAATGAACGATGCCCGGAACGCACAAATCTAGAAGCACCATCACGGGCACGGGCGCCCTGACCCTGTTCGGCTGCGGGGACCCCTATGTATCGGTGGAGGCTCCAACGGCCTGATCACCTGTCGCCTGCTCCGGGCTCATATAAAACGGCGTGCCCACACTGAGGCCAGTTTCGGTGAGCCGGGTACCGCCCGCGACACCGAGAGCCAGTGCAATCCCGAAGTCGGCCACCACGGGCTCGCCGTCTTGGAGCAGGATGTTTGCGGGCTTGATGTCGCGGTGGATCACCCCGTGTTCGTGCGCGTGCTGGAGTGCACCGGCGACCTTCGAGGCAAGGACCACCGCTTCATCCACCGGAAGCTGATGCTCACGGTCAATGCGGTTGCGGAGGGTCTCCCCTTCGAGGTAGGGCATGACGCAGAAGAGGAAGCTGTCCCCTTCGCCGGAATCGTGGAGCGGCAGGATGTGTGGGTGATTGAGGTTGGCCGTGGTTTCGATCTCGGCCAAGAAACGCTCTGCACCGACCACAGCAGCGAGTTCCGGCTTCAGGACTTTGAGAGCGACCTTGCGGTTGTGCTTGAGGTCGTCGGCCAGGTACACCGTAGCCATCCCGCTCTCGCCCAACTCACGCTCTATGGCGTAGCGACCTTCGAGGGCTGCGTTGAGGCGGGCGGCGGGGTCGGACATGGTGAAGGCCTCAGCATGGGAAGATCAGACTGAGGTCAACATCCGAAAGCGGGCCGGTGGGCGTAAGAAGGAATGGCGCGATATACCGCAGCTCCGCAGTTTGCGCACGGCCTCCCCCCACACCTCGCAAGGAGGTGCCCGACGCGTCCGCCACGACAAGAATAGACCCGAAGAGGCGGCTCAGACCATCGCCTCCTGCGTCCGGCATGGTCAGACCGGAGCCGACTCCCCATCTTTTCCCCCTGAAATCGGATCCGCTTCGTGGTTTGGAGCAGCGATCCGACCCTCTCAGGCGGCCTCATCGAGCGATGAATCCAGAGCGTTTTCAAAGACTTTCCCGCGCCCTACGCAGGCGACAGCCCGACCTCACGGTGCTTATGGAGCAGGTCCATAAGAGCCACAACCTCTCGGCCATCCTCCGCAACTGTGACGCGGCGGGAGTGTTCGAGGCGCACGTAGTTCCGCCCGACGAAGGTCTTCAGATTCATTCGCACACCTCCGCGGGGACGGCCAAGTGGGTTCGCCTGGTCCGGCACCACACCGTCCAAGCTGCCGTCCAGGAATTGAAGGACCGGGGCTTCCGGGTGCTCGCAGCACATCCGGGTCCTGAGGCCATCGATTTTAGGTCGGTGGATTTCACGGGGCCGACTGCCCTGATGATGGGGGCGGAACTTCAGGGCCTGAGCGCCGAGGCACTCGCGCTGGCCGACCTACGGATTTCGATCCCGATGGTAGGGATGGCACAATCGTTCAACGTCTCGGTCGCCACTGCTCTCCTGCTTTTCGAAGCGTTCCGGCAACGTGAAGCGGCCAATATGTACAACGAATCGCGGATCGACCCAAAGGATTTGGAGCGGATTCTGTTCGAATGGGCATATCCGCGTATCGCCCGCTACTGTCGTTCCCGGGGTACGCCCTACCCTTCGCTTGGCCGGGACGGAGGCCTGCCGAAGGGCTTCTTCGACTAGCCGGCTCAGGGTGTGCTCTCTCGTCCCAACTGATGGCGCAGGGATTCCTCCAGCCCTGGATACATGAACTCGAAACCCGATGCTTCGGCCACCGCGGGCTGGATTCGTTGCCCTTGCAGCAGCATCTCCTTGCCCATCTCGCCGAACAGCGCGTGGATCGCCAGCGCGGGTACGGGGATCACGGTCGGGCGCTGGAGTACGCGGCCGAGCGTGCTGGCGAATACGGAGTTGGGAACCGGGTAGGGTGCCGTAGCATTCACGGCCCCTCGGATCGACGGCGTATGGATGACATGAATGATCATGGCCATCAGATCGTCATGATCGATCCAGCTCACATACTGCCGACCGCTGCCGATTCGTCCACCGACGCCGATCTTGAACGGGAGCAGCATGGTGCCGAGCGCGCCGCCCGCGGGCGTGAGCGGGAGACCAGTCCGTAAGTGGACGACCCGGATGCCCATCCGTGCCGCGGGACGCGTGGCGGCTTCCCAAGCTTGGCAAAGCTCGGCTAGAAATCCCTTGCCCGGCTTGGCGTTCTCATTCAAGGATTGATCGCCGCGGTTCCCGTAGAAGCCCACGGCGGACGCGGAGACGAGCACTTTGGGTGGACGCCGGAGGCGCGCCAAGGCGCGCGCGAGGTGCTCGGTGCCCTCGACCCTACTCGCCCAGATGTGTTTCTTTTTTTCCTCAGTCCAACGAAGACTGAGTAGCGGCTCCCCCGCCAAGTGTACGACCGCGTCGAGTCCCTCGAGACGCTCTTCCTCTACGGTGCCCTCGATGGGGTCCCAAAACGCTTCTTCCGACGTCTGCGTCTCCCGGTTCCGAACCAGGCGAACGGCGCTGTGGCCGCTGGTGGTGAGTACGTCGCAAAGGGTGCGTCCGATCACACCCCGCGATCCGGTAACGGCCACCCTCAGGGGCGCTCCGTTCTTGTAGCGGGCGATTCGGTCGAGGTCGTCTTTCAGGCGACGGTGCCGAAACGTGAAAAGCCGTCTGAGCTCCGTCTCGACGCTCGACCCTCCGAGCAGGCGCCCGGCGGTGCCCATGGGTAACTCCCAATCGACTTGGTCCTCCACCGTGCATCCACCCTCGCTTTCCAGCTCGAAGCGATGCGTGTGGACCCATCGAGTGAAGGGTCCCCGGATCTGCTCGTCACGGAAAAAGCTGTCTTGCTCGAAATCGGTGTGGAGCGCCTCGAGCCGGATATCGGTGGGGCCACGAAGGACACGAAAAGCGACCCGCCCACCCGTCGCCGGCGTTCCCTCACGGCTCTCGATGGTGACGCTCTCCCATGGGGGGATGAGGCGCTCGAGGGCACCAGGGCGCATATGCCATGCGAAGACTTCAGCGACGGGATGGTTCAGGTGGGTTCGGAGAACGAAGTCAGGCATGTCGCACGTCAATCTGCGATGGGTTCCACCGCGATCGTCCGGGACTCCATCGGGGAAAGCGTGGCGAGGAAGGCCCGAATCCGCGGAACGAAGTTGTCATTTGTTGCGCACCGACATTCGCAGCGCTGGATTTCAGAGAATGGGCGCCCCGCTCAGACACCTCGAGATCCTCCCCGTCCATGGCCTCACGAATCTGGTCGACCCGCGTGGGACCGTTGTCCAGGAAGAGTTGCACGATCTCTCGCGAAAGCTTCACACCGCCCCAGCCCTCCAACCTCTTGAGGGCGGCCGGGTCGATAATGGTCCGATCTATGGGCATGGTTTTCGTTCAGTTTCTTCCCCTTGAAAGGTCCATCCTTGCCAAATCGCGGACGGGCCGCGATCGAGTTCAAGTGTCCCGTTCCGGGTGATGATAGAATGGCCCGTCTCGATGAGGTAACAGTTGATCGACCAGTCCGGACCCGGTTTCCCAAGCGTCGAACTCTTCAACCAGATCTCGGTCCCACCGACTTCCGGCGGAGCGAAGACGGCCCTCAAGCCACTCCGGGGCCCCGAAACCGATCGCACGCCGATAAATATCCGCCGCTTCAAATATCTTGTCCGCATACCCACCTACGTCAAGCGCGACGGTTGGGAGCCCAGAGTGCGCACCCCGCAACGTGAAGATCGGGCAGAACGCTCTGTGGGGTTCCGCAGGCGCCACGACTCTTGAAAT
>CAUZVZ010000057.1:0-16812 GCA_963583605.1 Gemmatimonadales bacterium UBA6960
TGGAGCACCGTGCGCTCCGAAAGGGACGAGGTGTTGACGCCGTATGAGGACGTGACCTCCTACAACAACTTCTACGAGTTTGGAACCCAGAAGGAGGACCCGGCCCGAAACGCACATACGCTTGAGCCCCGACCCTGGACGATCGAGGTGGGAGGATTGTGCGCCAATCCCGGCGTGTACGGCCTGGAGGATTTCGTCCGTCCCGGAACGATGGAGGATCGGATCTACCGGATGCGGTGTGTAGAGGCTTGGTCCATGGTGATCCCCTGGTATGGCTTCGCTCTAAAAGACGTGATCGACCGTGCCGACCCACTCGGAAGCGCTCGTTACGTAGAGTTCAAGACGCTTCACGATCCCGTCCAGATGCCCGGTCAGCGTTCGAGGGTCCTGGCCTGGCCCTATGTAGAGGGCTTGCGACTGGATGAGGCGCGCCACCCTCTCACGATTCTGGCGACCGGTGTCTACGGTCGCGATCTTCCTAACCAAAACGGTGCGCCCATCCGGCTCGTCGTACCGTGGAAGTACGGGTTCAAGGGCATCAAGTCCATCGTTAGCATGACGTTCCTGGAGCAGGAGCCCTATAACACGTGGAAGAGGTCGGCTTCGTTCGAGTATGGCTTTTACGCCAACGTGAATCCAGAGGTCAACCACCCACGGTGGAGCCAGGCGCGGGAGCGGCGGCTCGGTGAGCTCCGCAGACGTGAGACCCTGCTGTTCAACGGGTACGTCGATCAGGTGGCCGGCCTCTACGCGGGGATGGATCTCCGGGTCTACTACTGAGCGTACTCATACTGAGCGGATCGAACCGGCTCAGGCCGACCGACCCCGCAACGTTCGAATGCACGCCCCGTTGAGCGAGAGTTGAACAAGAAGCGCAGTCGCCTTCTACTCAAGGGGGTGGTCTGGCTCTTGGGTCTCGCGCCTGCCGGGTGGCTCTTCTGGCGCGGGGTTACCGATCGCCTTGGCGCCAACCCGATCGAGGAGATCCTGCACCGGCTGGGCGACACCGCCCTGATTTTCCTCCTGGTCACGCTGTCCATCACCCCCATTCGGCGCCTCACGGGGTGGACGAGCCTCGCTTCGCTCCGGCGTCCGATCGGGCTCTTCGCGTTCTTCTATCTGACGACGCACTTCCTTTGGTACAGCATCGTGGATCAAACACTCGACTGGGATTTCATCGTCGAGGACGTCGTCATGCGCCCGTATATCCTGGTGGGCGTGACGGCTTGGTTGCTGCTGATTCCCTTGGCGATCACTTCCACCAAAGGATGGATCCGGAGGCTCAGGAAGAACTGGCAGAGGCTCCATCGCTTGGTGTACGTGTCGACCTCCTTGGGCGTGCTGCATTTCTACTGGCAGGTGAAGGCGGACACGTACTGGCCGATCGTGGCCACGACCGTGCTGGTCGTCTTGATGCTCCTTCGTCTTCGTTGGCGGAAGGGATCGAGCCATGTGTCGTCCGGAGGCGAGGTGGCGCCCGCAGGCCAAGGGTCGTCCTCGGACTGATCCCGTGAATCCACTTGAGCGATACCGGACGATCATCCCCGACTGGGAGGGGTTTCGGGACACCATGCTTCGTCGTGATCCTCCCACGCTCCGGGTTCGCACGGGACGGATCTCATCGGCGAGCCTCAAAGACCGGCTCCAGGCTCAGGGCTTCGTACTCTCGGAGGTGGAGGGGTTGCCGGACTTCTTGCGCGTGATCGACGGTCCCCACGCCGTGGCCGACACCCTCGAGAACTGGCTGGGCCTGTTCTACATCCAGCAAGCCTCCACAGGCGTGGCTGCGCCCCTTCTGGCGCCCCGTCCGGGTGAGCGGATCCTGGATCTTTGTGCCGCTCCGGGAGGAAAGACCACCCACGCTGCCGACCTCATGCAGGACCGCGGTTGCATCGTGGCCGTCGACCGGAACGAGGATCGCATACGGGCTCTGCTCGGAAATATGTACCGTACGGCGCACCCGAACGTGCTCGTGGTGGCAGGGGACGGCCGGTCACTGCCCGATGGGGCGCTGTTCGACCGCGTGCTGGTGGATGCCCCCTGTTCGGCCGAAGGGACGTTGCGCAGGAAACACGGCAAACCGAGGGGGCAGACGACCAAGTTTCGCAGGCAGGCGCCTCGTCGGCAGGAGGCGCTGCTCCGGAGAGGCATCGCCCTCACACGCCCGGGGGGCACGGTCCTCTACTCGACCTGCACGTTCGCCCCGGAAGAGAACGAGGCCGTCGTCGATCGCGTTCTCCGAGATGCTCCCGTGGCACTCGAACCGATCACGATCGACGCCCCGCACGCCCCCGGTCTCACGTCTTTCGAGGGCCAGACCTTCGACTCCAGTCTCGAGGGCGCCTGCCGGATATATCCTCACCACTTCGATTCAGGAGGACTGTTCCTGGCACGTCTCAAGCGGCTCAGCGGGGACGAACCCGTCGGTTCCGTCGTGGACGATGCGGCGGGGCTACCCGGATGGAGTCCCGTGCCGGCCGCCTTTCCGGACGGGCGCACGGATCCCCAGGCAGCGGCTGAAATCATCGAGGCCGGGTTCGATCGGCTGGAATCTTTGTTCGGGATCGAAGCGGACGTCCGGAGCGACTTCGGATGGATCGTGAGAGGCGAGGATCTTTGGGTCCATCGCTGTGAGGGCTGGCCGTTGGGAAGCTGGACTGAGGGCGATCATTGGCGGGTGGTCTCGGTCGGCCTGCGGGCCATGGTGCCGGACTACCGGAATCGTCCCCGGCCGACCAACGATCTATTTCGGCTCCTCGAAGGGGCGATTCTTCCCAAACTGGTCTCGCTCTCCGTGGATGAGTGGACAACGCTTCTGGGCGGCGAGGACGTCGCGGTCCCAGGCGTCGAATCCGGGTTCGTGCCCTTGGGACTCCAGGGGCACGTCGTAGGTCGAGGCCTCGTGCGGGGAGAAACCGTGCAGCACGAGATTCCGAAGGTGCCTGCACGCTGGCTGGCAAAAATATTGGAGCTGGTTTCGAGTCGCTCGACGTCGGGGCTGGAAGGGTGATCGGAAAGGGGGGCGGAGAACGGTCAGCCAAGAACCCCCGGGAAATACTTCGCTACGAAACGAGCGTCACACGGGGCCAGGCCGAGCGTCGGTAGCGAATCGAGCTCGAACCAACCGATTTCGGTGTGCTCAGTCGGTTCGGGCTTACCCCGGATGCCAACATCGAGAAACCGGACCAGGAACGGTGAGCCGGGGTCTCGGCACTCGTAGATGACCCTCCCGACCGATATCGTCTCCACCCCGAACTCCTCGAGGAGTTCACGCGTCACCGCGTCGACCTCCGTTTCTCCCTCGTCTATTTTTCCACCGGGAAACTCCCACAAGCCTCCATGACGTTTATGGTCGGGTCTGCGGCCCAATAGGACCTTGTTCTCCCTCCGGATGATCGCCGCGACAACTGGAATATGGATCATGCCCTACGGTAACTTTTGGGGCGAACCGGGGCGACTTTTGGGACAGGCCGTGGCGAGAAATGTGTTGAGTGCCGCGGGAGGGGATTCCTAGCTTTAATCATAGGAACGGTCTCGATGGAACGGGTCGATCACGCAGGATCGACCCTCCTCAAATCTTCCCGGGGTGACTCGTGTCTAATCTCTTGCGCCAGTACTCTGTCCGGGCGGGGCAGGCGGTCGTCTGCTTCGCGTTCTTCGTCCTCTTGTCGCCCGCCGATGTGTGGGCGCAGGAGACTTCGATCCTGATGCTCCTAGACACCGATGGACGAGAACTGAAGATCGGCGACGAGGTCCGCGGCGCGCTTTCCGTGTCCGACTTCATTACGACGGGCGGCAGCTATGTGGAGGCGTGGGCTTTCGCGGGTAAGCCGGGCCAAGAGGTAACGATCGATCTCATCTCCGACGATTTCGATAGTTGCCTGTACCTGGCGGGTCGGGGTCTCGGGGGAACCCTTGCGGACGATGACAGCGGTGGCGCCTGTCATTCGCGGATCAACTTGACGGTCCTCGACCGAGGCCTCTTTCACGCGGTCGCGAGTTCCTCGTCGCGGAAAACCGGCACCTATGAACTCCTTATGTCCCTTGATCCCGGCCCCCTGGTGGAGCGATCCTGTGGTGGAGTCGACGGATCTGCGCTGGTCGCGCTGCCGACCGATGGAAGGGAGTTGGCCTGGAGCGATCCGACTCGAGTCCGACGACTTCGATGCGTATCTGTTCGCCTACGGTCCGGACATGAGTGAGACCATGACAGACGACGGCGGCGTGGGCCTGAACTCTGAGTTGACGGTTTTGTTTCCCGAGACCGGCACGTACATCATCGGGGCGGGGGCGCTGAGTTCCGGTTCGACCGGGTCGTACTCGCTGACCGTCACAGATCCCACCGATATGAACAACCTGTCAACCGATGGCCGGCCGCTCGAGGTAGGCGAGAACGCCAGAGGGACGCTCACCGCGGAGGATCCGGTCATCGACGGTAAGCTCGTGCAAGCATGGGCCCTCGAGGCGCGCGCCGGGGACTCGGTGAGGATCGATATGACTTCCGACGACTCCGACAGTTGCCTGTTCATCACCGGACCAGGTCTGGACGAGCCGGTGACGGACGACAACGGTGGCGAGGGCCTGAACTCGCATCTCGAGATCTCCCTCCCGGCCAACGGCGTGTACCTTGTCATCGCTTCGTCTCTCGGCGGAGACGCCGGCGCGTACCGGCTCCGCGTACGCTGACGACTAAGCTATTGGCCTCTCCCTGACCGTGGGGTACTCGATGCCGAGCTGCTCCAGATACGTATCGAATCGCGTGGGATCGTAGTAGAACGGCTCCATCAAGGGCCGATACCGCTGCATGATCTCCTGGTTCAGGAAGATGGCCGGCTCGTCCGTGTCCGAGATGAACGGGATGTACTCCTGCTCCTCGCTCTGGACGTCATTGAAATATGACCAAGCGTCTTCCACCAGTTCGGGCCGTAGGAGGAGATCCAAGAGGGTAAGTGCCTGCACTTTTGCACCCGCCAAGCTGCCCTTGTGCGCGATCGGTGTAGCCATCGCGATTCCGTTCGCCCAGTTGTGCCCCGGGCCCCCAGGCATGTTGGCGGGGTAACGCAGCGTCACGGTCGGCATGTTCCAGGAAACGTCGCCGATGTCGTCGGAGCCGCCCCCCAACGAACGATCGAGGTCGACGGGCCCTCCGAGATCTCCGATGGAGTCGGGCAGCCCCTGCTCCTCCTGGCCCAGCTCACGCTGGAGTCCGTTGGCCAGCGTCTGGTCGTCCTCCGTCCAGTCCGGCAGTCCGACGCGCTGAATGTTCTCGTAGGTCGCCTCGGCCACCGGTTTGTTGAAGTGGCGACTCCACGCCGAGCCCACGATCTGAATCGTGTCGATTTCCGTACCGGTCATGAGGGCGGCGCCCTCCGCCATAAGGATCGCGGCGTCGTATTGTTCCTTGGTCAGGGCGTAGTCGCGTTCTCTGAAGAAGAACCAGATCTTCGCTTGCTGAGGAACCACGTTGGGTTGGTCTCCGCCCTCGACGATGATGTAGTGCGACCGCGCGGCCGGTCGGAGATGCTCCCGTTTGAACTCCCACGCCTGCGCCATCAGCATCACTGCGTCCAACGCCGACCGTCCCCGCCAAGGCGATCCGGCCGAGTGCGCGGTCTCACCGGTGAAGCTGAATTGAGCTGAGATGAGGGCGTTGCCTCCGCTCTGGCCCCACGACACACCGAAGTTCGACGAGATGTGCGTGAACAGGTTCACGTCCACACCTTCGAAGACGCCATCCCGCACGAAGAAGGCCTTGGAGCCCAGTTGCTCTTCGGCGATGCCCGGCCAGATGAGCAGGGTGCCCGGGATGTTTTCCCTCTCCATGATCTCTTTCACGGCCAGGGCCGCCGCGATGTTCACCGCTTGCCCCGAGTTGTGGCCCTCACCGTGCCCGGGAGCCATGGACAGGATTGGCTCCCGGTACCCCACGCCGGGCTTCTGATTGGACTGCGGGATGCCGTCGACGTCCGATCCCATAGCGATCACCGGGCGGCCCGAGCCCCACCTCGCGGTCCACGCGCTCGGCATTCCGGCGACGCCCAACTCGATTTCGAAGCCATTATCTCTCAGGAGCCCGGTCAGGTACCGCTGGGTCTCGAACTCCTGAAAGCCGAGCTCGCCGAATGAAAACAATTGATCCACGATTTCCTGAACCAGCTTCGCGCGACCCTCGACCAACTCCAGGGCCTCGACTTTCATGGCTTCGAGGCGCGAGTCCGCGTCCTGGGCGGTCGCCGCGGCGATGGCCGGGGGAAGGAATGCAAGGAGCGTGAACACAAGGAGGGTGGGGAACGCGAGCGTGGCGGCGAAGGATCGTGGCAGCGAGCGGTGCATCTTCATTCTCCGGGCAAGAGCGGTCTCGCTGAGGCCTCGAAGACCGGTGTCCGATCTCGGGAAGGCCTCGAGCGTCAGTGGAACCCCGCAGGATGGGCCGCAATGTTGTGTCCGGCAACCTGGCGCGACGCTGAACCCCGCCGCTGGTGCCGTGTAGGTTGCCGAATTGTCGTGCTAAGGTGGTCGGCGACCCCTGGGCGAGTCGATATCCGGAGACGAACGGATTGGGCGGGTGCTGCCCGCAGTCGGGCGGCGTGTGCAGGTAGACCTCATCCAGGGTAGTCACCCCTTCGCGAATTCTCGATACTCGCGCCCGATCCGGTATCGCACGACGACATCGTCATCCACGGGTTCGACATGGATGTGGGACGCTCCCTGCGTAAGGCCTTCCTGCAGCAAGCGATGGACGAACGCGACTTTCGGGGCTTCGGTTTTTGCGGTGGGGTTCATGGCTCAGAGGTAGTTGGGCGAATTTATTCCATGCTCAATCCTGGGGCATAGCGGTGGGGTTGTGCGATGATGCTGTTCGCCCCCGAAGGCGAGTCCCGGTTCTTATATAGAGGCCTTAGGCGGCTCAGACGGGCGCGCGCTCCCGTTCCGGGCTCCGTGTCGGTGCTCGGGTGTGTTTCCACGGCGGGATTTCGGTCACATGTTCTGTGCGCCTGCCGTCCTCGCAGGGCCACCCGGAGCCCAAGGAGATCTGACATGACCCCTTTACTGAAGCAACGCACTCGGAAGATCCTCAGCGCGGTGGTTTTTCTTGCCACGGCAGAGGGCCCATCGGTCCTTTCTCCTGTAGGCTTGGCTGCCCATGCCATGCCCGCCCATGCTCGGGCCGCCCACGCGCTGCCCCTACCCCAGGCGACCGATCTGCCGTCGATTGCCGACAAGACCGAGGGGATGGAAAGGATCGACGGGTTTCTGCCCTTGTATTGGGATGAAGATCAAGGGCGTTTGTGGATGGAGATTCCGCAACTCGACCAAGAGATGATCCATTACGTTGGGTTCGGAGCAGGTTTGGGGTCGAACGATCTCGGTTTGGACCGAGGGGCTCTGCGAGGGTCCCGGATCGTGAAGTTCGAGAGGGTCGGCCGCAAGGCCATGATGGTGCAGCCGAACTACCGCTTCCGCGCCATCACGGACAACGCAGCGGAGGTCCGCGCCGTCAGGGATGCTTTCTCTCGCTCTATATTATGGGGGTTCGCGGTCGAGGCTGAGACCGACGGGCGGTTGCTCGTGGATCTCACGGGCTTCCTGGTCCGGGACGCAATCGGTGCCGCCCAGCGGATGCGTCCGGGGACTTACAGGCTCGATCCGAGCCGCAGCTCTATATACATGCAGATGACGGGAGCGTTTCCCTCCAATACGGAGTTGGAGGCAGAATTGACGTTCGTGCAGCAACCCGGGAGTGGAGCCGGCGGCGGGAGAGGCGGAGGGGGAGGGGGAAACGCGAATTTCGAAGGTGTCGGGAGCGTAGCCGCCTCGGGTGAGGCCGCGAGCATTCGCTTGCACCATTCGTTCGTGGAGTTGCCGGACGATGGGTACGAGCCCCGCGCGTTCGATCCGAGAGCCGGTTTCGGCTCGGTGGCTTTCCAGGACTACGCGGCCCCGTTGGGCGCGTCGATGACCCAACGGTTCATTCGCCGCCACCGCCTCGAGAAACGGGATCCGTCCGCTCGCGTAAGTGATCCGGTAGAACCGATCATCTACTATCTCGATCCGGGGGCCCCCGAGCCGATTCGTTCCGCGCTACTGGACGGGGCTCGGTGGTGGAACCAGGCGTTCGACGACGCAGGTTACCGGGACGCGTTTCAGGTCACGATCCGCCCCGACAGCATCAGCCCACTCGATGCTCGCTACAACGTCATCAACTGGGTGCATCGATCCACGCGTGGCTGGAGTACCGGTGGCTCCGTGACGGACCCGCGGACGGGGGAGATCATCAAGGGCGTCGTCACGCTGGGCTCGTTACGCGTCCGACAGGACTATATGATGGCCGAAGGGCTGCTTTCCCCCTATACGAATGGTGACGAGACGCCTCCGGAGCTCGCGGAGTGGGCACTCGCCCGAATCCGTCAGTTGGCTGCGCACGAAGTCGGACACACGATCGGGTTGGGGCACAACTACTACAACAGCGGGACCGGTCGCATCTCGGTGATGGACTATCCGCATCCGCTCATCGTTCTGAACGCCGACGGGTCGCTCGATTATTCGGAGGTCTACGACGTCGACATCGGCGATTGGGACAAAGTCGCCATCACCTACGGTTACCGGGAGTTCGCGTCTGGCACGGACCAGGGCACCGAGCTGGCGCGGATCCTGGAGGTCGCTTGGGGTGATGACATCCGTTACATGACCGGTCAGGACATCGGAATCTCGCCTCAGGCCGATCAGTGGGCGAACGGGACCGATATGGGTCACGAACTGGAGAGGATGATGGATGTCCGAGCGTCTGCGCTCGAGCGCTTCGGAGCCAACGCGATCCAGTCCGGCATGCCGATGGCCACCATCGAAGAGGCCCTCGTGCCGCTTTATATGCATCACCGGTATCAGGTCGAGGCCACGGCCTCGGCCGTCGGGGGGGTAGAGTATACGTACGCCGTGCGGGGCGATGGGCTCGAACCATTCCGACGGGTGTCGGGCGGGGCGCAGCGCAGTGCTCTCGATGCGCTCATGCGCACCATCGCTCCGGCGGAGCTCACCCTGCCGGCGCGCGTCCTGAATGCCATTCCGCCCCGCCCGCCGGGGTATGGCCGCCATCGCGAAATGTTTCCACGGTATACGGGTTCGGCGTTCGACGCGCTCACCCCTGCGGTGGTCGCCGCCGGCCAAACGCTGGCCATGGTGCTCGAGCCGAGCCGAGCCGCCCGTCTGGTGGAGCAGCACACGCTGGACCCGTCGCTGCCGGGTTTGGAGGAGGTACTCGAGAGTTTGTTCGAGGCGAGCTTGCATGCGGCCGCGAGTACGGACTACGAGGCTGCCGTGAAGCGGGTGGTCGAGGGGGTCGTGTTGGAACGGACGATGTGGCTGGCGGCGAACGCACCGATGCGCCAGGTGCGAGCGATTTCGTCCGCGGCTTTGAGCCGGATCCGGGACGACCTCCGGGCCAGGTCCGCGGTGGATCCGCACGCCGATTTGCTAGCTGGGGATATCCAACGCTTTCTGGAACGTCCCCGGGACGACGTTCCGGAACGCCTGGGGACGATCGCACCGCCCGGAGCACCAATCGGTCAGCCAGCCCTGGACTGGCTCGGATGGCTGGAGCCGTGGTGCTCTTGGATGGAGAATTTAGATTAAGAAAATCGTCGGGGGGAATGCCCGGAATGCGTGTTGACGCGACTGGTTGCGAGAGTTACCATTTTCGGACGTTACCCTCGCGGGGCGCGTGGTTTATGTGGCAGTGAGCTCTAGGTGGCCCGGGTTCCGGGTGTGTCTCAGGTGCAGTCAGTGGTCAAACCAAAGGGAGAACAATGAAAACAGGATTCCGTTCCAGAGTACTGACCAGGGTACTGAATGGGCTCGGTGTCTCGGTGATGGCCTTTCTGCTCGTGGCGTCGAGTATCGGCGCGCAGCAGGGCGGCACGGTCACCGGTCGGGTACTGGACAGTGACACAGGGCAGCCGCTGGCGGCAGTCCAGGTCTTTATCTCAGCATTGGACTTGGGCGGCCTGACGCAACAGAACGGCCGCTACCTGCTTCAAAACGTCCCCGCGGGTAGCCACATGATTTCTGCGGCTCGCATTGGGTACCGCTCGGCAGACGCACAGACCTCGGTCGGTGGCGGTCAGACCGTCGAGCAGAACTTTCTCATGACTGAGGAAGCCCTCGCGCTCGACGAGATCATCGTTACCGGGACGCCGGGTGGTACACAGCGGCGGGCCATCGGTAACACGGTCGCCACGGTGGCTGTGGGTGACCTCGTGAGCGACATCGCGGTTGCGAGCTTCCAGGACCTGCTGGCGGGGCGGACGCCCGGCCTGCAGTTCGTCACGCAGACGGGCAACGTGGGTGCCGGTTCGGGGATCACGATCCGGGGCATCACGAGCTTCGACACGAGTCGTAACCGGCCCCTCATCTACGTGGACGGCGTCCGGGTCAACAACGCGGACAACCTTGGGCCGACGATTGGAGAACAGACGGGCGGCCGTGGTCAGGCGATGTCAATGGACGACTTCAACCCTGAGGACATTGAGAGCATCGAGATCATCAAGGGACCGGCGGCGGCGAGCCTGTACGGAACGGAGGCGTCGGCCGGTGTGATCCAGATCATCACGAAGAGGGGAGCGCAGGGCGCGCCGGAGTTCAATGTCTCGATGCGCGGCGGGACCAACTACATGCGCGATCCGTCCTACAGGATGGGCACGATGTGGACGTGCCCGACCGACTTCAGCCCCGGCCCCGTGGACTGCCAGACCGAGGAGAGTCTCAGGAAGTACAACATGTACGACGAAGGTACCCGGTACATCAAGGAAGGATACTTCGACTGGCCAACCCCGAACCTCTATAGCAATGGCTTGGCCCAGAGCTACAACGTGGACGTCCGGGGAGGCACCGATGCGATCCGGTACTTCGTCTCGACCGGCTTCGACGACCGGGAGGGCATGGTCAAATTCAACACGGACCAGACCTTCCGGCTCCGTGGCAACATCGGCGTGGTCTTTGATGAGCACTTCTCGCTCGACGTCTCGACGGGGTACGTGGAGGGCAAGACGAGATTCATGAACGCGACCAAAGGGGACGGCGGAATCTGGGCAGACCTGCTCTGGTCCAACGGGCACCCGCTGGACCGCCTCAATCCCTTTGGCTCAGTGGGCTCCAACGCGCGTCTCGGTGGCTTCCAGGAGCACCTGCCCACCGACGTGTCGGACATCGAGGCCACCCGGCAATACAGCCGTTTCACGGGATCCGCGACGCTGAACTTCCAGTCCGGTGACTACTCCTTCGGGGCCCTCGACGCCACGCTCACGCAGCGGCTCGTCGTCGGGCTCGACAAGAGTTGGGACGTCAATTCGTCCTTGTACCCGTTGGAAGCGGGCCCTGTGCCCGGTCAAGGTGGTGCGTGTGTCTACTGTAGGGCCCCACAACAGGACTTGAGCCAATACCTCAATAATTGGAAAGCCGTCTATTCCGAGACGCTCACGGGGGAGATGGAGTTGACGCGGCCTATTCAGACGAACACCAGCTTCGACTACGCCATCACGCAGAACCTCGACTTGAACGGTGTGTGGGGATTCGCGACGTCGGTGGGAGCCCAGTTCTACACGGACAAGAACGAACGCTTCGGCAACCACGGAAACGGCTTTGCTTCACCGCTGTCGAGAACCATCAATCAGTTGTCCCAGTCCCAGATCGTTACCCGTTTCCATTCGATCGAAAACAAGTCGCTAGGCTTCTACGTCCAGCAGGAGGTGAGCTGGAACGATCGGGTCTTCGTGACGGGCGCGATGCGCTTCGACGACAACTCGACGTTCGGCGTCGACGCTACGGCGCTGAAATACCCGAAGCTATCGGGCACATGGGTCATATCTGAGGAGAGCTTCTGGAACATCGACGCGGTCAACTCGTTCCGCCTGCGCGGGGCGTGGGGCAAGGCGGGTCGTCAGCCGTCTGCCACTGCCGGGATGAACATCTACGCGGCGAATACCGGGCCGGCTGGCCAGCCGGCCATCCGCGCGTCGAGCCCGGGCAACCCGGCGATCAGGCCGGAGACGAGCACGGAGACCGAGTTGGGGTTCGATTTCGCCCTGTTCGACGACCGGCTTTCGGGCGAGTTCACCAACTACTCGCGGATGGACAAGGACGCGCTGCGCCCCATCGCGCTAGCCCCTAGCTTCGGCTTCCCGGGTTCGGTGGACCGTAACGTCGGCCGGATCAAAAGCTGGGGCTGGGAGGCGATTCTCAGCGCCCGCCTCTACGAGAGCGACGCCATCTCAATCGACGTCGATTTCGCCACCGATTACACAGCCAACCAGATCAAGAACCTGGGTGACTACGCGGGCATCTCGTCATCCCTGGCTACCGGCCTCTCGTACCCGAACGTCGTCCACGGGGACTTGGTCGTGGACGCGCAGTTCGTAGAGGGCGGCAAGTTCGCGAACTCCTTTAATAAGCAGTTGGACGCGCAGTGCGACCTCGGCGTCAGCTTGGCCCCGACCGGGACGTCCGACGTCGATCAGACACAGTGGGGCCGTGTTCCAGGCGGTCCGACGGTGGACTGCTGGTCGAATCAGAATCGGCGCATCTCGGTGGGCCAGACGTTCCCAGAGCACACCTACAGCGTGGCGCCCAGAATCAGCTTGTTCAACAACCAGTTCCAGATCAACGCGTTGGCGGAGGGTCGTTACGGCCGGCTGGCCGACGACGACGGCCACGCGTGGGGCCACTCGTACAACAATTCGAAGGATTCGAGGCTCCTGAACGATGCGATCTACACGGCCAGCCGCGTGCTCAACGGTAATGGCGCATCCTTCGTCCGGAGTACGTACAACGGTGACTTCTGGACGATGCGTGAAATCGGCGCGCGCTACACGCTGCCCGAGGCGCTGACCGGTCGGATAGGGGCCTCGCGGGCTTCCGTGAATGTGTCGGGTCGCAACCTCTTCCTGATCTGGCGGGCGCAGACAACCATCCAGGGTCAGAGGATCTCCGATCCTGAGTATGGGGATGGGACGAATCTGGACGGGGACGGCAACTTCTATTCGCTGCCGCCGCTCTCGAGCATCAACATAACCATGCGGATTACATTCTGATTCGCTTACGAAGGGAGCATCGTGGCGCGGGGCGAAGCGAGCCCCGCGCTGCCATGCCACCGTCTCTGGCAACCACTAAAATGAAGGACCTTTCCAAAGGGATGAAAGACATGGCTAACATGATACTGCTCAAGAACAGGGTCGGGAGCGTCTCCCTCGGTCTGATCTTCGGGCTCTCGGTGAGCGCCTGCGACAGCCTGCTAGAGGTGGACCTACCGCACCTGCTCACGGACGCGGCCATCGAGGATCAGGGGACGGCCGAGGTCCAGGTCAACTCGGCCATCGCGCTCTTCGAGTGCGGGTATACGGCCCTGGGGCTCACGGCGATGGGTCATGAGGGCCTCATGGAGTCTGAAGCGGGCGTTTTTGGCGGTGGGCACATCTACGACGCCTCCGCCGACACCGGTTCGTGTGACTCGAGTACGCAGTCTAGGGCTTGGTTCGACCAGGTCATGGGCGCGAGGGCGCTGCTCTCGACTGACCCGGCACGGCTCGTCCCGGGGGCGATGGGTGCAGGGAGAGGCGTCTACGACCGGATGCAGGACGAGTGGTCGAATGTGGCAGGAGGCGAAAGACTCTCAGCGATCGCCTCGATCTACATGGCGGCCACGCTAACGCACCTCGGGGAGTTTCTCTGCGAGATAGCCCTCGACGGCAGCGATCTCCTGACGCCGAACGATGTGCTCGGCGTGGCCGAGAGTTGGGTCACGACGGCGATCGGCCATATCTCCAGCACCGGCGCCTTTGCGATGCCCTTCGGCATCGCCTCCGACGCCACGCTGATGGCGACGTCCATACGGGCTCGGGCTCGCTGGCTCAAGGGCGACTTGGCGGGTGCCAACGCGGACGCAAGCACGGTGCTTGCCGCGGACCCGGCGTTCAACGCCTGGGTCACTCGTGAAAACGGGGCGACGCGGAGGAACAAGATCTACCTCACCGCTACGGCCATTGCCTTTTCCCGCCAGCTCGGCATCAACAACACGTGGAACGGGCCGATTCGGCAGCCCAACCCGGCAACAGGCCTGAAATGGCCCACCACCATCCCGTTCACCGGGTACCTCTTTCTGGGCGTCATGCCCGACGGACGGGCGCTCGAAGTTGGGAACACTCCGGTCGTGTGGGCGGACGAGGGCGTGAGCGGTCAGTCCGCTCGGGATGCCTCCGGCAATCCGATATCGCTGGGCAACGGCGCCGTCGAGGACAAGCGGACCCTGCACTTCGAGACGACTGTCCAGGGCTCTGGGCTGGTGGAGGTTCCTGCCAGGTACACTGCGGAGGACGAGGACGTCCCGTACATGACTTGGGAGGAGCTACGATTCATCCAAGCGGACTACGACCGCTCGGTCGGCAACCTTCAAGGGGCCGTCGACAAGGTGAACACCCTCCGGACGGCCCACGACGTGCCGCTCATTTCGGGTGCGTACCTGGCGACGCTGTTGGCCAGCACTACCGAGACACGCTACATGCTCCTCGAGGAAAGGCGGAGGGAGTTCTACGCCGAGGGGGGACGGTTCTGGTCGACGAAGATCCAGAACACGGACCTTCTCTGGTTCCCCAGGGGCGAGGGACAAACCAGCAATAACTTCTACAACTGGGCGGGCGGGGTTCGCATGCACATGCCCAACTCCGAGTACGACCAAAATCCTAAGTTCATAGCTCGGGGTGGGCGGGACGCACGGGGCACTGGCTGCGGTGCGGCGCAGGCGCCCTTCATAAATTAGGTTGATCTTCAGCCAGCCGTCGGCGGATCGGACGGCCTGAGGTCAGAGAGACTTGAGGGATCGGGTCCGGAGGCAACGCCTTCGGGCCCGATCTTCTTGTGTGCCCAGCATGGCACGTGACTTGGGGGGTGAGGGGGGTGAGAGTCCCCCGGAGAGCGAGCGGGCGGGCGGGAGCATATAACGGGGTCACAAAGGAACTGGGGACGTACCTACGTGGTTGGCGGGAATACCTCAAGCTGGCCGACACCCCGGCGATCTTCCGAGATCTGGACGGATGGATCCACCGCCGGCTGAGGGCGCTGCAAATCAAACAGTGGAGCGAGGACGGACCCACCTACCGGGAACTGCATGCTCGGGGTCTCCGACTGGCTGACCCGGAAAGGGGCCGGACACGGCGGACGCTGGTGGTGGGCGGCGGGTCTCGGCGCGATGCATACCGCCCTGCCGGGGAGTTACTTCGAGCGGCTCAGAGTGCCCCGGCTTTCTGCCTTACCCCCTATCCCGATTAAGGGCCGGCACCGGTTCGCGGGCACACCCAACACAGCCCCGCTTTTGGCAGTGCCCGCCGTCCGGATGCGTCTAACGCGTCGTCACCACCACGACACCGTTCGCGGCGAGCGGATAGAGGAACGCAGCGACGGGGCCCCGCAGAACCTGGACATCCAACACCTGCGATGCGGGGATCTGGGTCAGAACCTCGAGGGCAGTCTCGCCCCCCGAGACCTTGATGCCATCAATGTAAACGTGTGGTTGGACGCCGGAGCTGAAGCTTGTGGTTCCCCGCAAGTTGATCACGCCGTCATCCCTCCCGACGATGCCGCTGTTCGTGCGCAGAAACCTGGGGACCTTGTTTGCGACCAGGTCCGCCGCCGTTTGAGGCTCCTCTATACCCAATCTGTTGCGGGGAACCCCCACCAGCAAGTCGTCGAGTATGGCGGTCACCGAGGGAAGAATGAACCGGATGAAGACGATGGCATCTGCCTTAACCTCGACCTCCTCAACGACGCCCGGGTGGTCCGGCGAGGTGACACGGACCGACACCAGTCCGGGCTGCACGTCGGAAAACGCGAATTGGCCGTATCTGCCCGTCCGGGTCTCGATGTCGGTGCCGACCAAGGAGACCGTAGCCTGCTCAATGGCCTGGCCGGTCAGTTCGTGGACCACCACACCCTGGAGGAGGGGTTTCGTCTCAGCTCCCGGCAGCGGTTGCTGTGCGGCGGTGAGAGGCGAGGCGTGCTGGATGACGAGGAAAACTACCAGAGCGGGAAGCGCTCCGGCCCAGGGTCGGAGCGAATGGTGTGACATCGACATCGATCTCCAGCGAGAACATGAAAAACCACCACTACAGACTACCCCGTTCAGAAAGACACGGTTCCGAAGAGGCACGGTTCTGGACCGCTTCAGGGGGTTGCCGTGGGCTTAGCCACGCGACATCGTGGCCGTGCAGATGTGCCGCTGACAGACGTGTTCTCGACGACTGAGCGGTCTAATTCCTACGCTTTACAACGGCCGAGAATGAGAGCCATCGACCACACCAGCCGGCCCCACGGCAACGCGGACGGAAGCCACTTCGTACTCCCGGCGCTGATGCAGCCCCTGCTCGGTCCCGCCGATGGTCTGCCTATACGGGTTTACCGGGTGACCTTTGGTGAGGACGCCCGGACTAACTGGCACAAACACGATGATGTGCAGGTGCTCTACGGACTCAGTGGTACGTGCGTCGTGGTCGACAGGGCGGGCAATTCACTCAGCCTCCACACGGGGGACGTGGTCGTTATCGACCCGGACGAGGAGCACTGGCACGGCGCGGCCCCCGGCATGGCGGGCGAACACCTCGCGATCAACGCGGGGAGTGAGACGACCTGGCTGGAGTCCTCAGCCTAGGGGGGGGGGCTTCCCCGGCCTCAGGCGTCGCGCACGGCCCTCTTCACGAGGTTCTCCATGAGCGGCACCTTGAAGTGGTTGTAACGTAAGGGCTCCGCTCCCTCTACCGCGGCCGCGCCCGCCAT
>CAUZVZ010000058.1:0-16545 GCA_963583605.1 Gemmatimonadales bacterium UBA6960
GCGGCGGTCAGTGCGATCCTGTTCATGGAATGGGCACGGCGATGGGACGTCCTCAAGCGCATAAGACGCCGCGCCCACTGACCCCACCACGCCGCAGTACCGGTACGCCTCCAATTGCTTCCCGCCCCCAACGAGCCGATGAAGAGGGACTCACGGTCCCGCGCAGTGCAGTCTGCCGCCGCAGGCGGCAGAGCAACGCGTTTACCGGAGCGGGACCGTGAGTCCCTCTTCCACCCAACTCCCTAGCGGTGTGATCTTCCTGTATGAGCCCCGACGCACCCCTCCCCGACGCGGACATCGAGACGCGGGCGGGTTATGTGACCCTCCTTGGCCGTCCCAACTCGGGCAAATCGACGCTCATGAACCGCTTGATCGGACAGAAACTCAGCATCGTCACGGCCAAAGCCCAAACGACGTGGCAGCGCATTACGGGTATCCACTCTACGGATCGTGTTCAGGCGATTTTCCTCGACACACCGGGCCTTCTCGTGGCCAAGGATCTGTTTCAGAGGTCCATGCTGGAGGAGGCCCTGGAGGCGGTACGGGAGGGAGACGTCATTCTGCTATTGGTGGACGCTACCGATCCGCTGCACGAGGCTGAGAAGGAGGCCATCAGCGAGGCTCTTTCACTGTCGTCTTCTCGCTTGATCGTCGTGATCAACAAGATCGATGAGGCCGGGCCCGATGAGATCGCGAGAATATCGCACTGGGCCAGTTCCGAACTGGGGGCTGAGGCACTCGGGATCTCGGCGCTCCACGGTCAGGGAGTGGACGCGTTGTGGTCCGAGATCGAAGCAGCGCTACCCGAAGGACCCTTCCTTTATCCACCGGACGACATCGCGGCCGCCCCGGTCCGGTTTTTCGTGGGGGAATTCATCCGGGAGACCGTGTTCGAACAATTCCGCGAGGAGGTTCCGTACTCGGTCTTCGCGGTGGTCGACGAATTTCGTGAGGACCAGGACCCCGTCTATATCAAGGCGGATCTCTTTGTGGAGAGGAAGTCGCAGAAGGGGATATTGGTTGGGGACCGGGGGACGGCGATCCGTGAATTGGGTCGAGTGTCCCGCGAGAAGATCGAGGAATTCATCGGGTGCCGGGTGTACCTGGAGCTACGGGTCAAGCTACGCCCGAAGTGGCGACGGAGGGGAAAGGACCTGGGTCGGTTCGGCTTTCGCGTGCCCGCGGGAACAATCGGCCATGACTAGAGTCTCCCGGGCCTTTCTTGTCGTCCTGCTGGCACTGATCCCACCAAGTCACGTTTGGGGTCAGAACGGTTCATTACCACCTCCCGAAGGAGCGCTATTCCTCCTGTTACCGGTTGGAGCCGAGGGCGTATCGCTGGGGCGTGCCATGACGGCGGTCACCAGCGCGGAGTCGGCGTTCTGGAATTCGGCTGGACTTGCGGGCCTAGGCCAGAGCAAGCTCTTGATCATGAGAGGAGACCCGCTCGCGGGTGTATCGACCGCGCTGTCGTGGGCTATCGCCCGGCAGCCGCTCGGCGTGCTGGCTCTCTCGTGCCATCTGCTCGACGGGGGTGAACAGAACCTCGTAGACGACCAACAAAATGTCCGTGGAACGATCAGCATCCGGAGTCATGTCGGTATCGTGTCCGCCGCAACTGGCCTCGCCGATTGGCTCGACGTGGGATTGAACATGAAGGTCGTCCGGTTCGATCTCGACTGTCGTGGGCGGTGCGATGACGCCGGGGTCCAGTCCAGCGGTTGGGCGGGGGACGTCGGGTTCCAGGCACAGCCCCTGGCGAACGTACCCCTCCGATTGGGCGCCATGATCGCGCACTTCGGGCCGAAATTTCAGGTCGTCAACGCCGCCCAAGGCGATCCGCTCCCAACGCGCATAAGACTCTCGGCCGCCTACGAGTTGCTGGAGCACTTCGGGCCTCCGGACGACAGGAATGGCCTAGGGCTCGTCCTTCAGGTCAGACATTGACGGGGATCGAGGGATCGACGTGGCGCGGAAAGTAAACATCCCCTCAGAAGACTCGGTGCTCGAGTACCTCCGCCAATCCCGGAGGGGCCCGATGAAGACGAAGGAGATCGCGAAAGGGCTTAAGGTGGCAACGCGGGATTTTCGGGATTTTCGCGTGCTCCTCAGAGACATGCTTGAGCGAGGGCGCCTCTCCCGTGTGAGGGGCCAGCGCTTTGCCGTGCCTGAGAAAGCCAACTTGGTTGCGGGCCGCCTTGCGGTTACCCAAAAGGGAGACGGCTTCGTCACGCCGGACCAAGGTGGGCAAGACCTCTTCGTGCCCGGGCTTTCCTTGGAATCCGCCATGGACGGCGACCAGGTGGTCGTACGCGTGGAGGGGCGTCCGCGCGGCCGCAGTCCCGTTGGCAGTGTGATCAAGGTTCTGGACCGAGCGCACGAGACGGTGGTGGGCACCTTCCACCAATCGCGTTCCTTCGGGGTCGTTCACCCCCGGAATCGCCGAATATCCCGCGAGATTTTGGTGGCTCGAGGAGAGGAGTCCACGGCCGCGGAGGGTGACATCGTCGTCGCCCGTATCACAACGTTCGGTAGCGGTAAAATGGGGCCTATGGGTCGCGTCGAGACGGTGCTGGGGAAATCGGGTGAACCGGGCGTCGACATCCTGTCCGTGATCCATGACCACGGGTTGCCGCTGGCGTTTCCGGATAGCGTCGTTGCGGCGGCGCGTGAGGCTGTGGTTCATCGGAGAAAGGAAGGGGGAGACAATCGCACGGACCGGCGGGACCTCCACGTGTTCACCATCGACCCGGCAGACGCCAAGGACCACGACGACGCGCTCTCGATCCAGTCCCTCGGAGACGAATCCTGGGAGGTCGGCATCCATATCGCCGACGTCTCCCACTTCGTCCGTGCGGGAGACGAGGTGGACCTGGAAGCCTTCAAGCGGGGCACGAGCGTCTACCTCGTGGACCGGGTCATTCCGATGCTCCCCCACGAGCTATCAACCGACGCCTGCTCTTTGCTCCCGGAAACGGATCGCTTCGCGGTGTCGGTATTCGCAACGGTGGACTCGGCGGGCCGCATCCGAGAGTCCCGGTTCGAGCGTACTGAGATCCGAAGCCGCCATAAGCTGAGTTACGAAGAGGCGCAGGCCGTCCTGGACAATGAAAAGGCGATCGATCCTGAGACGGACGAGGCCCTTTTCTCCTTGGCGACGCTTGCCGAAATCCTGCGTGAGAAACGGAAGGATCGTGGCTCCCTGGACTTCGACCTTCCGGAGGCCCGCGTGTTGCTGGGTGACGAGGGAAAGCCGGTCTCGATTCTCCGGATTGAGAGGTTGGAGAGCCACGGCTTGGTCGAGGCCTTCATGCTTCTCGCCAACGAGATCGTGGCGCATGAGGCGGAACAAAAACGGTTGCCCTTCCTCTACCGGGTGCATGAGCCTCCGCCCACTGACAAAATGCGGGAGCTGCGAACCCTCTTGGGCCGACTCAGCTATCGCGTATCCAAGGGAAAGATCTCGCAAAAAGACCTACAAGCAGTGCTCAAACAAGTAGAGGGGCGCCCCGAAGAAAAACTCGTCTCCACGGTCATCCTCCGCTCCATGAGCCGGGCCCGCTACGATACTCGAAATCTCGGTCATTACGGACTCGCGTCGGACTGGTACACACATTTCACGTCGCCTATCCGGCGGTATCCGGATCTGTGGCTGCACCGGGTGCTGGCACACGCCCTCGTCGAGGGCCGTGCTGTTCCCGAAGACTGGAAAGGGGACGGTCTCAAGGAAAAAGCCCAGCGTTGCAGCGTCCGCGAAAGAGTCGCCGAGGCAGCGGAAAGAGAAAGCGTAGGCCTCAAGAAGGTGGAATACATGGAGCGGCACCTCGGCGACGAATTCTCCGGCACGGTGTCCGGCGTCACTTCCTTCGGAATTTTCGTTCTCCTCGACGACGTTTTCGTGGACGGACTGGTCCATGTGAACAGCATGACAGACGATTATTACATCTTCCACCCGGACCGCTACATGTTGGTCGGGGAGCGCTCCCATCGTACCTTCCGTCTAGGGGATCGCCTGGAAATACAGGTGGCCCGGGTCGATAAGGAGGAACTTTTTATCGACTTCACCATTGTAGGTTTAGAGAAAGCATCGCGAAAAGCGAGGTAGCGACCTGTTGAAGTAGAGACACGCTGTTGACAGCCAGCAAGGATCACCACTACGCTCGCAACTTCCGTCCCCCCAATCGCAAGGTGGCATGTCTGCACGGCCGATCGTGTGCAAGGGCTCGTGGCCCGGAAAGTGGTCGGATCTGCTTTCCCGGTTTTCGACTGAACATGAACTTCACCTCGAGACCACTGAGGAATTCGAAGAGGTCCATGCGTTAGTAAACCGTACTTTCCCGTCCTGTCTGGTGCTGGACGGCGCGAGCGATACCGAAGAGGCACTCGCCCTCTGCGCTGACCTGAAGAAGGACCCGTTCACCGCGGTCGTACCGATCGTCGTGCTGGTTGAAGCCGACCAGACGGACCTGATTTCCGATTGGCTCGCGGCCGGGGCCGACGAAGTCGTCTCTGAGAACCACACCGAACGCGAACAAGATCTACGCCTCAGGCTCGTCATCCGACGCGCCCAGCGGGACGTCGCCGTACATCCAACGACTCGCCTTCCGGGAACCGTCCAAATCGAGCGAGATATCGGTGACCGTCTCCGGCTCGAAGAGGAATTCGCCGTATGCTATGCGGATCTGGACAACTTCAAGGAGTTCAACGACCGATACGGGTACAACCACGGAGATCATGTAATCTTGCTGCTCTCGCGGATCCTTCGGGATGTGGTCCGCGGGCTTGCCCGGAACGGATTCGTGGGTCATATCGGGGGCGATGACTTTATCTTCATCGTCAACATGACGTATCTTGAAGCGTGTTGCGACGAGATCATCTATTTGTTCGATGAACTCATTCCGTATCAATACACCGTGGAGGACCGTCGCGCCGGCTATTTCTTGGGGAAGGACCGCCGCGGCAGCATTAGACGAATCCCGTTGATGACTCTTTCGATCGGAGTCGTCACGAACCAGATACAGCCGTTTTCACATACGGCCCAGGTGAGTGAGTTAGCTGCGGAAATGAAGACCTACACGAAATCACTACCCGGTTCGGTCTACGCTGTAGACCGTAGACGGCCATTCAAAGAAGAAGTCGCGCAGCCATGACCATCACGGTTTCCTGTCCGTCCTGTGACACGTCCTTTCCCGTCGACCCGGCCAAGGTCCCGCCAGAGGGCGTCCGCGCACAGTGTAGCGTCTGTCCAGATATTTTTGACGTCGACCGACCGAAGGGGGCCACCGGCGAAGCTCTGCCGGCTTCGGAGCCGATGGTCGAAAGCTTCGAGACCGCGGATCCCACGGAAGCTGGCACGGTGGAGCTTCCCGCGATCGAGGGAGCATTCGAAACGGACGAATCCGCATTCGCAGAAGACGACTCGAGCGGCGGGGACATTGACCTGGTCCCCACCGAGGACTACGCGACCGGGGACGTGGCGATCGACATGCCTGAGCCCGCGGCGGAGGTCGTCGAGGCGGATGAGCCTGCTGCTGCCCCGGGCGAGGCCTCGGCGGAAAACCCGGGTCCGATCCGATTGGGTCAGCGAAGCCCTGAGGATGAGGCGAAGAGCTTGGCGAGGAGCCTGGTGTCGGACTTGATCTCCTATAATCCCGGAAAACACAAAGAAGCGCTCGCGACCGAAACCCTGCAGGAGGTCTTCGGCGAAGAGATCGAGAAGTCCCTGAATGAGTACCAGGAGCAAGTGGAGCCGGACGTGATGGCTCAGGGCTCGTGCTTCAACGATGCCCTCAACTCGATCCTGGCCGAGGGACGATCCATCTTCACGCTCGACGACTAGGGACCAGCGCGGTCGGCTGATGCCCCTTTCGGGCTGGAATATATCCCCGGCAGTCGAGGGGGGGTCGTCCTTGCGGACGGCCCCTTCTTGCATGGGATCACCCTTCGAGAAGGTCCGATCACCCTTCTAGGACGAAAGAAACCCCGTGTCGATGAGCAAAGAAGGCCTCCAGCGATTGGACGTGATCCGTGGACTCGTCTCCGACCTTCGGGGGTATCTTTGACGTCGTCGGGAAGAGCGCTCGAATCGAGGAGCTCGACAAGGAGATGGCCGTCTCCGGATTCTGGGACAACCAGGATCAGGCGCGCGGAGTCATTGCCGAGGCGAATCGCCTGAAGGGTTGGGTCGACCCCTGGAAGAAGCTGGACGCACAGTCTTCCGATCTCGCCGAAATGGCCTCGCTCCTGAAGGCGGAGCCGGACGATGATCTCGAAGCGGAATGGCTTTCGGAGGTCGAGGAGATGGAACGCCTCATCGCGGCGCTCGAAGTCCGCACGATGCTCCAGGGATCCGATGATCATCGAGGCGCGCTACTCACGGTTCACCCTGGCGCGGGCGGTCTGGAGTCCCAGGATTGGGCTGAGATGCTGACCCGCATGTATGCCCGTTGGGCGGAGCGTCACGGGTACACTGTAAACGTGCTCGACCTGCAGCCGGGAGATGAGGCAGGGATCAAGAGCGCGACTCTGGAGGTCTCGGGGGAAGACGCCTACGGCTACCTGAGGGCGGAGAAGGGCGTACACCGTCTCGTACGCATATCGCCCTTCGACGCCCAGTCGCGTCGGCATACGTCCTTTGCGAGCGTGTTCGTGTATCCCCAGGTCGACGACGAGATCGAAATCGAAGTCGACGAGTCGGATTTACGCATCGACACGTACCGAGCATCGGGCGCAGGCGGGCAGCACGTGAACAAGACGGATTCCGCGATCCGGATCACGCACGTTCCTACGGGAATCGTCACCTCCTGCCAGCAAGAGCGGTCTCAGCACAAGAATCGTGCGACGGCCATGAAAATGCTCAAGGCAGCACTGTACGCGGCAGCCCTCGAGGCACAGGAAAAAGAGAAGGCGGTGCTCGAAGCCACCAAAACGGAGATCGGGTGGGGAAACCAGATTCGTTCCTACGTGTTTCAGCCCTATACGATGGTCAACGATCACCGGACAGAAGTGAAGGTCGGAGACGTGAACAAGGTGATGGATGGTGACCTCGATCCGTTTATCGAGGCCTACTTGAAGCGGTCCGCAGGGCAGGGAGCAGAAAGTTGACTGACCCTTCGCGGGGGAGTGAAGCGGAAGCACTCGCGTCCGAAGATCTGAGCCAAGTGAGGCGGCACCGCCAGGATAAGCTCGAGGCGATCCGGGAGCGGGGCATGGAGCCGTACGCGTACACCTATGACCGGACCCATGTCGCCGTGGAAGCCACCTCGCTCTTCGATCAGGCCGAGCAAGCCGGTGCGCTCGACGACAACAACCACGGGGAGCGGGTCTCCGTCGCCGGACGGATAACGAGCTACAGAGCCCACGGCAAGAGCGCTTTCGCGCATATCGAGGACCGCTCGGGCCGGATACAGATCTATTTTCGCAAGAACGTGCTCGGAGACGAACCGTTCGAGGCGCTCGAACTCCTCGACCTCAGCGATTGGATCGGGGTCGCAGGCGTCCTTTTCCGGACTCGCACGGGTGATGTCACCGTGCAGGTTCAGGAGTGGACGCTCCTCTCCAAGTCCCTGCGACCACTCCCACTCGGAAAGACGGAGACGGATGGAGAGACCGGGGAGCGGAGTACGTTCAGCGGCTTCACGGACAAGGAGGCACGATACCGGCAGCGATATGCGGATCTCGCGGTCAATCCCGAAGTCCGGGAAGTATTCCGGACCAGGGCCAAGATCATCTCAGAGTTCCGTAGTTTCTTGGACGGTGAAGATTTTTTGGAAGTGGAGACGCCGGCCCTTCAGCCGTTGTATGGCGGCGCAGCGGCGCGTCCGTTCCTCACCAAGCACAACGCCCTGGACCGGACCCTTTACCTTCGAATCGCCGACGAGCTCTACCTCAAACGCCTCATCGTCGGGGGCTTGGAGCGTGTCTACGAGATCTGCAAAGACTTCCGCAACGAGGGCATCGACCGTTTCCATAATCCCGAATTCACGATGCTCGAATTCTACCAAGCCTTCATCGACTACAAGGGATTGATGGATCTTACGGAGCGGATGTTGGAGCATGTGGTCCGTTCCACGACGGGTGCGCTCGAAATTGTCTATCAGGGTCATGGCATCAATTTTTCCGGACCCTACGAGCGTGTGCCCATGTTGGGCAGCCTCTCTGACGCCCTGGGCGTCGATGTCAACGGCCTCTCCGCCGAAGATCTGCGAGTCCACGCAGGGCGCTTGAGCGTTCCCGATCTCGACGGAGCGGGCTGGGGCAAGCTCATCGATAAGCTCTTCGGGGAGCTGGTTCAGCCAAAGCTGATCCAGCCCACCTTTGTGATGGACCACCCCAAGGAGCTCAGCCCCCTCGCCAAGCGACATCGTGACGACCCTGAGCTCACGGAGCGGTTCGAACTCTTCGTGGCGGGAGAGGAAATCGCCAACGCCTTCTCAGAGTTGAACGACCCGATCGACCAAAGGCAGCGCTTCGAGGCGCAGACCCGGCTTAAGGAAGCAGGCGACGACGAGACGCATCCAATCGACGAAGATTATGTGAGGGCCCTCGAATACGGCATGCCTCCGACCGGAGGCCTGGGCCTGGGGATCGACCGCCTGACCATGCTCCTCACCGATCAACCCTCCATTCGCGACGTCATTCTTTTCCCAACGCTGCGCGACGAGTGATGTCCTCTCCGTCAGCGCGTCGTGGATTGGAGTGGTACGTCGCGCGACGGTACATGGCGTCCAGGAACAAGGGCCGCCTGTTCTCTTTCATCACTTGGATCGCGCTGGGTGGCGTGACGATCGGCGTCGGCGCCCTCGTGGTCGTGATCGGCGTGATGTCGGGGATGCAGGAGGATCTCCTGGGAAAAATCCTGGAGTCCTCTCCGCATGTACTCGTCCAACAACAAGGCAGCAGTCTGCGGATGGACGACTGGGAAACGGTGGCGGATCGAGTCCGCCAGATCGAAGGCGTCGAGGCCATCGCCCCCTGGGTTCTCACGACGGTCACCGCCCTTCGAGGGAGGTATTCCCAGTCCGCAGACATGTACGGTGTGGCTCTCGATCTCGAGGGGCCCGCTGTTACCGAGATGGAGGCCCGGATCCAGGAGGGGGCTCACGACCTCGGTCCGACTGAGTCGGGGCTCCCACCCGTCCTGATGGGAAGCCGGCTGGCAGCGCGGATGCAAGTCTTCAACGGCGACACACTCACACTGATCGCTTTCGAGAACCTCACCGTGGATGTGATGGGGCTGCCCTCACCCAGCATGCGTCAGTATGAAGTCACGGGGATGTTTACGACCGGTATGTACGACTACGACGTCAAGAACATCTATGTGCCGATCGAGGCGGCGCAGGAACAGCTGGGTATCCTGGCGGGCAACCAGGTGTCTGGGCTCGGGGTGCGGGTCGAAGATCCGGATCGAGCGTTAGCGGTGTCGGACTCGATTCAGAGTACGCTCGGCAGCGACTTCTATGCGATCAGTTGGAGTACGACGAACCGGGCGCTCTTTTCGGCGCTCGAGCTCGAGAAACTCGCCATGTACCTGATCCTGACGTTGATCGTGGTTGTCGCCGCTTTCAACATCGTGAGCACTCTGGTGATGGTCGTCGTGGACCGAACCCGAGAAATCGGCATTCTCAAGTCGATGGGAATGACGGACCGCATGATTCTGCGAATCTTTATGCTCCAGGGTCTGGCCATCGGAATCATCGGTACCGCTCTGGGCACCGCACTCGGATTGGCGATCTCTTGGGTCTTGGACACCTTCGAGGTCATCACCATCCCGGCAGAAGTGTACTTCGTCGAGAAGCTACCGGTTTCGATCCACGCGACCGACGTCGTGATGATCGTGAGCGGCAGCCTCCTCATCGCCTTCCTGGCCACGATCTATCCCGCACTGAAGGCGTCTCAGCTTCAGCCCGTCCAGGCGATCCGACATGAATGAGCCAGACGTGCCAGCGCGTGATCTCGCGTCCCCCGCCGTGGAGGCCCGGGCACTGGGCAAGGTATTCGTCGGCGGTGACGGCGGTGAACTCCCTATATTGGTAGGGGTAAATCTTCGAGTTGCCTCAGGGGAGACCGTCGCGATCGTGGGAAGTAGTGGGGCGGGGAAGTCCACGCTTTTACATTTATTAGGTGGGCTTGATCGTCCTACGACCGGCGACGTCCTCCTCGGAGGTCGCGACTTATCGGAGGCGGATGGGGATGCACTCGCACGAATGCGAAACCGGGGCGTGGGGTTCGTCTTCCAGTTCCACCACCTCCTTCGAGAGTTTACGGCGTTGGAGAATGTGATGATGCCTTGTTCGATCTCCGGATGGCCGCGAGCGGCCGCGGAGGAGAGAGCGCGGGACTTGCTCACGCAGGTCGGCCTCGACGATCGGGCGTCCCATCGCTCCACTCAGCTTTCTGGTGGAGAACAGCAGCGCGTCGCGGTTGCGCGCGCCCTTGCAGCCGAACCGCCACTGCTTCTTGCTGACGAGCCCTCGGGCGACCTGGACACGCAGACGAGTGAGGAGCTGCACGACCTCCTGTTTCGCCTCCGGACGAGCCAGGGTCTCAGCATGGTTCTGGTGACGCACAACCGGGAGTTGGCCCGTCGAGCCGACCGAATCCTCGAGTTGAGGGACGGCCGGCTTCACGAAGCCGCTCTAGCCTGACGGACGATGAAAGGCGAGGAGGCCAAACAACCTTGCGATCAGTGTGGCGCCACCGACGCCGTCGTGCACCTCACGCAGATCGTAAACAACGAGATGACAACCTCGCATCTCTGTGAGAAATGCGCAGCCGTGAAGGGTGTCGAGGGAGGTGAGGAGCCCACCAGCTTTCCTCTCACCGGATTCCTGGCCCAACTCACCGACGCACCGGGATCCGAAGATCCTCCTGAGGCGTTGGGTCCATGTTCGTTCTGTGGCCTTACGTTCGAAAACTTCCGCGAAGCTGGCCGGCTGGGTTGCCCGCACTGCTACACGACCTACGAATCCTATCTGCGAGGGCTTCTCCGGCGTGTGCACGGAAGTACCCAGCACGTGGGTAAGGTCTATCTACCTCCGGATCCAGCCGCATCGGACATGGAGAAGCAGGTGGAGGTCCTCCGTCACAAACTCCAGCGCGCGGTGGACTCGGAGGATTTCGAGAGGGCCGTCGGGCTTCGTGACAAGATCCGAGATATGGAACCGTCCGGGAGCTGATGACACACGATGAGTGACCTTCATACGCTTCCGAATCACGGCCTCGGATGGCTCGACGCGAGTGGAGATCATGCCGGCGTCGTGCTTTCTACCCGGATTCGACTCGCTCGCAATCTGCAGGGACACGCGTTCGGACCTCGAGCACGGGTCAACGACCGCGAGGCGGTCCTCGATCAGACCCGCCGAGCGACGACCAAGGTCGAACTCCTCGCCGGATCCACTTTGCTCGAGCTACCGGGTCTGGATCACCGAAGCCGAGGGATGCTTCTCGAACGGCGACTCGCATCCAGGGAGTTGCTTGGCGATGTGAAGGCCGGTCCCTCGCGTGCCACCGCGGTTCTGCTCGCCGCCCAAGATCCCCTCAGTGTGATGGTGAACGAGGAAGACCACCTCCGCATCCAGGGGTTGGTATCCGGGCTCCACCTCAAGGAGGCGTGGAATCTTGTCGATAGACTGGATGAGGAGTTGGGGCAGGAGCTCCCTTATGCGTACCATCACGAATTCGGCTTTCTGACCACGTGCCCCACCAACGTCGGCAGTGGGCTTCGCGCATCGGTTCTCGTGCACCTCCCGGGCCTGGTCCTCACCAAGGAAATCGGAAAGGTGCTCCAAGGCCTCGGGCAAGTCGGTCTCACTTTTCGCGGCCTTTATGGCGAAGGCTCTGAGGTGGTCGGAAATTTCTTTCAACTCTCGAACCAGACGACGCTCGGCAAAAGCGAAGAAGAACTCATCGAACACCTCGACAAGATCGTAAGGCAGGTGATTCAGTACGAGGATCAGGCCCGGCAAGTGCTCCTGCGGGATGCGCCCCAGGTGACGGAGGACAAAATCTGGCGTGCATATGGTCTCCTGCGGTATGCCAGGTCTCTTTCTTTAGAAGAACTGATGAATTTATTGTCCGGAATTCGCCTTGGAGTAGGCCTGAAACTCCTACCGGAACTCCGGGTATACACGCTCAACAAGCTTATGATTTTCACGCAAACGGCCCATCTTGAAGAAGCGGCTGGACGCGATCTTCCGCCCTCAGAGTGTGATGCGCATCGGGCGGCTTATGTGAGAAAGATCTTGTCGAAAGAGGGGCCGGTGGCCCCGGATGACGGGATCGAAGAGGCCGATTCCCCGGCAGAGGAATAAAAACTGAAAGCATGAACTACAATTTCACCGACCGGGTCCGAAAAGTGCTGGCGATGGCCAGAGAAGAGGCGATACGGCTCCAGCACGACTATGTGGGTACTGAGCACATCCTCCTCGGCCTCATCCGTGAGGGCGAAGGCGTAGCCGCGGCCGTGCTCACGAACCTGAACGTCGACCTCGACCAGATTCACGAACAAGTCGAGGAGTCGGTGAAGAAGGGGAAGGCCACGATTGCGCTCGGTGAACTCCCTTACACGTCGCGAGCCAAGAAGGTGCTCGAGTTCGGGATGGCTGAGGCGCGAGAGCTCAGTCACTCCTACGTCGGCACGGAGCACCTCCTCCTCGGATTGTTGAGGGAAGAAAAAGGAATCGCAGCCCAGGTCCTCAACTCACTGGGTATCGGTATGGAAGAGGCCCGCTCGGAGACCCTCAAAGTGCTCGGGTCCGACGTGGGTCCGGCGGAGCCCGCGGGAATCGGGGGGGGCACGTTCACCCCACCGGCGGGGAAGGGGGACAAGAAGTCGAAGACCCCGGCGCTCGACCACTTCTGCCGAGACCTGACCGACCTGGCCCGACAAGGGAAGCTGGATCCCACGATCGGCCGAAGAACCGAAATCGAACGTGTGGTGGAGATCCTCTGTCGTAGGAAGAAGAACAACCCGGTGCTCATCGGGGAGCCCGGCGTGGGCAAGACTGCCATCGTAGAGGGGCTGGCCCAACTCATCTCACGCAATGAGGTGACTGAAGCCCTGAAGGACAACAGGGTCCTGGCCCTCGACATGGCGGCGGTGATCGCGGGCACGAAGTACCGTGGTCAGTTCGAGGAACGGCTCAAAGCCGTGATGAACGAAATTTTACAGAATCAGGGCGTCGTTCTCTTCATCGACGAGCTTCACACGCTCGTGGGAGCCGGTGCGGCGGAAGGCGCCATCGACGCCTCCAACATGCTCAAGCCCTCGCTGTCTCGTGGGGAGCTTCAGTGTATCGGTGCGTCGACGCTCAACGAATATCGGAAGTACATCGAGAAGGACGGTGCCCTCGAGCGCCGCTTCCAGCCCGTCATCGTAGAGCCACCGTCCGTCGATGAGACCGTGGAGATCCTGCAGGGTCTGAGGAAGCACTACGAGGACCATCATCGGATCGTGATCCCCGATGAGGCACTCCGGCAATCCGCTAAGCTTGCTGACCGCTATATCACCGACCGGTTCCTCCCGGACAAAGCCATCGACGTCATTGATGAGGCGGGCGCGCGCGCGCGCATCGCGGCGCAGGTACCGCCTCCGCAAGTCGAGGAACTGAAAGAGGAACTCGCTGAGATCGCTGACCGAAAGGAAGGGGCCATCCGGGACCAGGACTTCGAGCGGGCCGCCGAACTCCGGGACGAGGAACGAGCGCTTCAAGATCGGATCAGGGCTGAGCAAGAACAGTGGGAGGAGGAGCGTAAACAGCACCGCCCCGAAATCGAATCCGACGATGTCGCATTCATCGTAGGCCGGTGGACAGGGGTCCCGGTGATGAGACTCCAACAGGCTGAGACTGAGCGCCTGGTCCACATGGAAGATGAGCTTCACAAGCGCGTGGTTGGCCAGGACGATGCCATCCTTGCCATTTCGAGAGCCATCCGAAGGAGCCGTGCCGGCCTGAAGAACCCTCAGCGTCCGATCGGATCCTTTATTTTCTCTGGACCGACGGGCGTGGGGAAGACGGAACTCGCTCGGGCCCTGGCAGAGTTTCTCTTCGCCGATAGAGAAGCCCTCGTCCGCGTGGATATGAGTGAATACATGGAGAAGTTCTCCGTGTCGCGCTTGATCGGCGCGCCTCCAGGGTACGTGGGATACGAAGATTCCGGAGCCCTCACGAAGGCGGTCCGACGCCGTCCATATTCGGTGGTCTTGCTCGACGAGATCGAAAAAGCGCATCCAGATGTGTTCAACATCCTGCTTCAGGTGCTGGACGAGGGGCACCTCACGGACAATTACGGCAGGGTGGTCGACTTCAAGAATACGGTCCTCATCATGACGTCCAACCTAGGAGCCAGAGACATTTCCAAGGGTGGCAGTCTCGGGTTCCACGATGGTGAGCAGAAGACCTCGTACGACGTGATGCAGGCCAAGGTACGTGACGAGATCGAGCGGGCGTTCAATCCGGAGTTCCTCAATCGGGTGGACGAGACCATCGTATTCCACACGCTCGACCGTGACGAGATCGGACAGATCGTTCACATCCTCATGAGAGAGATCGACGAACGGCTGGCGGAGGAGGACCTCACCTTGTCGCTCTCCGAAGCCGCGACCGGCTTCTTGGTGGACAAGGGTTTCGACCCGAAGTTCGGGGCGCGTCCACTGCGCCGCGCCATCCAGCGATACCTGGAGGATCCACTCTCTGAGAAGATCCTGACCGCCGAGTTTTCCCCGGGGGATGAGATCGTCGTTGATGTCAATGAGGACGGCGAGGGCCTCACCATGGCCGTGGCATCGCGATCCAAAACCTGAGCGGTGGTACCCCGATCGTGAATCAGTCATTCCGTTCGCGTGTCGCACGCCGCGCCCCGATTTGGCTATTGGTGTCGCTGGCGGCCCTCTTTCCAGCCGACCACGCACACGCCCAGTTGCCGAATGCCGGGCTCGAGCCGGTCGTAGTCGACTCGGTGGAGGTGACAGGAAACGTCCGCCAGGCCGACCTCACCATCATCGCCATGGGCGGCCTGATCCGAGGCTCCGCCTATACGATCTTCGACATCCAGCGAGCGACCAAGCTGATGTGGGCGACCGGGCAGTTCAAGGACATTCAGGTTCGCGTAGAGGGCGACATTGGTGACCGGGTGACCCTTATCTGGGTAGTGGACGAACAGGATCTTCTTCGGAACGTCGCCATCACGGGCTTGACCAGCATAGATCAAGGTGACGTCACCAGGGATTCCAGACTTCAGCCCGGATTCCCTTATTCATCGAGAGCCGTGTCTGAGGTGATGGCGTTGATTCGCACCGGGTTGTCCGAAGAGGGCATTCCGTTCGGGAACATCACCGAACGTGTCGAGCGCGTCCCCGATCGTGAGAAGGAGATCATCCTGTTCCTCGATGTCGAGGAGGGTACACGCATCACGGTCGCGGATGTCACGTTCAGCGGAAATACGTATTTCACCGACGCTGAACTGCGTGGAGCCATGTCCGTCCAGCCAGAGGGATTCATGTGGTGGTGGTCCGGTTCGTACGATCGTGACATATTCGACGAGGACTTGGAGGTTGGTCTTCCGGATTTCTACGCTGCCGGAGGTTTTCTCGACTTCGAGGTGGTGGGAGACTCTTTGGTCACGGATCCCTCAACCGGCAAAACACGGCTCGATATTTCCGTGAACGAAGGCGAGCAATACCTGCTTCGAGAATTCACCATCAGGGGCAACAGCGAATTCTCGACCGCGGAACTCGAACAGAGCTTCCAGCGTGAACGAACCGGGCTCTTTGGGGGTGCAGATTCGGACGATGACGATGAAGAACTCCCCATTTTCGACAATTCCCGTTTCCTGACGGCCACGAGTGAAGTAGCGGAACGGTATCAGAACGAGGGATACCTCTACTCCCAGATCGTCCCCTTCGTAAGGAAGAACCCAAATGAGGAGGACAACGCGCCCACAGTGGATGTCGGGTGGGCGATCGAGGAGGGTCCGCAAGCGTATATCGGCCGGGTCAACATCGAAGGGAACGAGTACACTTATGAGGGGGTGATTCGCGACAAGATCTTCATCCTTCCAGGGGATGTGTATTCGCAGGAACGGATCATCCAGAGTTTTCAGAGCATTTCATCGTTGGGCTTCTTCGAAGTGCCGATGGACGTGCCCTCCATTGTTCCCAACGGGGACGGGGACGTGGATGTCACGTTCGTCGTGACGGAAAAACCTACCGGAGCGGTGAATTTCGGCACGTCCGTCGGCGGCGGCACCGGCGGCCTTTCCGGTTTCATCGGGTATGATCAACCCAATCTTTTAGGGAAGGGCAAGTCTGGAGCCATGAGGTGGGACTTCGGTAAGTACCAAAACAACCAAACTCTCAGCTACTCAGACCCCGGCGTTTTCGGGTCTCTCGTCACTGCAAGCGTTAACCTGTTCAATGCTCGGGACCGGTTCATTTCGTTCGCTTCCGGCAGAAGGCGCCGCACGGGCGGCGCCTTTCGTTTGGGCTTCTTGCTCCCTGGAGCACGGTTTACGCGGTTCTTCGCCGGGTACGGGCTGTCTCGCACT
>CAUZVZ010000059.1:0-16043 GCA_963583605.1 Gemmatimonadales bacterium UBA6960
GTCCTCTAGGCAGGGAATCTAAAGGGTTCGCCGCGCAGGACGCTACC
Organism: Gemmatimonadales bacterium UBA6960; assembly: GCA_963583605.1. Lineage (GTDB taxonomy): Bacteria > Gemmatimonadota > Gemmatimonadetes > Longimicrobiales > Gaopeijiaceae > UBA822. The sequence continues at coordinate 48 of CAUZVZ010000059.1, forward strand.
TAGTGTGGTAGCGCCGCACTAATCCTTCTCTCCCATCGCTCGCTTGAGGGCTTCGAGCCGGGCATCCACGTCGATGTCCTCCGGCTCAGGACGGCTTTCAAAACGGTCAGGCCCATCGTCCAGCAGATCGTCTACCTCGCTGCGGGCCTCTTGCTGGGTTTCGTCGGCCCCGATTTCGTCGGCGATCCGGTCCAACTGGGAGAATAGGTCGTCCGCCTCGTCTATGGAGTTGCGGGCGGACGCTCGTCCGGCGGTGGCGGCGAGTGTATCGCGGTTCTTGTCCGCATCCTTGATGGCCTCGACCATCTCCAAGAACTCTTCCTCTCGCATGTCCAGCTCGTCCTTCAACGCGAGAGCTTTATGCTCGAGTACACTTCGGCGGTGTTCGTGCTTCTCCGCATACTCGCGGGCTACCCGAGCGGTGTCCTCATCCGTGATGTCGAGGGCCAACTTTTCCCGGCGGCGGCACGTCTTTTCGTCGCTCTTCTCCTTTTCTGCTCTCTTGATCGCGCTGCGGATGGCCTCCTCGAGTCGTCGGATCTCAGCCTTCGTATCCGCGGCCTCTCGCTTCATTTCGCGAAGAAGGCGGCTCACTGTTTCAGGAACGTCGTCCCGACCCAGCTCATCCTTGAAGTTGTCGATCGCTTCGCGGAAAGCCTGGCGTAGGTTGTCGAACATAGTTCGGCTTGCCGTTCTAGTGTGGTGATCCAGAGGTGTTCCGGCCACGCCGCGCTACTAGTTGAGGAACGGTTCAATCCTCTGGGCGAAGGAATTCCGCGCGCGGTGCAGCCTGCTCTTTACCGTCCCGAGGTTGACGCCGGTGATTTCGGAGATCTCCTCGTAGCTCTTCCCTTCCAGCTCGCGCAGTTGGAACACCAACCGATGATGTTCTGGCAACTCCTGAACGGTGTCTTCCACGAGGCGTTTAAGAAAACGCTTCCGATAAAGATCGTCGGGCCTCATCCGGAAATCCTCGAACTCGATGGGGCGGTGGCTATCGTCCCAACTATTCGTGAGCCGCTGGAAGAGAACCAAGGGGCTCCGTGACCGATTGCGGAGCTCATTCTTGGAGAGATTGCTGGCGATCGTGTACACCCAGGTCGAGAACTTCTTCGAGGTGTCGAACCGGTGGAGGTGCCGCGTCACTCGGATGAAGGCCTCCTGAACCAGGTCCTGTGCCTGGTCCCCATCCCCGGTCTTGCGAGTAACGAAATGCACGAGCCTGTCGCGGTATCGATCGTAGAGATCCTCGAACGCACCGTTTCGGCCTTGGAGATGGGCGACGACGAGCTCCTCGTCACTCAACATGTCGAGGGCTTCCTCGTTCCAACCCCTCCGAACATTGTCGCCCATCTGAGGCCTTCCCATATGCATCCCGACGGGCTCAGGCCGATGGTAGGGAGGATCGACCTCACCCGATAATGATTCTCACCCTCAGTCGGAATATGATCCGTCCCGATCCTACCCTCAAGGGCGGGCCCGTTTGGAGCCCCGGATGTGGATTTGAGGGGCGAGCACGAACATGAAACATTGTCGCCCGTCGGGGATCTGTCCAGCGCAGGGCACCACCCCCGCGTTGCCGGGTGAGCAGCGGCCTGCGAGATTGACGGGCCCCGCCCCGTCGGAGAGGTAACCGTCCCGGCACAAGACGAGTAAAATCATCAGTGACCGACCACCATATTGAGCAAACCCCAATAACTGAATCCAGCGTCAGTACGCGCCGGCGGGTGTCGTCCTTGGTCGCCCTCACGTTTCTCGAGGTCATCAAGGCGAGTGATCGGCCTTTCGAAGTTTTCGAGGAGGAAGACACATCCATCACGATGCCGCGCAGGTTGGGACTGAGTGATGTGGTGGAGCGCCGGATACGGAACTATCAGGAGGATACGAAGAAGGGCCACAAGATTTCGGACGAGGAGTTCGTCGATCTGGTCCGGCTCGTGGTACGCAGGGCCGACGCGAGGGCGGTCTTTCTGGAAGTCGGCGCCAGGCTGGCTGGTAAGCTGCCGCGTCGACTGAGGGTTATGCCACGCAGGCTGGGTATGGCCCTGGCGAGACGCCGCGTAAGGAAGAGGCTCCAGGCGCTCTTCGGACGCCGCGTCGGAGGCTTCGCGGACGGCGAGTTCGTGTTGGAGGGGCGTTCACTCCTGTTCATGCAAAGCGACGCCGGGGGAAACGCCTGTTCTCTGGTGTCGGGCCTCTGCTCAGCGACGCTGAGCGCGTCGATCGAGGACCCGCCGACCATCGCGCACATCGTGTGCGAGGCCCGTGGGGGAGCGTACTGTCGGTGGGGGATTCAGTAAAGATGCAGGGCGATTCACGATCATTGGGGAAAGCATGGATGTATTGACAGTTGGAGCAGTTACGGCGGTGGTCGCCGTCGTCGTGGGATTCTTCTTGGGAAGAATGACGGGTCGGAGCGCGGGCGGCGCGCCTGCCCGTTCTTCTGCGCCCGGCGAAGCCACCGACGCGGCATTCCGCCTGGCACTTTCTCGCATCGGGGCTTACTTGCGTGAGAACGTGGACGGTCCGCTTGCCGCGGCCTTTCAGGACCGTAGCCTGTCACTCCGGCGATCGGCTGAGGAAGCCGTGGCCGCGATTGATGATCTGCACTTCTTCCTGGAGGATCCGGCGGGAGAGATCAGAGAGGACGATCTTACCCGAATCGTCAAGGATGCTGTCCAGGCTTACGAATCGGAATTGGACATTTCCGTACTTTTCTCGTCCAAGGGCCCGGTCCCGGTCCGGTTGAATCCCGATGCACTGCTCGACGCACTGTATCTCATCCTTCACAACGCCGCGGTTTTCGGTGATGGCAAAGGCTTGGTGTCGATGGTCTCGAGCGATGGAGAGTGGGGCCGAGTGCTTATCCAGGACGAGGGCCCGGGGTTCTCCGCCGAGGCGTTGTTGAGGGCGTATGACCCCTTCTATACGACCTCGGAAGGGGGGTTGGGGCTGGGCCTCTCGCATGCTCAGCGGGCCGTGGAGCTTCAAGGGGGAGCCATCCACTTACGAAATCGTCCTGGGGGGGGCGCGGAAGTGGAGATCTCAGTTCCCTTGGCGTAACCCTCGATTCTGGCACAACCCTCACTTCTGCATGCGAATCCTCATCCCTGCGGTCAAACGTCTCGGATGGCCGGGCGTGAGGAACCGTTCCACCTCCATGGTCGGTCCGCGCACGTTTCCGGACAGGATGCCGAAGGCTCGGTAGTCGTTGTCGAGGAGGTTGGAAGCTCTCAGGTAGAACAATACGGCCCCGACAGTCTGCTCTACGCTCGCGTCCAAGATTCCGTACCCGCTGAGCTTGCCGTATCTCGCGCTGTTCCCCTCATCTCCGACCAGAAACTGCTCGCCTACCCAGCTCCCGGTCATCTCAAGGGCGCTTCCATTCGTGTCGTAACGCAGACCGATGCTCGCTGTAAGGCTTGGAACCATTGGGAATCGGTCTCCTGGCCCGACCGCGGGTGCGGTCGGACCGCTTCCGTCATCGGGGTCCGCGGGCCCGTCGCCTCCATCATCAAGGAAAGGTGCCGACAGGACGGCCTCCGATTGGAACGTCGCTCGGGTCCAGCCCGCAGCCGCGTTGATGGTAAGGGGCGTGACTGTCGCAAGAGGAACGAGCGCCAGCGAGGCTTCTGCCCCCACGCGGCGGGTGCGGTCGAGATTCGTGAAGAACCCGCGGGTGGGCGTATCCAGATCGGTGATGTTGAAAATGTCGTCGTGGACCTCGGACCAGAATGCCGCGACTTCGGCCTGGGCTCGGTCCTTGAGCATTCGAAACCCTGCTTGCCAGGTGTCCGCGGTGACGGCTTCCAATGGAGGGTCGGGTCCGAGCTCAAAGGGGAGTTGGCACGGGTCCGCCGGATCGGCGCACATGACTTCCAGAATCACAGGTGCGCGAAATGCGTGACCATAGCTCGCAAAGACACTCCAAGTTTGGTCGAGATGCTTGCTGATGCCGACCCCGCCAGATAACTGAGAAAACGTATTTCGGCCACTCCCAGATGGATCGAGAAGGTCCTGCACCGGGAGTCTGACATGATCGAAGCGAAGAGAGCCGTACAGCGAGACAGTTGGGCGTGCCCTCCACCAGATCTCACCGAACGCGCCGACATTGTTTTCTTTGGTCTCAAGATGCTCAGTCGTCGCCGGTACGATCGTTGGAAACACCTGGTTGGGTAGCTCCCGGATCTTGATTTCCACATCGTTCCGCGTCCACTCGACCCCGGAAGTCGCCATGAAGCGATTTGTTGGCTCGTAGCTGATCTGCGCGGCGGAACCCACGGTGTGGATATCCGTGAGGCCCAGCGCATTGGGCTCGGTGATGTTGTCGTTCGCTTGACGGAAGTCGGCCAAACGCGCGTGTGAGCTCGCCTGAAGACTCCAACCATCAGCGATTCGGCGCTCGACTCGCCCGCTAAGAAAATGAAGGAGGGGAACGAAGGTATCGCCGGTGTCTCCTGTGTACTGGAGTTCCCGGCGATCGTGAGGGGGGTCGATGATGTTGGTGGGGAGTGGACCACCGGCCAGCCAGGATTCGGGCAAAGGGCCTGGACCCTGCAGGGTGTGGGATGCCAACGAATAGGAGAGCCACCCGTCTGTATCCTCTCCGCGCCAACCGATCTTGGCGAAGAGGCTGCGCTCCACCGTGCGGCTCAGTTGTCTCCAACCGTTCGACCGGTCATAGGACGCCGCAACGAATCCATCGAAGTTACCGACGGATTCGGATGCTCTAGCCGTTCCTCTCAGCAACCCGAAGGACCCGCTCTCCACGTCCATCTCAAGGGAGCGTTCCCCGCCTCGCCGCGTCACGATGTTGAGTGCTCCGGCCAGGGAATTCTTTCCGAACGCTCCTACTGAGCCCCGGATCAACTCCACGCGGTCGACGGCACCTCCGGGGATCAACGAGAGATGGACCTGTGATGCGTCGGCTTCATTCACCCGCACCCCGTCGACGAACACACTCACGCCTTGCGGGACGCCGACGATGGGGGAGAGTGCGAAGCCGCGAAGGCGAATATCGGCTTGCGAGGGGCTACCGGTCTGGTTGGTCAAGCTGACTCCGGACGAGCCCGCCAGGGCGTTGGCGATGGACGAGCCCGCCGCCCCTTGCACGTCGGATCCCGCGATGATCTGAACCGGGAACGGCACGTCTGCGACGGGTACGGACCCGGTCCGGAGGCGCACGACCTCGACCCTCAACTCCCGTAAGGTCAGGACAGAGTCTTCGGGCACCTGGGCTGGACGGTCCTGCGCCGCGAGGGGGATTGAGAGGCCTAAGACCAAGCCGATCACCACACTAAACATAACCGTACACGTGGTAGAGCATGATGTAGACCACAAAGCCGGTAATGGACACGTAGAGCCAGGCGGGGAAGACCCAGCGGGCCAGGCGGCGGTGGTCCTGAAAGCGCTCCCTCCAGACGAGGTATAGGAGGCGAAGGACGCAGGGGACGATCAAAATGGCTAAGGTTATGTGGGAGAAGAGAATGCCCAGGTAGACGGTCTTTGCCACGCCCACGCCTGCGAAAGCATGCGTGCCGGTGATGGTGAAGCGCGTGACGTAGAAGATCAGGAACAGGCTGGACGTTGTGACCGCCCCCAACATGCTCAGGCGATGGCGACGGACGTCCCCCCTGCGGATGAAGACCCACCCGATCATGAGTAGGACTCCACTAGAGAGATTCAGCGTTGCATTGATTCGCGCCAGTAGGGCTCCGAGCGCCTCAGTCTCCATTCACTGCCATTCCGGTTTCGGAGGGCTCGCCCGAGCCGTTCCCGGGTGCCCACGTCATCACGGCCACACCGACTGCAAGGGTAAGGAGTGTCGCAGCAAGAAGCGTGTGAAAGGACACGGGTAGGACGGCCAGCCGCGTATACACGGAGAAGAAACCGAGAAGCACCTGGAGTGTCACGAGCGCGCCCGCTGAGATCGCCAAAGTCCGGGCGGTGCAAGGACTCAGCTTCTGTACGGCCCGAACCGTGAGCGCCATCAACGTAATCAAGAGGAGTAACCCGGTGAATCGATGGCCAAAGTGCACTGCGACGGTCGCGGTCTGTAGAGGCGGAATCCACTGCCCCAGGCAAAGTGGAACGTCCGGACACACTAACCCCGCGTCCATGTGGCGGACAGCGGCTCCGAGGACCGACTGGACAAACGTGAGTGCCGCACCGGACACCGCCAGGGTCCGCAGTCCTACGAGTTGCTTGCTGGCGCCACCTCCCCCGACCCACCCCGGAGAGGTGACGACCGTCAAGCCCGTCACCAAGGCGAGAAAGAGGAACGCCAACGCGAGATGTGTGGTCGAAACGGCATCCGGAAGTCTCATGAGCACGGTGAGCCCGCCGAAGAGGCTTTGGACCAGAAGGAGACCGATTCCGGCGAGCGCCCACTTACGAATCATTGGGCGATGGGCTTCGGGTCTCCAGGCCATATACGTTGCGGCGGCGAAGATCAGAACGAGGCCTCCGGCGACGAGGCGGTGCAGGTGCTCCCAGAAAACGCCGCCCGTCATTTCGGGGAACAGCGTCCCATAACAAGTGGGCCAATCGGGGCAAGCGAGGCTCGACTCCGTGGCGTGAACGACGCTGCCGAGAAACACCAACCCGAGGGTCCACACCGTCGTAATGTAAAATGCTCTATAATGTTGTGCTGTGTTCATTCCGGACTCTTGCCGAGATGTCGGATTGGCATCACCCTCTCGACGATAGGTCACCCGTACATCCATGGATCGATTAGCTAAAAGGGCGCTCAAATGTCGCACCGAGAGCGCCTGACCCCAAAGGGGCCCCTCGGGTTTCTCCGGCGGTTGAGCCCCCGCTTGGGTCCCTACCGGGCATCGCTTCTGCTGGCCGGTGTCCTGATGTTATTCAGCGTGGGCATTGGTTTGGCGTTCCCGCTGGTTGTCCGGGAACTTCTTGACGCCGCGTTTCTTGCTGGAGATTCCGCTCTCCTCAACCGAGTCGCCATCGGGCTGCTTTCATTGTTCGCCGTGTTGGCGGTGATCAATTTTTTTCAAAGCTATCTGACGGCTGCGGTATCGGAGAAGGTCGTGGCTGATCTAAGACGGGACCTTTTCGGCGGGCTGGTCTATCAGCCGCCCGGATTCTTCGCGAGCCGAAGAGTCGGCGAACTCTCTTCCCGGCTCGCTTCGGACTCGGGCCTAATCCAAGGGGTTCTTCGCTTCGGCATTCCGGAGATCATTCGCCAGGGCGTGTTCCTGATCGGGGCGTTGGTGTTGGTGACCATCACCCATCCGCGGCTCACCCTGGTGACGCTGACCGCGATTCCATTCGCGGCCCTGGTGGGTTGGTTCTTCGGGGTCAGGGTGAGGCGTCTGAGCACGCGGATTCAGGATCGCTTAGCCGATGCGGTTTCGAGGGCGGAGCAGGTGTTCACTCAGATTCGCACGGTCCAGAGTTTTACACGTGAGCCTTTCGAGACCGAGGCGTACGTGGGAGCGGTCAACCAGGCGCGTGACGAAGGACTCCGCAGAGCGATGGCACGAGCCAGCCTTACGGGGGCGGTCACGTTCGCGGCGTTTGGCGCCGTGGTCATGGTGCTGTGGGAGGGAGGGCGCCTTGTCTTGGCGGGTGAGTTGAGCCCGGGGACCCTCGTGGCCTTCCTCCTCTACGCCGTCACGATCTCGGGCGCGATCACGTCCCTCTCGGGATTTTGGGGCAACCTCCAAGAGGCCGCCGGCGCAGCGCGGCGCATCTTCGAGATTCTGGACCACCCCGTGGCCATCGAGTCGCCCACCAACCCCAGGCCGTTACCCACCCCGGGGCGCGGCGCGGTCCGCTACGAGGGGGTCGTGTTCCGCTACGAGCCCGACCTCCCTCGGGTTTTGGACGGCATCGATCTCGTTCTCGAGGAGGGAGCGACAGTGGCTCTCGTCGGGAGCTCCGGATCCGGCAAGAGCACGCTTGCCTCCCTGATTCCGCGCTTTTTCGATGTCGAAGAGGGATCGGTCACGTTCGACGGAATCGACGTTCGAGAACTGGCTCTCGCTGACCTGCGCAGCCGGATCGGGATCGTTCCACAGGAGCCCATGCTATTCGGCGGGACGGTCCGTGAGAACCTCGTCTACGGCAATCTCGATGCGAGCCAGGCGGAAATCGAAGAGGTTGCCCGGGCCGCGCACGCTGCCGAGTTCATCGCAACTTTCCCCGACGGATACGATCAGGTCGTTGGCGAGAGGGGTGTGACGCTCAGCGCCGGCCAGAGGCAGCGGATCGCCATCGCCCGCGTGATGCTGGAGCGACCCAACGTCCTGATCCTCGACGAGGCGTCGAGCAGCCTCGACTCCGAAAGTGAGGCTCTGGTCCAGGATGCGCTGGAGCGCTTGATGCGGGGGCGGACCACTCTGGTGATCGCTCACCGCCTCTCGACGGTGATCCGGTCAGACCGGATTCTCGTTCTCGATCAAGGCAGAATCGTCGACGAGGGATCCCACCCGGAGTTACTCGATCGGAGCGAAGTGTACGATCGGCTCTACCGCCCGCAGACGCACGAGCCAGCCCTGCCGTAAGATCACCCGTCCTGATGCGGCGCCAGTATTTTAAGCGTGTCCCGCCTTAAGCCGGGCTAGGCTCTACCCGCGACTCGGCTGAATCTAAACCCTCTCGGGAACTCTCGGCCGCGGCTCCACTATCCGGCTTCGGCATCCAGTCGGTGGTGAGCAACCCCTCCTCCAGCCACTCGAACGTTCCCTTCATCGCCTCCTGCGCGACGTAGTACGTCGCGGCGTCGTTGTTGGCAAAGAGGTGGCGGAAACGCTCTTTGATGCGCGTCCGAGCTTGGCGGCAGAACAGATCCGCGAGCTCGTACGGAGACCGGTCGCTCGGGTTCTTGTCAACCAGCGCTTTCGCGCGCACGGTGGTCGCCACCATGACGAAGAGTTCGGCTCCGACTTCGACGATCCGACCGAGAACCGCCTGTTTGCGCTCCAGGCCAGGGCCGAAGCGGATCATGGCGTAGAAGATGGATCGAGCGAGGCGCCCGGCGGTCCGATTCGCGTAGCGGAGGTGCTTGGCCAGCGGACCGAACTCCCTATAGCGGGGCCACCGGCCCCATGTGAGCCAGCGGCTCGGATACCACACCGCGTAGTGGAGCCCCGCGCGGGTCAGAGCCGCGAGGCGCCGGCCGACGGGGGCCTTGGGATCGATCAGGTCTCCGGCGACGCTCAGGTGACTGTCGACAGCCTCCCGGGCGATAAAGAGGCGCATGATCTCACTGGACCCTTCGAAAATGAGGTTGATGCGCGAGTCCCGGAAGCCCCGCTCCAGTGGATAGGGATGCTCACCGCGCTCCCGCAGCGAATCGGCCCTCTCGTACCCCCTGCCTCCACGGATCTGAATCGCGTCGTCGAACAATTCGAAGCTGACTTCGCTGTTCCACATCTTCGCGATGGCCGCCTCGAGACGAATGTCGAACGTCTTGGCGTCGGCCATCAGGGCGGTGAGTTCCACCACGGAGTCGAGCGCGAAGGTATTGGCAGCCATCTTGCCCAGCATTTGTGCGACGGCTCCGTGCTTGCCGACCGGCGCTCCCCACTGGAAGCGCTCGCCGGCCCACTTGCGGCTCACGAGCAGTGCGGCTTTGGCTCCTCCGGCACAGAATGCGGGAATCGACAGGCGGCCCGTGTTCAACGTGATCAGCGCGAGCTTCAATCCCTTGCCCTCACCCCAGAGCAGATTCTCCTTCGGGATTTTCACGTTGCCGAACTTCAACACGCCGTTGGACAGGCCGTTGAGCCCCATGAACGAGCAGGTCTGCACGACCTCGACACCCTCCCACGCCGTTTCGACGATGAAGGCGGTGATCGGCCGACGGCTTCTCACGCCCTCCCTCGCGGGCGTGCGGGCCATGACCACGATGATGTCGGCCCGGGGTCCGTTGGTGCACCAGAGCTTCGTGCCGTTCAGGATCCAGTGCTCACCGTCGTCGGACAACTCGGCGTATGTGGAGAGATTGGCCGGATCGGAACCGACGTCCTGCTCCGTCAGAGCGAATGCAGACAGTTCCCCTCCGGCCAGGCGGGGCAAGTATTTCCGCTTCTGTTCCTCCGTGCCGAAATACAAGAGTGGCTGGGGGGCCCCGATCGACTGGTGAGCAGAGAGAAACGCCCCGGTGGATGCGCATCGGCTACCCACGATGGCCAGAGCCTTGTTGTACTGATACTGCGAGAGCCCGAGTCCGCCATATTCGATGGGGATTTTGATCCCGAACGCGCCGATCTTCGCCAAGCCGTCGAGCACTTCCTGTGGCACCCACCGGTCCCGATCGATGGCATCGCCGTCGATGTGTGTCCGGGTGAATTCCTCCAGCTTTGCGAGGAATGGTTTGGCGCGGGCCTCCACCTCTGGATCCGGCTCAGGCAGTGGATGGACGAGGGAAAGGTCCAGCTCTCCGTTGTAGAGTCCACGGGCGAAGCTTCTATTCTTCCACTCAGTTTCCCGAGCTGACTCTGCCACTTGGCGGGCTTCCTGCTCGGTGGCGAGGCTGTTCTTCGATTCTTGAGACATCGTGGAACTCCCTGTTTACGGGCCGGTGGGGAGTCGGCTCTCAATCTCGCTATACATTAAATCTAATGCCGAAAGACTCAGCGTGGGCTGGTGGTTTCAGGAGCGGTGGTCGAGTCCCCGCAGAAGTCAGATCGTCGGATCCGGCTTTTCTGCTTCGGCACTGGCTGTTCCGGCTCGGATGAAGGCGTGGATTTCATCGGCGCGGGCCTCAGCGTCCGCTTCGCCGAGTTCGATGAGTCGGCTGATGTAGTCCGGCTGGAAGAGCACCATGCTCAGAAAGTCTGGACTTTTGGTCTGCCTGGTACCGAGGCCGCGCGTGAGGAAGCGGAAAGTCTTGGGTAGCTGAGGCTCGAACTCGTTCGCGAGGCGCCCCAAATCGACGGTGGGGCGCAAGACCAGCAACCTCACTGTTCGGAGGCCGTCCCTGTCCTGGGGTGGCACTTTTCTGAGCAGGTGGTTCAAGCGCTCCAGGCGGGCTGCGTCCTGATCCAGAAGGTCGAGAAACACAGAGTTGAGGAGGACGCCCAGAACCTGAGCGGGAGGAGGGTAACCGGTGACCTCGGGAAGCCGGGCCTCAGCTGCGGTCCGGTCGTACCGAGTGGAGATCGCCAGGATTTTTTCCGCGCCGAGATGAATGGCGGGCGAAAGTGGAGCTGAGAGCCGCACGCCGCCGTCTCCGAAATATTCATCGTCGATCTGGACGGCGGGAAAGAAAAGGGGAAGCGCTGAGGACGCCATCACATGATCGATGGTCAGGACGGCCTGCTGCGAACGACGCTGGGGGCGTGTCCAGTCGTGGAGGTCCTGTCCCTGGATCCAGGTCAGCGACTGCCCTGTCGTGTAGCTCGAAGTGCTCAGCGCGACCGCCTTGAGCCTTCCCAGCGCCAAGTTGTATTGGATGCCCGTCAGCTCGCCGTCGACGGCATGCAGCACTTCGGACAGGTAGTTCCTGAGGGGCGTCGTATCCACCAGGCCCCGTACGCGGGCCGCACCCCCCACGCCTCCCGATAGAAGCTGGAAAATCCAGCGAACACCAATCCAGGTCAACGAGGGCGCGTCGACCCGAAACACCTCCTCTACGGTCAAGCGCTGCCAGAGGGAAACCAACTCCCGTACGGCTTGTCCAAAGGAGCCGTGATGAGAAGCCAAATGCGCGGCGTTGATTCCGCCTGAGGACACACCCGTGACAATAGGCACCTTGAGATCCGGGTACTGTCGGGCGAGATAACACAGAAAGCCAACTTGATAGGCTGCTCTCGCGCCGCCGCCGCCCATCACGAGGGCGAGGTCGGGACCGTCCCGCGATGCGGTGTCGGCGGGAGCTGTTTGGGTCTCAGGTAGCGTGGTCATCCGGTGTCTTCGTACAGGGTCCAGGCATCAGCCGACAATGGGGCGCCCGATGGCCAGGATCCCAGCCGCGATCGCAGCCAGCGCCGCGAGCGCGCCGAGGCCGTGGGGCAGATAGGACTTCAGTTCCTCCGGCCGACGGCGCATCACCGACACCGGAATCTGCGCCGCCGCCGCCGCGAAAAACATCATGACGATGTGTCCTGTCAGCGCTGGCTGGAACATGCCGGAGAACAGCAAAGCGAGCCCGAGAAGGAGCTGTAGATGTATGGTTCCGACAAAGCTGGAGGCCAAAATCCTTATCGTTTTGTCGTAGGCTCGACCCGAAGCCACTCCGTAGATCGCGTAAAGAACGGTCAAGACACCCCCGAAGAGGATCAGGTAGCGGAGGCCTGAGTGCGCGTTCAGCAGGAAACTACTCATCGTTTTGGTTCATCATCGTTAGCGGTCGTCTCTGGTGGGTGGGAGAAGGCGGTCGAGGCGGTCCTCAATCGCCGCTTTTCGTCCGATATGCTTCGGGGTGGGCGGATGAAGCGAGCCCGGCTGCACTTCTTGTCCCCCCAGGGCTTCAATCAACTGTTCGGCTTGGCGCCGGACTTCGCAGAGACCCTCGTCGGTCTCGTCCCGGTCGGCGTTCCGCCCACACTGCAAGTCCGGCCTTGCCTCGTCGATCCGTCGCTCAAGAGCGAGGAGTTGCAAAAGGTATGCCTCTCGCTCCTCATACATGGCCTGCGTAACGGAAAGTAGCGGATCTCCGCGAACTTCTACCGTCTGCGTAAACGTAGTGCCCCTCACTTCCAGGGTCACCGTATACGTTCCGGGCGAGACCCACGGTCCCTTCGTCCCGATCGGACGGGCCAACAGCGAGTCGTCGTGCCGGATCCAAACCTGTGGTCTGTCCACCATACTGTGCCTCAGGTCCCAATTTACGCGATGAATGCCTGGATCGGACGGAACGATGAGCTCCTGCACCAGGCGCCCGGAGGCGTTGGTGATGCGAAGAGTGGCCGCGCCCCTCCCCGGCCCCAACGCGTACGTGATGAGGGCGCCGTCCACGGGGTTCGTACCATGAAACTCAGCCTGGCCGCGATACGAGGTGTCCTTTCTATAATTGAAGATAGTCGCTCTTTGGATGCCGAAGACATGCGCCGGGGCTGAGGCCACCGCTGTGGTCCACTCAGCCAGTGGCCCCGTGTCATCCAGAATCCAAACGCTTTGGCCGTGCGTTCCAATTACGAGATCCTTCTCCCTCAGATGCAGGACCAGATCGTCGACGTGCGTCGTGGGAATATGTGACAGCTCGGCCCATTCGGTGCCGGCGAACAGCACGTTCGGGTTGTCCGGGTGCTCCGCGATTGAGTTTACCGAGCCGGTGGGAAGGTCCGACGCCAGAGAGGTCCAGGTCTGGCCGAAGTCGGTGGTTCGGAATACGTACGGCTCGAAGTCCCCGTCGCGGTGAGCGTCGAACGCGACATAAGCGGTGCCGGCTCCGGATCGGGACGCTACGATACGGCTCACGCATGTCCCGTCAGGGACGCCGCCCACGTTGCCGCTTCGCTCCGTCCAAGAGAGAGCTCGGTCCCGCGACACTTGGAGGTTGCCGTCGTCCGTGCCGACCCACAGGACCTGGGGGTCCACAGGCGACTCAGCGAGTACGGTGATTTCTCCATAGCTGGAGGTGCCGTCGTTGCGGGCAATTTCGATGTCGCCACCGCGAACGCCCATCAACTTGAGTTCGTCTCGATCTCGCTGGCGGGAGAGGTCTTCGGCCCGTGTCCATGAGCCGCCGTTGTCCCGGGACATGAAGAGCCGGTTACCTCCGAGGTAGACGACGGCCGGATCGTGCTGCGACACCAGGCTGGGTGAAACCCAGTCCCACCGGTAGTTCGGCTCCCCCTCAGGCGCCCGCGGACGAATATCCGACATGTCACCGGTTTCGGGATCCATCCGGTAATATCCGCCGCCGTTCGAATTGGCGTACACGTAGCGATGGTTCGTGGGATCGACTTGCTGATACATGCCGTCACCGAACCCGGTCTGCTGCCAGTCGTCGTTGAGGATGCCGATCCAACGGCGCGTCTCGGACGGACCCATCCACGAGTGGTTGTCTTGCATCCCGCGGTACACCCAGTAGGGATCCTGATTATCGACGCCGATAGCGTAGAACTGCCCGATCGGCATGTTGTTGATCTTTCGGAAACGGACTCCTTGGTCGTACGTCTCCCAGAGACCGGCGTCACCCGCCAGGTACAGATGGTTGGGGTCACCGGGGTCGATCCACAGTGCGTGATGGTCCGCGTGTACGCCCACGTCGTAGGTGGGTCGTTCCGCGATCTCCGAGAAGCTACGTCCGCCGTTTTCACTCTTGTACGCGGACGTGGCTAGCACGTACACACGTTCCTCGTCTGAGGGGTCGATGAAGATCTCTGAGTAATACATGGGCCGCGGGTCTAGGGAGTTCACCCTGCTCCACGTAGCGCCCCCGTCTTCGCTGCGGTAGGTACCCTGCTCGGCTCCGTCCGCGTGCTCGATGAGAGCATTGAGAACGCGCGGGTTCGACTCGGAGATCGCGAGTCCGATGCGGCCCTTGTCCCCCTGCGGGATTCCGTTCGTGAGTTCGGCCCAGGTCTCGCCTCCGTCGGCGCTGCGGTGGATTCCGCTACCGGGTCCGCCCCCATTGAAGCCCCAAGCACGGCGAAGCCTTTGGTACGTTGCCGCATAAAGGATGCTGGGGTCTGAGGGATCCATGACCAGATCGACGGCGCCACTGAATTCGTCCACATAGAGAACACGCTCCCAGCTGAGCCCACCGTCGCGGGTGCGATACACGCCCCGCTCCTCGTTCCCGCTCCAGAGATTTCCCAATGCCGCCACGTAAGCGATGTCGGGGTCGCCAGGGTGAACCAGCACCTTGCCGATGTGACGTGTCTCAACCAATCCCAGGTGCCGCCAAGTCTCGCCTCCATCGTCGGACCGATAGACGCCGTTCCCCCAAGAAGAACTCTGACGGTTGTTCTGCTCACCCGTTCCCACATACAGGATGTCGGAATCTGAGGGAGCGATTGCCACGTCCCCGAACGTGCTGACTGCTTGATCCGAGAAGACGTTGCGCCACGTGTGACCCCGGTTCGTGGTCTTCCAGAGGCCTCCGGACGCCGACGCCACGAAAATCGTGGACGGGTCGCCCGGAAGCGCCTCGACGTCGTGCACGCGTCCTCCAGCTACGGCCGGTCCGATCAAGCGGGGACGGAAGGCATCGAGCTGCGCCGTGCTAATGGGGGCGGTCCCGTCCGTGGATGCCGTCTGCGCAATCGACACCGCAGGGGCAAGGAGGAGACTGGCGAGTGCAATCCAGACGCTAGACCCGACGAAGTCGGCGAGTACGATGGCTGGTCTCAATCGTCCCCCTCTGTCCTTGCGGCCGTCTCTGCGGTGAGCGCCCCACGGACGACCTCCAGAACCTCCACGTCCATGTCGTCCGCCCTGAGCATCCAGTCGAGGTAGTCCGCTTCGCGAGCCGCGACTTCGGCGAGTGGCCGCCCCTTGTGTTTGCCTCTCCGGAAAATCAGTTCCGCGCCCTCCGTATTGAACCACTGCTCGACGGCGGTGCGAATCGGGAGCACTTCGTCACAGTAGCTGTGGAGTCCATCCATGTCCCGAGGAAGGTGAGGATAACGCTCGATCTGGGCGGCCAGAACCGCCGCAGTGGTGCGGATGTCACCGAGAGCCGTGTGCGCCTCCTGGTGTTCCCGGTCGAGGTAGAAGCGCGCGGCCGCGGAGAGATCGCGCGGCTCCTCGCGGTGAAAGATCCCCTGCATGTCGATCACCCGCCGGGTCCGGTGGTCGAAGTCGAGGTCGGCTCTCTTGAACTCCGCAATCAACATCGGCAGGTCGAAGCGGCGGATATTGAAGCCACCTAGATCGCAGGGGTCCATCAAGTCGAAGAGCGATTTGGCACGAGCTGAGAAGGGTGCTTCGTCCGCGAGGTCCTCGTCGGAGATCCCGTGAACGGCGCTAGCTTCCGGAGCAATCGGAATGCCTGGATTGAAGCGTCTGACCCGCTCCATGACGTCGCCTTGCGGAGAGACTCTCAGGATCGCCATCTCGATGATGCGGTCCTCCTGC
>CAUZVZ010000060.1:0-15947 GCA_963583605.1 Gemmatimonadales bacterium UBA6960
TGGCGCGTCATCGTGGACGTCAGGATCCTCCCAGCCATCACCGAGGTCCGACTCGTACGTGTAGAAAACGACCAGCCGTCCCCCGTGGAAGATGCCGAAGGCCTGGGGTGGCTCTCCATCGTGTTCGTGAATCTTGGGCAACCCCTCAGGAAAGTCGTACATCATCCGAAAGACGGCCTGCTCCGGCGGAATCTCGGCGAGTTCGTACTCCGGGAAGATCAGCGCGATTTCTTCGCGAAACGACTTGTCCATCCCGTAATTGTCGTCGGCGTGGAGGAAGCCACCGGCCAGGAGATACTCCCGAAGGGCCGTCCGCTCCTCAGGCGAGAAGCGCACGTTCCCGTGCCCGGTCATATACAGGTAGGGATGATCCCTCAGTGACGGATCCAAAGGGCGTACCGTCTGTGGCGAAGCCGACACCGGGAGTCCCGTTCGTTCCCGAATGGCCGTGAGGAGATTCGGCAGAGACGACGGGTTCGCATACCAATCCCCGCCACCCTCGTACTGCAGACGAGTGACGGTGAGAACCGAATCCGGCGCCACGCCCCACGGGCTGACAAGGGGCGGCAGGCCAAAGTCGACATGGGGCCGGACGCCCGCGCCGGCCGACATAAGAGCCGCTAGAAGAAGAGTGAGCATGACGAACGCATCCCCCGTGCTTCCTGCACTCCGTTGGCGATGGCTCGCTTCAACCCGACTCCTCTGATTCGTCCTCAAACGAGTGGACTACGTCGTACGCGGCGTTCTTTGCAATACCGAGGCGGGAGGACACTTCTCGCGCAACTCGGCTCAGAGTGAGGCCTTCGTCGAGAAGGGCCCGCGCCAACGCTCGGGCGGCCGCCTCGTCGACCTTGTCCGTCTCCTCAGCCGGGGACCGCGGGGACACCACTACGGTCACTTCTCCCCGCGCCTTGTTCTCCGCGTAGTAGCGTGCGGCTTCCGCCATTGTTCCCCTGTAAAACTCTTCATGAATCTTGGTCATTTCCCGTGCCACGACAACCTGGCGATCCGAAGCCACGAGCGCCACGAACTCCTTTAAAAGATCGGCCAAACGCTCCGGGGATTCAAACACGACGGAGGTGTGTTCCGCGAACGCGATGTCGTCGAGCAAAACCCTCCGGTCCTTGGCCTTCCGCGGCACGAATCCGTGGAACGTGAAGGGAACGGTGGCAAACCCGGCCCCCATGAGTGCCGAAAGGATCGCCGATGGGCCGGGCACGGGGACCACGGTGTGTCCGGCGTCCAACACCGCCCGTACGAGCCTCTCTCCCGGATCTGAGAGCAGCGGTGTGCCGGCATCCGACACCAGGGCCAGATCATCACCGGCATCCAAACGCGCCATGACCCGCAGGATTCGTGAGGCTTCATTGTGTTCGTGCAGCGAAGTCAGCGACGCGCTGAGTTCGTAACGCTGTAAAAGTTTTCGGGTTCGACGCGTGTCCTCAGCCAGAATGCCGTCGACAGTCCCGAGGATCTCAATCGACCGTGGCGAGGCGTCGGAGAGGTTGCCGATCGGCGTGGCTACGATGTAGAGGGTGCCCATGCGGGCAGTATAGCAGGAAGAGCCCGCTAGCGATTCCGGTGCTAGGCCCTACATGTGCTCCTTGATCTTCGCCTCGAGCGTCGGGCGCGGCACTGCCCCGACCACCGTGTCCACGTGCTGGCCGTCCTTGAAGAACAACACGCTCGGGATCGAACGCACGGCGAACCGGACTGTCACACTAGGATTCTGGTCGACATCCAACTTTCCGACCGTGACGCCATCGTCCGCGTACTCGTCAGCCAACGCCTCCACGATAGGCGCGACCATGCGGCACGGGCCGCACCACTCAGCCCAAAAATCGATCATCGTAAGGCCAGTGGCCCCCTCGATGGTCTCCGCAAAATTCTGATCCGTGATTTCCATAATATTTCCGTTCACACCCATCACTCTATCTCCCTGTACCTTCAACGGGCCGGACCTACCATCCGGCCCAAGTGTGTCCACTCCGACTGCACCTATAAATCCTCTACTGTACTGACCCATGAACGGTTTTCCGCTCGACCACGTCGGCGTCGCAGTTGCGTCCATTCAAGAGTCCGCGGCGACCTTCGAACCCATCACCGGGGCCACTTGTTCCAGCGTCGAAGAACTGCCAACAGAAGACGTCAACGTCGCCTTCGTCGGATTCATAGAACTCATCGAGCCGAGATCCAGCGCCAGTACCGTCGCACGCTTCCTCGCCAACCGCGGACCCGGCGTTCATCACATCGCCTACCGGGTGCCCGACCTTCTCGCCACTCTCCAAGATCTAAACACTCGAGGGTTCCAACTCATCGACAAGGAGCCCCGCAGGGGCGCCCGAGGGTACCTAGTGGCATTCGTTCATCCCAAATCAACCGGTGGGACCTTGGTCGAGCTGGTGCAACACAGTCCCTGACCGCACGAACTCAGCCCCATCAGGCCTCCGTGATCTTTACCAACTCGATCACGTTGACAAGCCACCGATTGGGTGATTCCAACACCACCGTAAATCCGACGTCCCGCACCGTCGTGCCCTGGGGCAGCCTCAAGTACACACCGATCCGGTTGCTCGGTACTTCCGCTCCTAGCACCATACGCTCCGAAACAATCTCATAGTCGCCGTGCTGGAGGATCTCGGCAATCACGTTCATTCGCAGTTCGACTTTCTCCCTGCTCCCGGAGTCTGCGATGGGTCCATCGTTGTTCCCGAACAGGCGCGACATCGTCTCGAGATCCCGAGTGTTGGCGGCCTGTAAAAACCGCTCTACCGTCAAAGCGGGAGCGACCGGCAACCGGGATTGGTTCATGACCGTCTGACTGGTACACGCACCGACCGACACGAGCATACCGAACAGAATGGGCAGACGTTTCACCAGTCGGACTCCGGGTACGAGGCAACTTCGTAGCGCTCGAAATGATGGTTCACGGCGTTATCCGAGCGGGCTGAGAGCGTCAAGTTCGAGGCTGGGGCAGGCGCCCTCCCGCCACCCGCTTCAGGAGGGTTCCGCCGGCAATGGACTCGTCCAGCGTACGGCGATTCAATAGGGAGATCTGCTCGTCGCTTGCGGTGGAAGGATACCGGCCAATGAATTGTCGCAGAGTCATTCTCGACGGAATTTGAACGATTTCGATACGCGCCGGCTCGACTTGGAGGACGTCGGGATCGGTCACGGGGCGGAAGCTCCGGATGCTCCCGAGCACCGCGCTCTGGTAGGAACCCCACTCAGAAGCGACCGCATAGCCCAGCAGGCGGAAGACCGCCCCCCCGTGCTGGACAAAGAGGACCGCGCCCCGCAGTCCACCCTCTTCCGTATCGGCCGCAAAAGACGCCTCCCACGCCGAACTACCGTTGACGGTCGTTCCGCGAGAGTCTCTCCCGCGAATTTCGTCCTCCCTCAAGAAGGCGGAGAGCGCACTCTGCGCATCGGTCTCATCCACCTCCACCGTCAGAACGATCAAGGCCGTCTCTTCCGAAGAGATGGCGCTCACCTGGGATTTCTGGTTCACGGTGGTCCATCCCCCGGGGAAATCGAGGGCGAACGCCATGTCCGGGTGATAGAACGTCTCCTCTTCGAAGAACCCCTCCCTCGGGTTCTGACCGAACGTCATGCCGTCGAGGCTCCGCAGGTACTCTTCACCGCGCCGGGTATACGCTGAGAAATCCTGTCCCGTCGCGGCGATGAAACCACGGATGTCCTCCTCGCGGCTTACGGGATCGGGGTGGCTCGTGGCCCACCCCGGAACGCTCCCCGCTCCCGCCCCCACCAAGGCGAGCGTCTGGAAGACGCCGACCAGAGCGTTCGGATCGTATCCGGCCTGCGCCATGTACCGCACCCCGAGTTCGTCCGATTGGGACTCGTCTCCTCTGCTGTAACGCAGGTTGAGGAGTCCCAGACCCGCCGACAACACGCCTGCCACGGAGGCCACGTCTGAGGACAGAACGGACCCGACGTCCAAGCCGATCTGCTGTAGCTGCTGGCGGCTCATCTGGCTGGCGGAGTGGCGTGCCGTGACGTGCCCGATCTCGTGGCCGATGACCCCGGCGAGCTCAGCCTCAGAATTCAGGGTGGCCATGATGCCCCTGGTTACGAAAATGAATCCGCCCGGAAGCGCGAAGGCGTTCACCATCGGGTCATCCACCAGCTTGAACGACCAGGGCAATTGGGGACGCTCCGAAAGGGAAGCCAACTCGTTCCCGATGTCGGTGACCGCGCCTTGAAGCTCGTCGGACTCGTACAGCCCAAAGGACTCGGTAATGGACCCGTCCGCCTCGCGACCCATCTCGATTTCCTCGGCCTCACTGATCAGGATGAGCTGGCGCTGGCCCGTGGCCGGGTTCACCGCGCACCCGGTCGCGGTCAACATGGGTGAAGCCACCCAAAAGAATGCGAATACGAGATTCTGGACCCGCTTCCGGACGCGTGTCATGAGGCTCTTCTCCTGCCTGAATCAGTCTTGCCTGGAGTGCTCAAACATAAGGCTGAAAATACGTTGGTGCGATACCGAAACCCGGGATCGTATCTTCTTGACGGGCGATGCGGGCTCCACGAGGTTCTGCTCACCGTCGGGCTTACCGACGAACCCCTCAGTGTTAGCGATGAGTTAGCGATGACACGACCACGCATCATTGTCTTCATGGTCTCCACGACCCTGTGCTGGTCCTGTGGTAGCGGCGCGACCGATGTACCGGAGGACACGGCTGGGCGAGATGCCTTCATCGGGGCCTACCTGGACCTGCGCACCGCGGCGCTGGAGTCGGGAACAGCCGACTTCGGGGATGAGGCTCGCAACAGCATTCTGGCGGTGCATGACGTCACCGGGCAGGATCTGCTCGACTTCATCGATATCCATGGAGAAGATGTCGAGTTTATGAATGACCTTTGGGCCGAACTCGAAGTGCGTATGAGCGAGCGCATGGAACAGAACACGCCCGATGAAGAAAACGAAGGGGCCGACGGAGCTGAGGAGATCGAAGATGGGGATGCCGGAGTTTCGCCGTAGTTTCAGCGGGGCTCCATGGGAGTCACACCGTAGGGTACTGCCGGTCGTTGCGGGCCGGGGATCGGGTGTTCGTCACAGGCACTGCACCCGTCGCGGAGGGTGGAGGCGTCCATGCCGTGGGGACGGCTATGGTCAGGCTATGCGCTACTTCGACATCATCAGAGAGGCTTTGGCTGCGCAGGGGGCCGAGCTCAGCCACGTGGTGCGCACCCGGATGTTCGTGACCGACATCGAGCGATGGGAGGAATTCGGTCGGACCCATCGAGAAACCTTCGGCGATCACCCTCCGACCACCACGATGGTCGAAGTGAGCCGCCTCATCGATCCGGACATGCTGATCGAGATCGAAGCGGACGCGATCGTCACCGACTGATGGGGCGACGGACTCGGCGCCTACTCCCACTCGATGGTTGCGGGCGGCTTCGACGAGACGTCGTAACACACGCGGTTCACGCCCACGACCT
This sequence comes from Gemmatimonadales bacterium UBA6960, assembly GCA_963583605.1. Lineage (GTDB taxonomy): Bacteria > Gemmatimonadota > Gemmatimonadetes > Longimicrobiales > Gaopeijiaceae > UBA822. Next base: position 5,470 of record CAUZVZ010000060.1, read on the forward strand.
CATTCCCGATCCGGGATGAGATCCGCCCAAGAACCTCATGCGGGAACGGATACCAGTCGGCCGTCATTCCGTCGCGGGAGGTCACCGCGCGGAGGGCGATCACGTTCTCGTACGTGCGGTTGTCTCCCATCACCCCCACGGCCTGTACGGGGAGAAGGACCGCGAACGCCTGCCAGATCTCGTCGTACAATCCCGCCGATTTGATCTCGTCGAGATAGATTTCGTCGGCCTCTCGGAGCACGTCGAGTCGCTCCTTGGTCACGGATCCGAGAACACGGATACCCAACCCGGGACCGGGGAACGGGTGCCTGCGTATGAACTCCTCTGGTAGCCTGAGCTCCCGGCCGACCTGCCGCACCTCGTCCTTGAAGAGTTCGCGAAGGGGTTCGATGAGCTCGAACGGCAGGTCATCCGGAAGACCGCCGACGTTGTGATGGGTCTTGATCGTCTGCGACGGCCCCCCTGTGGAAAAAGACTCGATCACGTCCGGGTAGAGCGTTCCCTGCACGAGATGAGTGGCCCCGGTGCCCTCCTCCGCAGCGACCCGACTGAACACGTCGATGAACACGTGGCCGATGCGCCTGCGCTTCTCTTCGGGGTCTTCGACCCCCGCAAGCGCCGCGAGGAACTCATCCGTCGCGTCGGCGACCACGAGACGGACCCCCATGTGCTTACGGGACGTGCGTTCGACGTCCTCCCGCTCGTGCTTTCGAAGGAGCCCGTTGTCGACGTGGATGCACGTGAGCCGGTCCCCGATCGCCCGATGCACCAGGGCAGCAGCAACGGACGAATCGACGCCGCCGGACAGCCCGCAGATTGCGGTACCGTCACCCACCGTGGATTGAATCCGTTCCACGGTCTCGTCTATGAATGCACCCGCGGTCCACGTGGGGCGACACCCGCAGATCCGAAGTAGGAAATTAGAAATGATCTCCTCGCCTCGCGCCGTATGGGCTACCTCAGGATGGAACTGAACCCCGAAGACGGGGCGCTCCTCATGCCGAAACGCCGCCACCGGCAGAGTCTCGGTCGAGGCGAGGGCACGGTAGCCCTCGGGAGCCTGATCGACGTGATCGGCGTGGGAGCACCAAACCTGCGTAGGCTCATCCGGCAGAAATCCATGGAACAGGTCCCCGGGCTCAGTCACGTTCAGTTCGGCACGGCCGTACTCCCGTCGTCCGACAGCAACCTGACTTCCCTCCAGCTGTGCGATCATTTGCATCCCGTAACAGATCCCCAAGATCGGAACACCCAGATGGAGAAGCTGCGGGTCCGCAGTCGGGACACCCTCGTCGTAGACCGAAGCCGGGCCACCCGACAGGACGATGCCTTTGGGATCCCACTCCCGAATCCAGTCCAGGGATCGAGTTGGGGGGTGGATCTCAGAGTACACCCGCTCTTCTCGGATGCGGCGGGCGATGAGCTGCGTATACTGGGAGCCAAAATCCAGAATCAGAATGCGATCGTGCGTCACGCGGTCTCCCCCCGGAGCAAGTCGTCGAGACTCTCGCGGCGGCGAGCGAGCGTAACCTCGGCGCCGTCCACCACGATCTCTGCGGGCTTGGGCCGAGCGTTGTAGTTGGACGCCATCACGAAGCCATAGGCGCCCACCGTGTGCACGCCAAGAAAGTCCCCGTGAGCAGGCATCTGAACCATCCGGTCACGCGCGAGGAAATCCCCGGTCTCACAGATCGGACCCACGACGTCCACGACTTCGCGGGCCGCATCTTCGCGCGAGATCACCGGCTCGATCCGATGAAAGCCTTGGTAGTGGCTCGGACGTATGAGGTCGGTCATCCCACAGTCCGTGATCACAAACGTCTTCGGCCCCGAGCGCTTCACATAAAGCACCTCGGTCACGAGGAGTCCCGCATCGCCTACGATGAACCGGCCGGGCTCCAAGATCAGGCGCAGTCCCGTCTCAGCCACCAGCGGTACGACCATGGCCGCCAGGTCCTCGACGGACATCCCTTCTTCCTCTTCATAACCCACGCCAAACCCGCCACCGAGGTCGATGAAATCGAGATCGATTCCCTCCGCGCGCACCTGGCCGACGAGATCTAGACATTGATTGAGCGCCCTTTCATAAGGTGCCGACTCGAGGATCTGAGAACCGATGTGGACGTCGATCCCGCGGATCTCGAGCATGGGTTGGTCGGCAGCCCACCGATACAGGTCCAGAACGCGATCCACCGGAATCCCAAACTTGGTGGCCCCGCCCCCCGTGCGTGTGTATTCGTGAGGGGTGTCCGCGACGATGTCCGGATTGACTCGAAGCGCCACCGGTGCGGGTTTGCCCACCCGCTCCGCCACTTGGCCAAGCACCTCGAGTTCCTCAGCGCTCTCGACGTTGAACGCGAGGATCCCGGCATGCAGCGCGGCCTCCATCTCCACCTCGGTCTTCCCCACCCCGGCGAAGACCACGTCGTTGGGAAAGAATCCTGCCGCAAGGCACCGGTGGAGCTCTCCCTGGCTGACGATATCCGCCCCAGCACCGAGGGCCCTGAGCCGCCTGAGGATCTCCAGATTGGAGTTGGCCTTGACTGAGTAAGCGACAAGAAGATCCACTCCCGCAAAAGCCGCCTCGATCCGCCTGTAAGCGGCTTCCATCACTCCGGCGTCGTAGACGTACAAGGGCGAGCCGAACTCAGCGACCAAATCGGCAACCCTACGCTCGCCGGCCCACAGCTCACCGTCGATGCGCGGAAAGGGCTGCGTCACGGCCATGCGGTGCTGATCGGCGTCAATACGCTCTTGCCCACACGACCTCCATGGTAGCGTCTCCGTCGCCCCCGATGCACTTCGAGGGAGCCTCTGCGGATTGAAACTCTTCCCCCGGGATACATCGGAGCGTTGCCTTCGTCTCATCCTTGACGCGTTCCTCGACGGCCGGGTCTCCGCTCCACCCCGTGTAGACGTAGCCGCCGGAGGCATCCATGATCTCAGCGATTTCGCCAATGCTCTTCACGCCGCGATAGGAGTTCTCTTCCCGGCGGGCCTTCGCGGCCTCCAGGAGCTGCGTCTGAAAAGCGTGGAGCCGCTCCGGAATCGTCGCGAGCGCCTCGGCCTCCGGCAGGAACTCTTTTCGAGGCTCATCCTCCGCGCGTACGCGCTTTGCCAGAACCACTTGCTCCTGCTCCATGTCCTTCGGCCCGATCTCCATCCGGAGGGGGACGCCCTTTCGCTCCCATTCGTAGAACTTGTTACCTGGATTCAAGTGCTCGCGCGCGTCGACTTTGGCACGCACGCCTCCATCTGCCAAAGCACTCCGGAGAGCCTCAGCCTTCTCGAGGACAGGGCCGACGTCGTCGCCCTTCAGGATCGGCACGATCACGACCTGGCTCGGCGCCAGCTTGGGGGGCAAGACCAGCCCCGCGTCGTCGCCGTGCGTCATCACCAGACCGCCGACCAGGCGCGTGGAGACGCCCCAGGACGTATTCCAGCCGTACTCTTCCTTGCCCTCTTCGGATTGGAAAGTGAGCTCGAATTGCTTGGAGAAGTTCTGGCCAAGAAAGTGTGACGTACCGACCTGGAGCGCCCGATTGTCCTGCATCATGGCTTCACAGGAGTAGCTGCGAACCGCGCCGGCGAACTTCTCAGCATCGGATTTGAGTCCGGTGACCGGCGGCATGGCCATCCAGTCCTCCATGAACGTCCGATACACACCCAACATCCGCAGCGTGTGCTCCTCCGCATCTTCTCCTGTCGCGTGTACCGTGTGCCCTTCCTGCCACAAGAACTCAGACGTGCGAAGGAACAGCCTCGTGCGGAGCTCCCAGCGCATGACGTTCGCCCATTGATTAATGAGCAACGGAAGGTCGCGGTAGCTCTGGATCCACTTCGCGTACATCGCCATGATGACCGTCTCGGACGTGGGTCGCACCACCAGCGGCTCCTCAAGCTCTTTTCCGCCCGCATGTGTTACGACCGCGAGCTCCGGCCTGAACCCCTCGATGTGCTCCTTCTCCTTCTCGATGAAGCTCATCGGTATCAGGAGCGGGAAATACGCGTTCTCATGCCCAGTCGCCTTGAACATGTCGTCCAGGGCTCGCTGCATGTTTTCCCAGATCGCGTAACCCCACGGTCGGATGACCATGGATCCCTTGACCGGAGAGTAGTCGGCGAGCTCCGACCGGAGCACCAGCTGGTTGTACCACGCCGCGAAGTCCTCGTCGCGGGGTGTCAGGTTCTTATCGTCCGTCATCGTCTCTCTCTTCCGTGATATGCCCGGTATCGTTTCGTTCAGCCTGCTCTGCGGCTCCAGTGTTTGCGCCATTTCCGGCAGTTCCGGCGGCACCGCCTGTATCGGCGCGGCGCTCCCGCTTCAGCACAATCCAGCCGGGCACGACGAAGAACAGAAGCGACGAAACGGCCCACGTGGGTCTGAACGGGGCACCGAAGAGATTCTCGACCATCCACGCCGCGAGCGCGCCAGCGATCAACGCGAGCAACATGGCGACACCCAGGATCACATACTCCAGGGCGTTCAGTCGGCGGATGGCGGTCTCCATCATCCGCCTCGTTTCGGGATGTGCCTCACCGGTCGTCATTGAAGCTCCTTCAGTGGGATCTCTCGCTCCGTGCCTGAGGCCATGTCTCGCAGCACCGCACACTCTCGAGCGACTTCATCCGGTCCCAGCACAATTACTTCGCGGGCGCCGGCATTCCCGGCAGCCGTGAATTGTTTCCGAACCGGCTGCTCGCGGAGCGAGTACTGCACGGCGATTCCCCGATCACGCTGCGCATGCGCAATGGTCTGGGCGAGTTCGCGGTGCTCCTCTCCGATGATCACGATGAAGTAATCCACCCCCGGCGCCACTGGCGGTGCAAGACCCCGATCACGGAGGAGCTCGCTGAGCACGACATCGCCCATCCCGAAGCCCACGGCAGGAAGGGAATCACCCCCGACCAGCTCGAGCAAGCGATCGTATCGCCCACCCCCGCAGATTGCCCGCAACTCTCCTTTTCGGTCGAAAATTTCGAACACGATCCCCGTGTAATATGCCAAGCCCCGGACAATGCGAAGATCGAACTCGACAAAGGGCCCAAGCCCCATGGCCTCCAAGGAGCCGAAGTACCCATCGATGCGCTCCAGCTCGCCGGCGACCGCTTGAAGGTCCCCGAATTTCGCTTTGACGCTGTCGAGACCACTCTCGTTGAGCAACTCCAACGTGGACCGGGCACGAACCTCGTCCAACCCCACCTCCGCTTGAAGACGTTCCAGAGAGTGGTCGGCAGACGTGCGCTCGATTTTGTCGATGATCGCGAAGGCCACGGGAAGCCGCTCCCCCTCGACGCCAATCGCTGACAAGACCTCGGACAGAAGCCGTCGATCCGAAACCCGCGCGTGGACGTCTTCATGGTCGAGCCCCAGGTCACGGAGGCCGTCGAGGGCCACCGCGATCACCTCGACATCCGCCCCGACACCTTCCTCACCGATCACATCCACATTCCACTGAAAGTGTTCCCGGAGACGCCCTTTCTGTTGGCGCTCGTAGCGAAACAACTGGGGGACCGAAAACCATCGAATCGGCTTCGCCATGGCCCGGTGGCGGCCGCCGAGAATCCTTGCCAAGGAGGGCGTCATCTCTGGCCTCAAAGCGACGTCTCGATCACCCTTGTCCTGGAAATGATAGAGTTGGCCGACGATCTCCTCGCCGCTCTTTTCTACGTACAAATCGAGGGGCTCGAGGGGTGGGCCGTCGTATTCCTGAAACCCATATCGAGCAGAGACCCGGCGCCAGGCACCCAAGATATGCTCACGGAACGCCAGCTCCTCAGGAAGGAAATCTCGAAATCCCGGAAGTCGGGCGAAGGTCTGCTTGGACATGCGGGCGAATCTAAACCTACGGTGAGGAAAGTACAGAGAGGCCCCTAAGGAAGCTCCAGTCCGAGCCCCCTCAACGCATCCCCAACCGTATGGGCCGAGCCGGTCACGACGATCGTGCCCGAGTCCGTGAGTTCACGAGCCCGATAGAGGGCGTCGTCGAAGTCCGTTTGGATCTCCGCGATCCCCGACCCGGTTTCCTTCATCGCCATGTGGGGGTCCCATCTACGCGCCAAAGGCGCGGAGGGCGCTTGCGTGAGAATCGCGTGGTCCGCTCTCTCGAACAGTGGCGGTAGCATCTCACGCCAATCCTTGTCGCCAAGCACGGCGGTGAGAACCACGATAGGACGCTGAAGCTCGAGCTGTCCCAACACCGAGGCGAGCGCCCCGGCACCGGCTGTATTGTGGGCGATATCGAATACCCACGTCCTTCCTTCGAGGTGCTCCACCTGGACGCGGCCGGGCCAGCGTAGGCGCGACATCCCTTCCTCGAGCGCAGCGCGGGCGGGGCGAAAGCGCGGCGGCATCCGCTCCAGCAATGCCACGGCCAAAGCTCCATTCACGGCCTGATGCCCACCGAGCAGCGGCGTGCGGACCCGGAGTTCACCCCACTGTGCCGTCGACACATCGAAGGCCGTGTGATCCTCCCTCACGTCGACCGACATCCCCTCGAGATCGGATCTGACGTGAACGAAGGGTGCCCCGAGGGAGTCGCACGTGGCCGCGAGTACGGCACGAATACGGTCATCCGGTTCAGCCGTGAGGAGGGGCGCACCAGTCTTGATGATGCCGGCCTTTTCCAAGGCGATCTCGCTCAGGGTCGAGCCGAGATAATCGCAATGATCCAGGTCCACGTTGGTGATCGCGGTAAGGAACGGAGTCACCACATTCGTGGCATCGAGCCGGCCACCCAACCCGACCTCGATGACGGACACTTCGACCCCCCTTCTCCGAAACAGATGAAAGGCGAGGCCTGTCGTGGCCTCGAAGAACGTCAGGGAGTGACGCCTGATGACCGGATTGAGTTCCTGAGCCAAAGTGCGCAGCTCATCCTCACTGACCGGATCTCCGCCGATCTGAAACCGTTCCCGAAAGGAACAGAGATGGGGTGAAGTATAGAGCCCGGCCCTGTGGCCCGCGCAGTTCAACACCGATGCGACCGTCGACGCTACCGACCCCTTCCCATTGGTCCCCCCGACGTGCACGCAGGGAATCCCGACGTGGGGATCGCCCGTGTCATGAAGAAAGGCCTCCATTCGATCCAGGCCCCACTCGATGCCGTGTGTTATGTGCGGGAACAACTCGTCGACCAACGGGTCCCCGGAGACCTTCGTCAACGGATACGACGGCTCCGTCGACGGATGGGGCGGCTGGACGGAGGGGGGGCCGGGGCCCACCATCACGCCATCATGTGGCGGAGAAGCCCTCCAAGGGTCGTCTTCAGTTCTCTTCGATCCACCACACGATCGATCATCCCGTGCTGGAGCAGGAACTCTGAGCGCTGGAAGCCGTCGGGCAGTTCCTGGCCGATCGTCTCGGCGATGACGCGTGGGCCCGCGAAACCAATCAGGGCGCCGGGCTCAGCCAGGTTGACGTCTCCGAGCATCGCATGGGAAGCCGTGACTCCCCCCGTCGTCGGATCGGTGATGATCGAGATGTACGGCAAACCCGCTTCGTGCAGGCGTGCGAGGACGGTCGAGGTCTTCGCCAATTGCATCAGTGAAAAAATGCCCTCCTGCATACGCGCCCCGCCGGAGGCGCTCACGACACACAACGGCTCCTTCCGCTCTACCGCTGTCCGTCCGGCGCGGGCGATTTTCTCCCCAACGGCGGATCCCATCGACCCACCGACGAAGCGAAAGTCCATCACCGCGAGGGTCAGGCCGACGCCGTCGAGTATTCCAGTGCCTGAGAGGACGGCGCTCTTCCGGCCCACTTTCGCCTCTGCCGCCTTCAGGCGTGCCTCGTACGGCTTGAGGTCCTGGAACCCGAGAGGATCCTCGCTGTGCAAGCCCTCATCGATCTCCTCGAAGGAGCCTTCGTCGAGGAGAATCTCCACATACCGCTCAGGGGACAACCGAAAATGGTGCCCGCAGCTGGGACATACCTGGAGATTCTGAGCCAACTTTGCAGCGTACAGGATTTCACCACAGCCTTGGCACTTGTCGAAGACATCGGGGGGTAGATCTCGGCGATCCTGCGCCTTGAGAGGCTGTTTGTCTTTACGAAACCAAGCCATCTAGTCCTCACCGGCGAGTCTCGCCGCCACGGCTACGGCGACCCAGGACATCAGGAGGAAAGTCCCGCCGTAACTTACGAAAGGAAGCGGAATGCCGGTGACCGGCACCATGCCGACCGTCATGCCAGTATTGACGAAAATGTGCACGAGCCAGGCTCCGAAGATACCGAAGATCACGAGACCCGCAAACGGATCGTCTTCTCCCTCAGCCATCCTGACGAGCCGATAGAGAATGAACGCGAATAGCGACAGAGTGAGGACGATTCCCAAGTACCCCAGCTCCTCTCCGATGACCGAAAAAATGAAGTCCGTGTGCTGTTCGGGAAGAAAGTCGAACCGCTTCTGCGTCCCCGCGGTGAATCCCTTTCCGGTCGGTCCACCGCTACCGATCGCCACCATCGACTGCATAACGTGGTAGCCGGCTCCCCTGGGATCTACGCTCGGGTCCAGATACACCAGAATGCGATTCTGCTGATACTCCGCCAACGAATTCCAGAGCGGCGTGGAGATCGTGCCCGCCGCCAGGTTCGCGAGGACGACGGAAAGCGACTCCACCAGGAAGAGGCGGTACCGGTAGAAGTACAGGGCTCCGACCAGGATCACGAAGAACGCGGCCCAGATTCGAGCATCAAAGCTGAGCACCAGGCCGATACCGGGGGTCAGCAGCAACGCCAACAAACCGATCGGCGTCCCAGCCCAATACAGGGTCGCGAAGAGAATTCCCACGAAAGCGAGGGCCGTGCCGAGATCGGGCTGCAGGATGACGAGCACGAGCGGTATTCCCACAATGGCGGCGGGAGGTACCAGAGCCCGGAGCATGGTGGGATCCTCCGGACGGGTCCCCAGATACCTCGCCAAGGCGAGGATCGTGGCGAGCTTGGCGAATTCGGAGGGCTGAAAACGAAGGAAGCCGATATCGAGGAAGCTCCTCACTCCGGCGGCCGTTCCGGACCCGGTTCCCCAGATGAGAGTGGCGACGAGTAGCAGTACGCTCACGACGTACGCGGGCACCGCAACCCACTCGAACCAACGGGGTCCGATCTGGCGGATGATGGTGAACGAGACGAGCGCGATGGCCGCCCATTGAGCCTGGCGAATCCAGGCGCCCTCAGTGATCGGGCTCGGGATGTTCAGGACGCCCGCCGAATAGATCATGGCGACGCCGAAGGCGGTCATCAGGAGCACAGCGAGGAACAGGGCGGGATCGCCCACCCAGCGCTTGAAGAGGTTATCGATCATCGAAAGAGGGTCCGCCCCGAAGTGTCACCGAGCCCAGGGAGCAGGCCGCCCCCTGTTGTAGTGCTCCCCGAGCGTCTGGATCGTGTCGATGGGAATCCCATACTTCTTGCGCAGATAAAAGTCCGCGGTCTTCGCCATGAGCGGCGCCGCCATCCTCGATCCGCTTTCCCCGAACTCCACAAGCGCCACCACCACTATTTCCGGCTCACCGCCCCACTGTCCGGCCATGCCGGCAAACCAGGCGTGGGCGCGTATAGAATCTTGGGCATTCTGACTGCTTCCGGTCTTGCCGAGAACCTCCCAGTGTTCGAGGGCCGTCCCGAAGTACGCTGTCCCTCCCGGAGACGTGACCCCACGCATGCCCTCCCGAAGCACCTCGATGCTTTCAGCCGACACGTCGAGACGCCAACCCTCTGTCGGGTCGGGATCCTCGATCAGATGGGGCGTCGGCGCTGAGCCATCCCTGGCCAACGCGAGATAGAACTGTGCCACCTTGAGCGGCGTCTGAGAGTTGGGGCCCTGCCCGATGGCAAGACTCAGAACCTCACCCTCCAGAGGGTCGTAACCGAACCGACGCTGCCAGTAATCCCGTCCCTCCGGAAAGATGCCGCTGCTTTCCTCCGGCAGGTCGATTCCGCACTGCTCGGCGAAGCCGATCCGGATGCCCTCCTCGAGCATCGGGTCCAGTCCGACCCTCTCGCCGAGCTGGTAGAAGTACACGTTGCACGAGTTGGCGATGGCTCCCGCCAAATCCAGATACCCGTGACCCTCGGCGAGCCAACAGCCGCGGTAAAGACCTCCCCGAACAATGCCCCCGGTGCAGGGCTCCGGCATTTCTTCCTGGGGACCCACCGCACCCCGCTCGAGTGCGATCGCCGCAGCGGCCAGCTTCCACGTCGAGCCGGGCGGATAGAGTCCCATCACCGTCCGGTTGAACAGCGGTTTCTCAGGATCCAACTTGAGTACGTCCCATTCCTCCGGGCTCAACCCGCCTACGAACGCGTTCGGATCGAAGGTGGGAGCTGAGTACAACGCGAGCACCCCTCCGTCCGCCGGGTCCAGGGCGACCACGGCCCCATTGAGCGAGTCGGGGAAGATCTTGTGAATCCACTCCATCAAGTCGAGATCCAGCGTGAGCCGAATATCTTCGCCGGGCTGACCGGGGTCTTCCTC
>CAUZVZ010000061.1:0-15862 GCA_963583605.1 Gemmatimonadales bacterium UBA6960
CTGGAGCGGCTCAGAAAGGCGGACGCCCCGCTACCGTGCGTGGTGCTGGCCTTTGGCCCGGGGCTGGTCGTGGAGGCCCTGCTCGTGGTATGAGAGTCTCGATGGCGACCTCGGCCTGACGGCCCCTCTACCCGTTCACACCCTCGCGAATGATCTCCACGAGACACATGATGCCGAAATCGACCTGAGCATCGCTCGTCACCGCCGGCGGTGCGATCTCCACGACTTCACCCTGATCGCCTGCCGGCAATACCAATAGCCCTCGACCCAGGGCGGCTTCGGCCACGTGGGCGCCGCCGCCCACGGCTGGCCCGCCGTCTTGTGAGCACAGCTCGATCCCGATGAGCAGCCCGCGACCGCGAATCTGCTTCACGCCAGCGACCGTCGAGAGCTCTTCGTCGAGGCGGTCCGCGATGCGCTCACCTAGATCGAGGGCTCGAGCGACCAGCTGCTCCTCCTCCAGAACGTCGAGGAACGCCAGCGCCGTCGCACAAGACACCGGATGACCGAGAAACGTGCTGGTGTGCAGCGCCTCGCCCCCCGACTCAGGCCACGCGTCCATGACCTCACGGGATCCCAGGCAAGCGCTCAGCGGAAGCCCCCCACCGAGCGCCTTCCCGATGCACACCAGATCCGGCAGGACGCCCTCGCGTTCGTATTCGAAGACGACACCGGTGCGCCCCAGTCCGGTGAAGATTTCATCGAAGATGAGGAGCGAGCCATCCGCACGGGTCAACTCTGCGAGCCGGGCGAGGAAGCCCGGAGGCGGGACGCGGACACCCGACCGACCCTGCACGGGCTCCACGACGACAGCCCCGACAGGCTCGTTGGGAAGGCCCTCTCCCACGGGAACGCCATCCGACAGCAATCGCTGGACTTCGGCGAGCGCCACCCGCGCTTCCTCCCCCGTCTGGGGGTACGGCGCGAAGGATACCCCTTGATGAAGACGCGCCCGGAAAGGGTCCCTGAAGTCGGGGCGTGACGTCACGGCGAGGCTGCCAAGGGTGAGCCCATGGTACGCACCCTCGAACGCGATGATTCCGGAGCGGCCGGTGCTCAGCTCGGCCGTCTTCAGCGCTGCCTCCATCGCCTCCGACCCCGAGGAGCTGAGCACAGTCCTGGTCTCCTCCCACGGGGCAAGCGCGCTCAGCCGCTCCAGAAGCTCGACCTTGGGTGCGGGGGGATGCACGTCTCCCATGCCGTGGACGAGCCGCTCGGACTGCTCCACCAGTGCCCGCTGGATCCGTACATGCCCGTGACCCGCGAACGAGACGCCGAACGCGCCCGTGAAGTCCACATAGACGTTCCCGTCCACATCACGGACGTTGGCCCCTTTGGCTTCCTCCCAAAAGACCGGGAAGTCGGCGGATAGATAGGTGACGTTACGGGACTCGACCAAGCGTAAGCGCTCAGCGAGCGCCCGGGAGCGCGGCCCGGGGGGGCGCGCCACCAGCGACGGCACCATCGAGCCGAATTCGGAGGCTGGGTCGGGCACCGAGCTAGAAGGCTGCTGAAGGAGTACAGTGGGCCACGGCCTTCAGTCCCCTCGAAGCTGGTCCTCTACAGGCATGCCCATGGCGTGGTAGCCCATGTCCACGTGTAGGGTCTCGCCCGTGACCGCCCTTCCCAACGGGGAGCAGAGGAACGCGGCCGCGTTACCGACATCCTCGGCGGTGTTCACACCGGCGAGCGCCGCATTCGTCCGGTAGTAATCGACCATTCGATCGATCGTACCGATGGCCTTGGCCGCGCGGCTCGCCAGCGGGCCGGCCGAAATCGTGTTGACCCGGATACCCCAGCGACGCCCGGCCTCGAAGGCGAGCGTTCGCGTGTCGCTCTCCAGCGCAGCTTTCGCAGAACTCATGCCTCCGCCATAGCCCGGAACGACGCGCTCGCCCGCGAGATACGTCAAGGAAACCACTGAGCCCCCCTCCTTCATGAGAGGACCGAAGCGCTGGACCAGGCTGACCATGGAATATGCGCTGGCGCTCACGGCGGCCAGGTATCCGGCGCGGCTGGTGTCGATGAGCCGCTTCTGCACCTCAGGGCCGTTCGCCAACGCATGGACCAGGATGTCCAGGCAACCCTCGCCCAGCTCGTCCCTGAGGCTGTCGGCGACCTCCTGGATCGTATAGCCTGAGAGTTCGCGGTATCTCTTGTCCTCGCGTATTTCCTCCGGGACATCGGCGGCCGTATCGAATGCCGCGTCCAGCGGGTGGATCTTCTCGAACTCGATCTCACCTCCTCCCGGAAGACTGAGATCGAATTTTCCGCGCGCCATGCTCTTGGTGAAGATGTTGAGGACGGGAGGCCACGTGCCCACGCGCACCGACGCGCCGGCTTGCACAAGCGCCCGCACGATGGCCCAGCCGTACCCCTTGTCGTCCCCGACGCCCGCCACGAACGCCCTCTTTCCAGTCAAATCGAGGGAAAGCATTACATCCCACTCCTTCGCTGTCGTTTCATCCTTGTGTGGAGTCCCGGAATTCCCGGGTCCGGGTTGGATGGACGCCACTTCCATCCTTATAGCACGACCCAAGCGCCCAAAGCCAGGTAGGCACCGAACAGCACGGCCCCTCCCTACGCCGAATCACCAACCGCATACGAACGATCGACACCATCAGAACCGTGATGAACATCATCGCGGGAAACTCGAAGCGCACCACGTCCGGGCTGATTTGCAGTGGCGCGACGAGTGCTGTAGCCCTGAGTACGCCTGAGATGTTGAAGACGTTCGAACTGAGAATATTCCCCGCCGCGATGTCCGCTTCTAGCCTCCAGGCGGAGACCGCGCAGGTGGCGAACTCGGGAAGCGAAGTGCCGATGGAGACCAACGTGACTCCGATCACCAGCTCCGAGATCCCCATCGCCTCCGCAAGCGCGGTGGCGGACTCGCGTATGGCGAAGGCCCCGAGCACGAGACCCACGATGCCCAGGAAGACGAAGACTACGTCCCTCGCGATCGTCCGGGGGGTATAGACGGACCGCTTTCCTGGTGGATTCATCGTACTTGCCCAGAGCTTCCTTGTCCTCCTCCCCGGCGCTGCGAAGGACGTAGGCGAGGTAGGCGAACAGCATCGCCAGAAGCAAGACGCCTTCGAAGCGCCAGACGTATTCGTCCCAAATCAGCGGGAGGAGCACGATCGTAATGAGGATCATCACGGGAACTTCCCTCGTCACAACGCGGGCGGACACGTGCAGAGGCCGCAGCATCGCGCTGATCCCCAGGACGAGCCATTCGGCGCCGAAATACAGGACGCCGATGCCACTGAGAAAGAGCAGGATATCACGCGTCACGCGCGCGTTCCCTCACGCCGGCTGAGCCACGCCCGGAATTGCTTCAGCGTCATCGTGTTTAGTACGTCCCCCTTGTTCAGCCAGGCGCGGCGCGCCTGATCCACCCCATACGACATATGGTCCAGCCGTTGAACTGAGTGGGCGTCGGTATTGATGCAGACCCTCACCCCCAACTCCTTCGCTCTGTGCGCGTGGACGTCGTTCAAATCCAGCCGATTCGGGTTCGCGTTGATTTCGACAGCCACGTCCAAATCGAGCGCCGCCTGCAGCACCTCTTCCATTTCGATCTGAAACGGCTTCCGGCGGGTGAGAAGGCGTCCGGTGGGGTGGCCGAGGATGTCCACCTGCGGATGCTGCATCGCCGTGATGACGCGATCGGTCATCACGACCCGATCCAAATCCATGAGCGAGTGAACGGAGACCACCACGAGATCCAACGTCTCGAGGACCTCGTCGCTCATGTCGAGGCTGCCATCCCGGAGAATATCCACCTCCAAGCTCTTGAAAATCTTGATCTCGTCCAGCCCCTCCTGAACTCGGGCGATCTCTTCCCACTGCTCCACAGCTCTCTCGGGGGTGATTCCCCCGACCATCGCCAGCGCCGGACTGTGGTCGCTCATGGCCAGATACTTGTACCCTCGGGCCTCGCAAGCCAGGGCCATCTCCTCGATGGAGGCCTTCCCATCGCTCCACGTCGAATGCATGTGGAGATCGCCCCGAATGTCCTCCAGCGTCACCAAATCGGGCAGGGAGGCGGCGCGCGCCGCCTCCACCTCACCGCGGTTCTCACGCAATACGGGGGGCATCCAGGCCATGCCGACCGCTTCGAACACGGACACCTCGGTCTCTCCCGCGACGCGTTCACCCTCCTCCTTGCCCACCTCCTCCGGGTCCACTCCCTCCGGCAATCGAAATACACCCCACTCGTTCACGCGCAGGCCCTGCCGCTGGGCGATCTGGCGAACGGCGATGTTGTGCTCCTTGGACCCCGTGAAATAATGCAGCGCCGCCCCGAACGAGCGGCGTGGAATGATGCGGAGATCGACCTCCAGTCCGGAGCGGAGCACGACGGCCCCACGCGTGTCCCCCTCCAGGACCACGCGTTCCACCGACTCGAAAGAGGTAAAGTGCTCCATGACGGCGGGCGCCGGTAACTCTGCCTGCACCAGCAAGTCGACGTCCCCGATGGTCTCCTTGCGCCGGCGATAGCTTCCCGCGACCTCCATACGTTTCACGCCCGGCGCGTCTCGCATGTGGTTCAAGAGAGGCTCGATCAGCTCGTCCACCTTGGAGATGAGAAACCGACCGGAGTAACGGCGAAAATCCTCGATGGACGTGAGAATCTTCTTCACGCTGGTCTTTCCGAACCCCTCGAGGTCCTCAACGCGGCCCGACTTCAAAGCCACCTCAAGCTCATCGACCGTGGTGACGCCCAAGGATTCCCATAATTTCTTGGCCTTTTTGGGGCCCACACCATCGAGTTTCACGAGCTGTACGAGAGATCTCGGAACTTCGGTGGAAATTTCGGCCAGACGGGCGAGTGCACCGGTCTCGACAAGCTCTACGATGTGCGCGGACAGGTCCTTGCCGATTGCCGGCAAAGCCGTCAGATCCTCGCCGGCCTCCACCATGGCCGAGAGAGGCCGCGTCAGGCCGCGTACGGTGCGAACCGCGTTGCGGTAGGCCCGTATACGGAACGGATTCGACCCGCTGATCTCCAACAGATCCCCGAATTCCTCCAAGACATCCGCAATCTCGATATTCTCCACGGCTACAGTGCCCCGGCAGCCCGGAGAACTTCGACGAAGTCGTCTTCACTCAGGATCTCTACGCCGAGATCGATGCCTTTCTGGAGCTTGGAGCCAGTGTCCTCGCCCACCACCACGTAGGTCGTCTCCCCACTCACCGAGCCGACGACCCGTCCGCCGTTTTCCTCGATCAGGCGCTTCGCGTCTGAGCGAGAGAAACGCTCGAGCCCCCCGGTGAAGACGAACCTCATGCCGGTCAGTCCCTCGCCGCCCGCCCGCTCAGGGGGCAGCAACGCGTTCATGTGACGGAGGACCGCTGCGATACGTTCACGGTTTCGTTCGTCGTCGAGAAAGGCCCTGATCTGCTCCGACATGATCGGCCCGATCCCGTCCACCGCCTCGAGTTGCTCGACCGTGGCCGCCTGGATGTCGTCGAATGTCAGAAACTCCGCCGCGAGCGTCGCCGCGAGCGTCGATCCGACCTCGGGGATGCCTAAACCATAGAGGAAGCGGGTGAGCCCAACTGTCTTCTTCTCCTCTATGGCCTGGGCCAGGTTCGCCGCGGACTTCTCCGCGAATCCGTCCAGAGGCACCAGCTGCGCCGCCGTGACCTCGAAGAGATCGGCAAGCTCCCTCACGAGTCCACGGTCCACGAGAAGCGTGGCCGTCTCCTCCCCCAACCCCTCGATGTCGAGACCTGCCCGGGATGCAAAGTGTGTGAGCCCTCTCTTGAGCTGGGCCATGCACCCGAATCGGTTCGGGCAATAGCTGAACGGGCCGTTCTCCTCAACGGGCGTATCGCAGTCGGGACAGCGCGCCGGCATCTGGAAGAGCGTCCCCCGCTTCCGCCCGGCCTCCGGAACGCGCTCCACCACCTGCGGGATCACGTCACCGGCTCGCTGGATCCTCACGAGATCCCCATGGCGGATGTCCTTCCGGGCCACCTCCTCCCGATTGTGCAGCGACGCGCGTGAAACGGTGACGCCACCCACCTCGACAGGCCTCAACAAAGCCACGGGTGTGAGCTTCCCAGTACGACCCACCGAGACCGCGATCTTCTCGACGCGCGTAATTTCTCTCCGAGGCTCGAATTTGTAGGCGAGGGCCCAACGGGGGTGATGTGACGTGTCTCCTAGATCCGCCCGTGAGTCCAAGTGGTCGACCTTGATGACCACGCCGTCGATTTCATAGTCGAGATCGTCCCGATGCGCCGCATACGTCTGGTGATACTCAAGAATCTCCTCGACCGACGCCGCCAACATCACGCGCTCCGGCGTCCTGAACCCCCAATCCCGTAGCGCCTGCACCGCCTCGTGATCCGACGTGAGCTGCGCACCACGGATCATCATAATGTCGTAGGCCAAGAGGTCGAGCGGCCTCTCTGCGGTCAGACGGGAGTCGAGTTGCCGGAGGGAGCCTGACGCCGAATTGCGTGGATTCACATAGGGCTCCGAGCCCTGCTCGACCATTCGCTCGTTGAGCTCCTCGAACGCCGAGAGATACATGATTACCTCCCCACGAACGGCGAGCAGCTCCGGCGCCGGCCGATCGGTGTCACGGAGTCGAAGCGGAAGGCTAGAAATGGTTCTCAGGTTTTTTGTGACGAGCTCTCCGACTCGGCCGTTCCCGCGGGTCACGCCCCGTACGAACAGCCCCTGCTCGTACACGAGCTCGATGGAAGCCCCGTCCAGCTTGGGCTCGAGTACGTATCGGGGCTCGTCCTCGAGCCCCTTTCGCACACGCTCATCGAAGCGTCTCACCTCGGCAGGATCCTGGGTCGAATCCAGCGACAGCATCGGGACGCTGTGCTCGGCGTTGGGAAACGCGCTTTGCGGCTCCGCACCCACACGCTGGGTCGGCGAGTCCAACGTGACCAGATGGGGATAGGCGGCCTCCAGGGTCTGGAGCTCTTCGAAGATCCGATCGTATTCCGCATCGTCGATCTCCGGGCGGGATTCCACATGATACAGGTAGGAATGTCGCCGAAGCACCGCACGCACCTGCTCCAGGCGTTCAGCCACATCCGCTTCAGCTGAATCGCCGTCCCCATCACGGCGAGACGCGGCGTCAGTGCTGGGCGCATCGTCGGACATGTCCGGCCGTTTCGTGCTCAAGGAAACTCCAATTTAGGCGGGATTCCCGCCGAACAGTCTGCGTCCTGGCTTTCCGGTGAGTGCCGGCTCCAAGGATATTCCGAATGGGGTGTGAACCTAGTAACGTGGCGAATAGCAGCGAGCCCGGACAGGTCTGGCGAGGACCGATGTGCGGCCGTATATCCGGGCATGACACCCCTCGATATCGATCGCCTCCGTGCTGAGACCCCTGGCACGCGAAACGTCATCCATCTGAACAACGCCGGGGCGGGCCTCATGCCGGATCCGGTACTCGAGGTCATCGCCGAGCACCTGGATCTGGAGGCGCGAATCGGGGGCTACGAGGCCGAGGCCGCGCGCCACTCCGAGGTCCAGTCCGTATATGACTCCGTTGGCACCCTCATCGGAGCCGATCCCCAGAACGTGGCCATCACCGACAACGCGACGGGAGCCTACATCCTGGCACTCTCGGCCGTTCCCTTCACCCCGGGCGACGTCATCCTTACGACGCTGAACGACTATGTGTCCAACCAGATCATGTTCCTCTCGCTCGCCTCTCGGTTCGGAATCGAGGTCGTGAGAGCACCGGACGAGCCCACCGGCGGAGTCAACGTCCGGGCCCTCGAGAAGCTCGTCCACAGGAAGCGGCCCAAGCTTGTTGCTGTCACGCATGTCCCGACGAGCTCCGGCCTGGTTCAGCCCGTGGCGGAAGTCGGCGCGATCTGTCGCGAACGTGGGGTCCTCTACCTGGTCGACGCGTGTCAGTCCGTCGGGCAGATGCCTGTCGACGTGGAGAACATCGGGTGTGACTTTCTGACGGCGACTTCACGAAAGTTTCTGCGCGGGCCGCGGGGAGTCGGTTTCCTGTACGTCTCCGACCGGGCTCTCGAACTCGACCTGGAGCCGCTCTTTCCCGACATGCGGGGGGCGGACTGGATCGAGGGAGATCTCTATCAACCCGCTCCGGGTGCTCGACGCTTCGAGAACTTCGAGGCGCCGGTGGCGCTCGTGTTGGGCATGGGGCGGGCGGCCCGCTATGCACTCGATCTAGGCCTCGAACCGATTCGGGAACGTGCCTGGAACCTGGCCGAGTCGATGCAGGAGCGTCTCGCCGAAGTGGACGGCGTTCAAGTCCAGGACAAGGGGAAGGAGCGTTGCGCGATCGTGACCCTTTCCGCCGAAGGACACCATCCGTTGGATCTTCTGCGCGCACTCAGGAAGGAGGGCATCAATACGTCACGCACCGGGCGAGATGCCGCCATCTTCGACTTCGACGACAAGGGCCTGGATCAGGTGCTCCGGGTTTCACCCCATTATTACAACACGGAGGAGGAGATCGTCGCTTTCGTCGATGCGCTGGCGCGCCTCGCGAGCTGACCTATAGGTAAGCATCGGCGCCGTGGGCGCATCGTCGAACACCGCATTGTCGTGTACGCCGCATGAAGGAATTTTGACCGGCCGTCGTACCACTGCAGGACAAGGGGCGAAAGAGCGTTGCAACCGGAGGTCGAGCGCGAAGTGGTCCGAATGTCCAAAGCGGGAGACCCCCGATCGTACGATCCGTTGGTGCGAGCGTACGAGGGTCCCGGGCTCCGCCTGGCCGTAGGGATGCTCGGTAGCGTCGACGAAGCCAGAGATGCGCTTCGGGATACCTTTATCAAAGCCTGGCAATCCCTTCACCGCTTCGATATCACCCGACCGTTCGGACCTTGGTTCTTTCAGATCCTGCGGAACCAGTGCCGCGACGTCATCCGAAGCCGCCAGTCACGAGGTGCGTGACGAGCAGATCCAGGTCCGCGCGTCCGGGTCTGCGACTGACCCGGCCCGTCTTCATGAGCGGAGCGAGGCAAGCCTGATCTTTTGGGCAGCACTCGACACCCTTGCCGACGACCACCGCGAGATCCTGGTTCTGAAGGATCTTCAGGGGTTTCTCTATTCTGAAATCGCCGAGACCCTGGAGATCCCGGAGGGCACCGTAGCCAGTTGTCTCTATCATGCCCGCGAGGCGCTGTGCGAAAGAAACGAGGAGTACCCGTGATCGCCGCGGATACACTGAGTGAGGAACGTGTCGTGAGTGGGCAAGTGAGCCACGAAAGCCTCATGCGTTATCTCGACGGAGAGGCCACCCCCGAAGAGCGCGCTCGAATCGATGCCGCCTTGGCGGACTCGACCGAGTTCCAGGGGGAGCTATGATTTTCTGAACCATGAAGAGTGACCTACAAGCCATGACGTTCGGTCTCGCCAACGATCAGTCCGTTTGGGGCGCGGTGCATCGACAGATTACACGCCCGCTCGGATGGCTTCTGCTCTCCGCTGGATTTCTGGCCTGGGCTCTGTACGGATCGTACCTCTACATCGCCTCCGCGATCGACCCCCTGGAGAAGCTCGCGACCTCAGCGATCGGCCTGGGGATTATTTTTCTCTTTGGGACCGTCATCCACGAGCGGCGCACAGAGTGGCTTACGGACCCCTACCGAAGCGTCTACCGATGATCGTTGTCACCACACCTGAAATCGCGGGCAAGCGCATCGTGCGTACCCTCGGGCTCGGGCGAGCAAACACGATCCGCGCACGCCATGTGGGCAAAGATATCGTTGCGATTTTTCGCAATCTGGCCGGCGGCGAGATCCACGAGTATACGAAGATGCTCGCTGAGGCCCGTGAACAATCGATCGACCTCCTCCTCGAGGAGACACAGGCATTGGGTGCCAACGCGGTGGTCGGTCTCCGCTTCCAGGCGGCCGAGATTCAGTCCGGCGCCGCGGAAATGCTCTGCTACGGCACCGCGGTAGTGGTCGAAGACGGCGGCTGAGGCCCCGCACTCGACCGACCGTACTCCTTCAAAATCCTTCCAACGCCTCACGAGTCGCCCGATATCCCTCCTCCATGAAGAAGTGGCGCCTTTCGAAGTCGAACCCGTCCGTGTCCTCGAAGTCCGGCTGCACGTAGGTGAGTGGCACTCCGGTCCAGTTCCGTACCGATTCCATTCTGTTCCGGCCGGCCATGATGGAGAAGACCCTCTGATGAACGCCGACTAGACCGCCGTCCATCACGGCTCGGGCATCGGCGTGCGGGCCGGCACCGACATCGATGGCGATGATTCGGGTGGCGCCCATGTCCGCAGCTTTTCTGAGAGGGAGCATGTCCAACGCTCCCCCATCGATGAGCATACGCCCTCCAATATCGGCGGGCGGAAAAAGAACCGGCAGCGCGGCTGAGGCGTAAACAGCGTCGACGAGGGCCACATCCTGATCGTTCCCGTGACCGAACCAGACCATATCTCCCGACGCCAGATCTACCGCGTTGACCATCAGAGGGAGGCTCAACTCACCCCACTGCTGGGTCGGGAGTACTTCCAGGATAAAGCTCCGGAGGGTGTCGCCCCGGAACACGCTCGGGGATCGAATTCCGTTGATCCATATGGCGCGGCGGTTCAACCTCAGGACGTCTCGCCGCCGGAAGCGCCGGGAGTGCTCCTCCATCTCCTCGATGGTTCGCCCCCCGGCGAGAGCGGCTCCCATCATCGCGCCGGTGCTGGTCCCGATGATCCCGGCGACCGGAATTTCGGCCTCCTGGATAGCCTTCCAGGCCCCGACATGCGCGAACCCCTTGGCTGCGCCACCACCCAAGATGACCCAAGTCCGAGAGTCGGTCCCTTTCCCCTCCTCAGGGACTTCGCCAGAGTCCTTCAATGCTCGCACCAGGCATGGAACGGTTCCTCGCTTGACGGTGTGTTGCCGCCAATCTAGTTTTCATATAAATGAGAATCATTCTCGATAAGGCCCCTTGAGCCGCCCCCCCCCTTCTCTATGAGCGATAGTCCTATCCTTACGATTACTGGCCTTCGTGCCAAGGTCGCCGACGAAGACGTCGATATCCTGAATGGTGTGGATCTTGAGCTTCAACCCGGTGAAATACATGCCATCATGGGACCGAATGGGTCCGGAAAGAGCACCCTCGCCAAGGTGTTGGCGGGACATCCCGAATACGAGGTAACGGGCGGTGAAGTCGTCTTCAACGGCGCACCCCTCCTCGATCTGGAGCCCAACGAGCGTGCTCTCGCCGGAATGTTCCTGGCGTTTCAATATCCCGCCGAGGTACCGGGTGTCTCCATCGCGAACTTCCTGAGGACGGCCCTACAGGCCCGGCTTGAGGACGGAGAAGAGGTGGATCTGTTCGATTTCCAAGACGAGCTCATGGATCGGATGAAGCTCCTCGACATGGAGCCGTCCTTCGCCGAGCGTCCTGTGAACGACGGATTCAGCGGCGGCGAGAAGAAGCGTAACGAAATCCTTCAGATGGCCGTGCTTCGCCCCTCATTCGCGCTCATGGACGAAACGGACTCGGGACTCGACATCGACGCTCTCCAGATCGTGGCACGCGGCGTCAACACGCTGCGCGAGGAGAATCCGGAGATGACGATCCTCCTGATCACGCACTACCAGCGCTTGCTCAACTTCATCCAGCCGGACATGGTTCACGTGATGGTCAATGGACGGATCGTCCGATCCGGAGGACCCGAGGTGGCGCTCGAGCTGGAGGCGGAGGGATACGCCGACTGGAAGGACGCGGAAGTTGTGACCGCATCATCTGAGAACACGACGTCACCCGAAGCTTCATTGAATCTTTGAGTCGCCCGCCGACTTCGGAAGGAAAGGATTAGAGCACCATGCCAGAAAATGAGCTAGTAGAGGGACTCGGCCTCGACGAATACCAGTACGGGTTCGTGGATGATGAGGCGCACGTCTTCCGGACCCGGCCCGGCCTGGACGAGGACATCGTCCGGCAGATTTCGAAGCACAAGGACGAGCCGGAGTGGATGCTCGAGTTCCGTCTGAAGGCGCTCAAGATCTACGAGCGGAAGCCGATGCCGACCTGGGGCGGCGACCTCTCGCATCTCGAAGCGACGCTCGATGAGATCTACTTCTATGTGAAGCCGCAGGAGCAGATGGAGCGCTCCTGGGACGACGTCCCCGACACCATCAAGACCACGTTCGAGCGCTTGGGCATCCCCGAGGCGGAGCAGAAAGTCCTGTCCGGCGTCGGCGCGCAGTACGAATCTGAGATGGTGTACCACTCCCTCAAGGAGGAGTGGTCTTCCAAGGGTGTGATCTTCGATTCGATCGAAGACGGGCTCAAGAACCACCCGGACCTCTTCCGGGAGCACTTCGCGACCATCATTCCCGCGGCCGACAATAAGTTCGCCGCGCTCAACTCGGCCGTCTGGTCGGGGGGATCGTTCCTCTACATTCCGAAGGGAGTGCAGCTCGATACCCCCCTACAGGCGTACTTCCGGGTCAACCAGGAGCGCATGGGGCAGTTCGAGCGCACGCTGATCATTCTGGATGAGGGCGCTCAGGCTCACTACATCGAGGGCTGCACGGCGCCGGTCTACACCACCGAGTCGTTCCACTCGGGTGTGATTGAGATCGTCCTGAAAAAGGACTCAAGATTCCGGTACACGACCATCCAGAACTGGTCGAACAACATGTACAACCTCGTCACCCAACGCGCCGTGGTGAACGAAAACGCGACTATGGAATGGCTCGACGGCAACCTCGGCTCAAAGCTTACGATGAAGTATCCGTCGTGCTACCTCGTGGGTGAGGGGGCACACGGAGACATCATGTCCATCGCGTACGCGAGCGACGGCCAGCACCAGGACACCGGGGGCAAGGTCGTTCACGTGGCTCCGAACACGACGTCTTCGATCACCTCGAAGTCGATCTCGAAGGGCAATGGCCGATCGTCATACCGTGGCCTCTGCAAGGTGTACGAGGGTGCGCACAACGCACGGTCCAACGTCGAGTGCGATGCGCTTCTCATCAACTCCACCTCGCGCACGGATACCTATCCGTATATCGAGATCGAAGAGAAACGGGCGTCGGTGGGGCACGAGGCGACCGTCTCCAAGATCGGCGATACTCAGCTCTTCTACCTCATGAGCCGAGGCCTGACCAAAGAGGAGGCCATGGCCCTGATCGTGCGCGGATTCATCGAGCCGCTCGCGAAGCAGCTTCCTCTCGAGTACGCCGTCGAGCTCAACCGTCTCATCGAGCTCGAAATGGAGGGATCGGTGGGCTGATGTCCAATTCTGCTCAAGCGGTGGAGACGTCGAGCGCGGAGGAGGACATACCCAGTTCCTTGGACGGGGGTGCGGTCGAGAGGGTCAGCCAGGGTGCCCCCTCGTGGCTGAGTGAGCGCAGGCAACATGCGTGGTCGGTGTTCGAAGAAACGCCCCTGCCTAGCACGCGGTCGGAAGAGTGGCGGTACACCGATGTCTCCCGCCTGTTGAAGTTCGCCGAGCTCCGGGTCGCGCCCGACGGAGCGTCGGGCAAAGGAGGCACCCGCCCTCCAGGGCTCACGGCTGCCATGGACGAAGACGAGGCGGCCGCCGGTCACACCATGCTGGTCGACGGGAGCGTCGTACACGTCGACCTCGATCCAGCGCTCGAGCGGCAAGGGGTAATTCTGACCTCGCTGCGTTCCGCGGTGCACGAACACGGCGATCTTCTCGAAGAATTGCTCGGCACCGAGGTCTTGCCGCCCGAGGATGGCAAATTCCAGGCGCTCAACGCAGCGCTCTGGTCGGACGGCGTGCTCATCTACGTTCCCCGGAACGTGAAGCTCGACCTGCCGATTCGGACCACGCGCTGGGTCTCGCACGGCGGTTCGGCGGTGTTCACGCGCACCTTGATCGTGGCCGAGCCGGGAAGCCAGGTCTCGTACGTCGAGGAGTTGCTTTCCGAGGACTTCGAGCGGCGCACGCTCGCTTCGTCCGCCGTGGAGGTCATCGCGCGCGACGGAGCCCAGGTTCAATACGTCTGTATACAAAGGCTGGGCCGGGGCGTCTTCTGTCAGTCGGCACAGCGGACGCTCGCACATCGGGATTCCACACTCGACACCCTGAACGTAAATCTCGGCGCCTCGGTCACCCGCCTCGACCTCAACGCTCGGCTCCTCGGCGCCGGCGCGCACAGCGACATGCTCGGGCTCTATTTCGGGGACGAAGACCAGCACTTCGACCACAACACCAGCCAAGATCACATCGCCCCCGACACCGGAAGCGACCTCCTCTACAAGGGCGCGCTCGACGAACGCTCCCGGGCGGCGTTCCGGGGGATCATTCGTGTTCACCCCGACGCCCAGCGGACCGACGCGTACCAGACCAACCGGAACCTGCTGCTTTCAGACGAGGCCCGAGCCGACTCGCTGCCCAACCTCGAGATCGAGGCCGACGACGTAAAGTGCTCGCACGGTGCGTCGGTCGGCCAGCTCGATTCCGAGGCGCTCTTCTATC
The DNA here is from genome assembly GCA_963583605.1 of Gemmatimonadales bacterium UBA6960. Taxonomy (GTDB): domain Bacteria; phylum Gemmatimonadota; class Gemmatimonadetes; order Longimicrobiales; family Gaopeijiaceae; genus UBA822. Next base: position 14,439 of record CAUZVZ010000061.1, read on the forward strand.
TTCTGAGCCGAGGGCTGAGCCAGCAGCAAGCCGAGCGTCTGGTCGTCCTGGGCTTTCTGGGCGACGTCATGACCCGGCTCCCGCTCCGCGGGGTCGTCACAAAAGTGACGCGCGCCATCGAGCGGAAGCTCAAGAGTGTCTGATGAAGGGGAGGGCGGCGGCGAGTGGATAAGGGTCGCCGAAATCGGTGACTGCCTGCCGGGCAACCTCCTGGAAGTAGAAGCCGGGCCGGAGCTGATCGTCCTGGCCAACGTCGACGGCGATCTTTACGCCCTCGAGAATCGCTGCTCGCATCAGGATCTCCAGCTCTCCGATGGCGAGCTGGAGGGGGACCGATTGGAGTGCCTGTACCACGGCGCTAAATTCGACGTGTGCACGGGAAAAGCCATGGAGCTTCCAGCCATCAAGCCGGTGGCAACGTACGCCGTCGAACTCCGGGGCCAAGAAATCTACGTCCAGGTCTAGGCCACCACACATGCCTGCCACGTCTCCCCGACTCGATCGGACGGCCTTGAGGGCCCAGTTCCCGACGCTGGCCCAGGAGGTTAGCGGGCATCCGCTCGTCTATCTCGACAGCGCGGCTACTTCTCAGAAGCCCCAATGCGTTCTGGACGCCCTTGCGGAGTACTACGAGCACGACAACGCCAACGTGCACCGCGGCATTCACGAGCTGAGCCGCCGAGCCACCGTCGCCTTCGAGGAAGCGCGGGCGAAGCTGGCGAACTTCATCGGCGCAGCGGATTCGGACGAGCTGGTGTGGACCCGCGGTACCACGGAGGCCGTCAATCTGGTGGCCGGCAGTTGGGGGCTGGACACGCTCGGCGAGGGCGACGAGATCCTCTTGAGCTCCATGGAGCATCACTCCAACATCGTCCCCTGGCAGTTGGTGGCCCACCGTACCGGTGCTCGCCTTCGGTACATCGAGATGGATGAGCAGGGCCGACTGATCATCGACGATCTTCCCGATCTGCTCACCGATCGCACGCGGATGGTCGCCTTCTCCCATATCTCGAACGCGTTGGGAACGGTCAATCCGGTACGTGAGATCGTCGAGCAGGCCAAGAGGGTCGGGGCGCTGGTGCTCATCGACGGCGCCCAGGCGGTCCCCCACCGCCGGGTCGACGTCCAGGAGCTCGGCTGCGACTTCTACGCGTTCTCAGGACACAAGATGTGCGGTCCCACGGGATCGGGTGGGCTGTGGGCGCGCCGCTCACTCCTCGAGTCGATGCCGCCGTACCATGGGGGGGGCGAGATGATTCGCATGGTCGGCCGGGATTCGAGCACCTGGGCTGAGATCCCGCATAAATTCGAGGCGGGCACGCCAAACATCGCAGGAGCCATTGTTCTGGGGGCGGCGGCGGACTTCCTGGACGAAGTCGGGTTCGACGCCATCGCAGAGCACGAAAGAGACTTGCTCGCCTACG
>CAUZVZ010000062.1:0-15564 GCA_963583605.1 Gemmatimonadales bacterium UBA6960
CGACCACTTTCCCGCAGACCCGGATGGGAAAATATCCAAGCGACTCGCGGCGTCAGGCCGCCGCTGAGCGGCTTCTCCTGGATCAATTTGCATGTGTGCTCGATCTAGCGTTCACCCCGACCGTCCCTTGCCCGCACGTAGAACTCGAAGGAGGAGCCCTTCGCCACGGACCCGTAGGCTTCCATCAGTCCGGCCTGGACCGCGTCCGGTTCCTCGACCAAGTGTTTTAGTTCCTGCTCAACGACGTCCGACAATTCGCGGCCGATCAACTCCTTGTGAAGCAGGCCGAAGAGACCGCAAAACGCGTCGTTCGCCCAGGTGACGCGAAGCTCCGGGTCGAGAAGGAGCGCGCCCACCGGTGAATGGTCCGGGAGGAGGTTGGGTTCACCACTAGGCGCGGTCCCCTTGGTGCCCCTCTTCGAGGAGCGAAGCAGAGCCCATCCGGCCATCAGGACCGGGGCGGCCGCTGCGATGATCAATGCCTCTGTCATGCTGAATTTTGTTGGCTCCGCCTCAAGCTGGCTTCCATTGCTCGCATTCTCGTGAGTGCCCGCCCTGGCCGACCTCCTTGCCGGTATTCGGACAGCTATCTAACCTGGGCGACTTCCAGGGACCAACAACTCCCCTACTGTCGGGCCGTCAAACTGGCCTTTCCGGGGACCAAAAAAGCGGGTCGTTGCTTGCCAGTTCTCCTCTCTACAGAATGGCTCATCTCGGTAGCTGCTGTCCAGTTGTTCGTGCTGCAGCCAACCGGCGCAAAGGATGTGCCAGAGTTCAGTCCAGCCGTTCCGGTTGCGCGAGCTGAGTGGGGGGCGGAGCAAGCAACCGAGCAAAGGCCGGAGATTTTGGTGGTGCTGGCGGCATCCAGCCTCCAAGACGTGTTACCCGTCGTGGCCCGAGCCTGGGATGCCCGGGGCGGGGTCCCCGTGCGCTTCAATTTCGACGCGACTTCGCGCCTAGCGCCGCAAGTCATCAAGGGTGCTCCGGCCGATGTCTTCGTCTCGGCCGACGACGAATGGATGCGATGGCTTGAGGAGCGGGGTGGTGTAGACAGTCTGTCCATCCGACGCGTGGCGACGAATCAGCTCGTGTTCGTCGTGCCCACTGGGGCGCCGGATCCGCCCGGGGCCCCCGGTTCCATAGCGCGAGCGGATCTTGCTCGGATCGCCTTGGCCGGAGAGAACGTTCCAGCGGGCCGATATGCGAGGGCGGCGCTCGAGAGCGTGGGCGCCTGGAGCTCGGTCGAGCCGCGCGTCGTGCGCGGCGGCAGCGTCAGGGGGACGCTTGAGTGGGTAGCCAGGGCTGAGGCGGATGGCGGCATCGTGTACCGGTCGGACGCCTTGGCGGAGGAGCGTGTGAGCCTGGCTTTCGCCTTCGAGGGAGAGGACTTTCCCCAGCCGGCCTATTCAGGGGCCATAGCCAGCCGTACCGAATTCCGAGAGACGGCCGAGGCCTTTCTCGACTTCCTGAGTGGCGCGGCGGCGGCGGCCCTGTTTTCGGCATCGGGGTTTGGGCCGGCGAGCGTCGGCGGGCCGGTGACGCAAACTCTAACTCCTGCGCCTGGGTTGGACGCGTCGCCGGGGTTGGACCCGTGGTCGGCGGTCCGACTGTCCCTGATCGTCGCCCTCAGCGCCGTTCTCCTGGGGCTGGTTCCGGCGGTCGCGATGGGCTGGCTGCTGGCCCGTAAGAACTTCCTCGGGAAGAGCTTCGTTTCGATGATCGTCATGGCGCCGTTGGTGGTCCCCCCCGTGGTGACTGGCTTCCTGCTCCTGAGCGTACTGGGTCGGGACTCGGCGCTCGGGGGGCTGCTCGCTGCGATGGGCTTGCCGATTCCGTTCACGCTGTTGGGAGCGACCTTGGCGGCGCTGGTCGTGGGCTTCCCTCTGTACGTCATGGCGATCCGGGCCGTGTTCGACACCGTGGACCGACGATTCGAGGAGGTCTCCTGGACGCTGGGCGTGCCAAAGGCGCCCACGTTCCGGCGCATCTCGCTGCCGCTCGCCCTCCCCGGGATCGCGGCGGGGGCCGTACTCGCATTCGCGCGTGCTCTGGGAGAGTTCGGTGCGACCGTGGTGCTCGCCGGAAACATGGAAGGGGAGACCCGCACGATTGCCCTGGCGGTTTACTCGTTGCTCGAGTCGCCTTCGGGCCGGGGCGCCACCTGGCTTCTGGTCATCGCCAGCGTGGTGCTTTCGCTGGTGGCCCTCCTCGGCTTCGAAGGGCTGACGAGGTGGCAGCGCCGCAGAATGGAGGACCACCATGGCCACTGAGGTGAGTCCCGTGGCCGCTGAGGACAGCACCCATGGCTAGCACGGCCGCCGCCGGGGGGTCGGAGTTGCACGTACGCGTCCGTGTTCCCCTTGACGCCATTGAGCTGGACGTCGACTGGCGGCCCGAGAGCGACCACGTCGCCATCGTGGGTCCATCGGGGTCGGGGAAGAGCACCCTCCTGCGGGCTCTGGCCGGACTCGAGCCCGGGGCTCTGGGCCACGTGAGCTTCGGCGGCGACGTTTGGCTCGATTCCGATTCCGGCGTCTACACGCCCGCTTGGGAACGGAGGGTTGGGTGGGTTCCGCAGGACGCCCTGCTCTTCCCCCACCTTTCGCTCAGGGAAAATCTTGCTTACGCCGGTGCCGGCGAGCCCGACGTCGAGAGAATGGCCGCGTCCTTGTTTCTCTCCGATCTACTCGACCGGCGTCCGCGGTTCCTCTCAGGAGGCGAGCGACAGAGGGTGGCGTTGGGCCGGGCCCTTCTGGCGGCCCCCCGGATGCTGCTCCTCGACGAGCCGTTCTCGGCGCTCGACCGGCCCCTTCGGTCGGAGATCGCCGCCATGGTGCGCGCATTCGCGCGTGATAGCGCGACGCCCATCGTTCTCGTGAGCCACGACGAGCATGACGCGGAACTCCTCGCGGACGAACGCTGGGTGCTCGTCGCGGGCCGCCTTACTGCGGACGGCGCGCGGCAATCCTCTGAGCCGCACGCCTGACGTTCAGTCCGGGACCACCACCTGAAGCGCCTGAGGAACGGTCTCGAGGAGCACCTCAGCACTCTCAGCCTGCCAGAGTTCGCCATCGACTTCGTACTTCGGCGGCGCGGAAAAACGCACCGAAAAGTGGGTGCCCTGACGCATTTGGACATGGGGCGAGTGCACGTGCAGCCCCTTGGGCGCCGCGTTGAAGAGACGGAACCGCGTGAAGGCACCGGTGTTGCCGATGGCACACGCGTGCAAGAGTCCGTCGGTCAGTTCGGCCTCCGGAGCGATCAGGAAGCCGCCCCCGAAAAAGGGCGCGTTCGAGATGGTGAGCATGAGCTGCTCACCGTCCACCGGGAGGCCCTCACTCCTGAGTGTCAACGGGACGCCTGCGTAGGAAAAGAGATTCTTCAAGGCGGTCACCTTGTACAGCAACTCTCCCCGCAGGAAGCGGGCGCCGGCCGTGTCCTCGATGACCGCAACGTCGAATCCGAACCCGACCAGATTGAGGAAGTGGCGACCGGTCGACGCCCCGGGTGAGTCCGACTGAGGTCTCAGCGGCGTCCCGCGCGAGATGACTCTGCCCACGTCGACGCTTCGGACCCGCCCCTTCGCCAGCGTCTGGACGGCGAGCTCGGGGTTACGGATGGACACGCTGAAATTGCGTCCGAAATCGTTGCCCGTGCCGGAAGCGAGAAGGCCCAGCGCCACGTCCTCCTTGTGCGACAACACGATCCGGTGCGCGATGTTGCTCCAGGTCCCGTCCCCGCCTACGGCGACGATGAGGTTGAACCCATCGGCAATCGCCTGCTCCGCGAGATCACCCTCCTCGCCCGCCCTCGAGGTTCCCGCGTGCGTGAAACCGGGCAGGTGATTCCCGAGCAGCGAGAGGAACCGGCTGATTCTTTTTGCGCCACGACCGCGCCCCGACGCGGGATTGAAGATGACGAAGACGCGGCGCTCATCGTGGGACATCGCATCGAGTGGCATGGTCGGTTGGGACTTCCTGTGCAGGATCGTTTCTAGATGGCCTGGAGTCTAGATGGCCTCGAGCGGGGCGAAGACTTCCACGCCCTTCTTCATCCACTGTTCACGGAAGGGGACGGTCGCGATCTCGTCTATGGTCAGCCCTTCGGTCATTTCGTGGGGATGGATCACGAGGGAGCCCGTCTCGAATTCGTGTTCACTGCAGCTCTCGCCGCGCATGATGATGTCCGACTTATAGAGCCCTGCGGCGTCGGACATGAAGGCGTGAAAGAGTAGCTCCGAAGGCTCGAAAACATGACTCGTGACCGTCAGCGCGAAGACCGGTTCCCCATCGGCGCTCGTCGTGGCACAAATCTGACCCTCAGCCTCAGCGAACGTGATCTCGACGTTTCGCTCGAGGTGCGGCAGCTTCCAGCGCTCGACGCCTTCCCTTCGCCCCCTCTCCGTACTCGTAGCTACGAGGAAGGGGTAAAGAGCCGACTTCGGAAGCGGATCACCAGGCTTTACGAGTGGCGGCACCAGGACCGAGAGCACGACCTCCTGGTATACACCGGCGTCGCCCTTGTAGAAATCGAACACGGTGACTGAGAGAACGCTGCGCTCGTGCTGGACTTCGAGCGGTTCGAGATCCGATGCGACCAGCCGGCGCGCGTCGGACGTCGGCATCTCAAAGAGACAGCTCAGCCCGTGGTTGAAGTAATAGTTTCCTCGGCCGTCTGGCATATGCCGTACCTTTGCAGAACGCTTGTGATGATCTGAGCTCCTTCCTCCAGTTCCTCATGGGAGTGAGCGGCGGAGATCGACATCCGGAAGCGAGACCTGTGCTTCGGCACGGCGGGATACTTGACCGGGTTCAGGTAGATTCCCTCGTGCATGAGCGCTTCACCCATTTCGAAGATTCGCGCGTCGTCCCGTATCATGATCGGAATCACCTGCGACTCAGAGTCTCCGATGGAGATGCCGGCGTCGCGAAGGCGTTTCTGCATGAACTCGACGTTGTCCCAGAGCTTGGTCCTCAACTCGGGCTCCTCCAAGAAGAGCTCCAGCGCCTTCAAAATTCCTGCCGCCACGACAGGAGACAGCCCACAAGAGAAGGTTCGGGACCGGGAGAATCCTCGGAGATAATTGATCAGCTGCCGAGATCCGGCCACGAATCCGCCTTGGCCACCCAGGCTCTTGGAGAACGTGCCGATGTGCATGTCGATTTCGTCATCACACCCGAAGTGCTCAGCCACGCCACGACCCGTCTCTCCGTAGATGAAAGTCGAGTGAGCCTCGTCGATCAGGATGCGGGCTCCGTAGCGCTGACAGACCTCCACGATGTCGGGCACGAGCGCAACGTCCCCGTCCATCGAATAGACGCCTTCGATCAGGACCAGCTTCTTGCCGTCGTAACGGCTCAGCTTGCGCTCGAGGTCATCGACCTTGTTGTGCCGGAAGAAGCGGCTGTTGGCCTTCGACAGGATCATGCCGTCCACCAGGCTGGCGTGCGCGTACTGGTCGGCGACAATGAGGTCGCCCGAACGCATGAGCCCGGCGATGACGCCTACGTTCACACTGTAGCCGCTCGGGAAAAGCAGGACGGCCTCTTTGCCCTTGAACTCGGCCAGGCGATTGGCGAGCTCGTGGTGCACCTCCAGCGAGCCGCTGAGGATCGGCGATCCGGAGGCACCGTTGCCGTAGCGGTGCACGGCCTCGATCACGGCCTCCTTGACCTCAGGCCGGTACGACAAGCCGAGGTAGTTGTAGGAGGCGAAGTTGAGGAGGTCGCTGTGGACTTCGCCCGTCTTCGTGTTACGGATGTCGACTCGCGTCGTGGGGGAACCCTGCATGGGAAGGCCGTACAAGTAGTAGCCGGACGGCTTGGAGTCCTTCCACCACTCGTCGAAGGGCTCGAGCATGCCGAACGCATCGTCCCCCGCCCCGAAGTAGAAATTCGTGTAGTCGTACTGCATGGCGAGCGGGAGTTGCTTGCCGGACTTGTCGTTGAACATGCCGCCCTTGCTCGTACCGTCCTCTTTTTTCTCGCCCATCGCCCCCCTCCATCCGAGATGCCTTTTGGTCCAGTCCAAACTTATGTGTGGCCCAGCGATGGTTCCAAGAACGATTTTGCGCCTCTGCCGGGTGACAACCGACCAGCACTGAAGCTAAAAGAACGGGTGATCAGGTCCAGGCGGGAACCACCGGCATGGAGGCGAAGGAGGCCGGGCGTAGGGTTCGGCCTCGTCTCCCAAGAAGCTCCCGCGGCTGGACTCGAACCAGCGACAAGACGGTTAACAGCCGTCTGCTCTACCAACTGAGCTACGCGGGAAAATTCCTACCAGATGAAGGTAGACAGAACTACTCTACCTCAGCGCGGGGGGGTGTCAAGGACTTCGCAGGTGGGCTCGGCTCCCCCGTGGTGTGGTCTTTAAACGGGCCGATGAGATACCTGAGATCGGCCATGTCACATCCTATTAGACTACGCCATCAAGGAGGCCACGCGGAATCTGGCGGATCCCGATCAAAGGGAGCGATTGGCCGCTCTGCTGAAGTCGGTAGAGATTGTCCCCACCGTGCTCCTGGATACAGACGTTCGCGGCGACGTGGAGCTCCGTGACAAGGACTGGCCGATACTCAGTGGAGCTGTCGCGGCTGGAGCCACGCACCTCATCACCGGGGATATTTGGGACCTTGGAGCCTACTTCGGCCAGCGAATCCTCGGTGTTCTAATCCTCCCTCCGTCCCGATACCTCTAGGCCCCAGTTGCCGATCGGGGTGTCGGGCGCTATTTAGAATATACATTCTATTTATCACTTCGGGCGCACGCGCCTCTCCACCAAGGGCTCTCCTCAGCAGGACGCCATGGACAAGGGTACGGCTCGACCGCCAAAGCAGCACCGGAGTCGCCAGACCCTACACAGGGTCGCCCGCGCCGCCCTGGAGCTGATCGGGCAAAATGGCGTAGAGGCTACCACGGTTGAGGCCATCGCCCGACAGGCGGGATCGTCGGTGGGGTCCTTCTACGCCCGCTTCGACGGCAAGGGTGATCTCCTTGTCTATCTGGACGAACGCATCTGGGAGAGCGTCGAGCACCGGTGGTCCGAAGCCATGGCCGAGGGCATGGCCGAACAGCCCATCGAGCAGTTGGTGAGGGGTTTCGCGAGGCTTTACGTCGATCTGGACCTAGTGCACCGGGGTGCGAGAGACGTGATCGGGCGGGCCCTTCGTGGCCCCGGCGCCGGCTCTTCGGACGCAGCGCTACGGATTCGGGCCCGTGTGCGGGAGGACTCAGTGCATCTGCTCCTGCGAAAGCGGGATGAGATCGTTCACTCCGACCCTGAGGTGGCCGTGGGAACGGTTTGTCGAGCGCTGGAGGCCTCAGCGTGCCGCCTCGAGCCGGCGTTCCTCGAGGATCTATGCACCGCACTGGTCTCTCACCTGGTGGGAGATCGACCGCAGCCTCCCCCGGCTGGGGCGAGCGTGGAGTTCTTCGACATCTGGAGTTGACATCGAAAACCCTTGCGGAACGAACTCCTTTCGCTGTTATTTGAATTTGAATTCAAATTCTATATAGGGTGTGTCGATGGGGACTCTCTGAGTAGGGACGTGCCTTGGGTCTGAGTCGAGTTGGAGGGAGCCGTGGACGGAGCGGTAGAGCGAGCAGCTGAGGGAGCGGCGGGAGGAAACGCGCGCTCCGAAAGCGACCCCCGTCGGGAGGCCTTTCCTCGACTGGACGAGACCGCTCCCCCACCGGGCGTGCGACTTCCTCAGCAACCCCGAAGCCGAGCCTCGTTCGAACGCATGATCACGGCCGCTCACGACCTCATCGCGGAGTCCGGGTTGGGGGGGGCGACGGTGCAAGGCATCCTGCTCCGCTCCGGCGTCGGCTCGGGGACGTTCTACGCGCGTTTCGACGGAAGGGATGCGCTACTCGCGTACCTGGCAATCCGCTTTCGCTCCGACGCTGAGGAGGGCTGGGCCGGCGTGCTCGAGCCGCGACGGTGGGAGGAGGCCGGTACCAAGGAGATCGTGACGCAGTTCACCCGAATGGCGGTCGTATGGATGCACGCTCACGGGGCCCTGCTGCGTGCCTTCCTAGTGCACGCGATGACTTACGAGGGCTACGATCTATTGGACCAGACGGCGGAGTTGGACAACACCGTTGCCGACCATCTGATTCAGGTCTTGATGCTCCGGGCGGAGACGTTCACGCACGACGAGCCGGAGGAGGCCATCCGACTCGCCACGCTTATGGTGTTCGCCACGCTCAGGAGCCGATTCATCTTCGCCTGGGGAGACCGCCCCGACGGCATCGAAGACCGGTACCTGGCGAGCGAGCTCGCCTCGATTTTTCTGCGCTATCTGGGGAACGAGTCCGCAGGAAGCGCCTAGTGGCTCGTGCCCCCCTGACCGTGCATGGGCATCTCGTCCATCATGCGCATATGCATACGCATATGGTCAGGCATCAGAACCGGCATCATGATTTCGTCCCAGATCGCGTATCCGGCAGGTGTCATGTGCAGCCCGTCTTCGACGAAGAGCTCCGGAATCGGTAGACCGTCCGCGCCGAGCATGGCGGTGCCGATGTCGACGAACTCGACACGAGCGTCCTGCTGGGCATACGCCTCGATGGCGGCATTCGACTCCTGCATCTCAGGCCACACGTCCCAACGCGCCAGGCTGGGCTTGATCGACTGGATGACGATGCGTGTGGACGGCTGAGCCTCGAGGATCGCCTCGACGAACTCCTTGTAGTCCTCCTGAAGCTGCTGACTCCGCTTGCCGGCGCTCGTGTCGTTGTCGCCCTCATAGAGGACGACGGTCCTTGGGGAGTACTTGAGGACGGTCTCCTCGACCCAATAGACCGCGTCCGACATCTGAGAGCCGCCGAAGCCGCGGTTGAGGAGCGGCATCCCAGGAAAACTGTTTCCCGTGTCCCAGCGCACGGTGCTGGAGCTGCCGACGAAGAGCGTGGCATCGGCCGGAAAGCTGTTCTTGGCGTCATACGCCGCGAACTCTGCGATCGCATCGGCAAAGCGCCTGGGGTCGGGATCGGACACCTGCGCAGAGAGAAGGGTCGGCGCCGTTGCGACGAGGAATGCTGCGAGCACACAAAAATGTGAAGTAACGGACGGCTTCATTCGACTCTCCAGTCTCCGGAGGTGTCCAACATGGATCGGGGCATTGCCCCCGCTGGCACGCCGAGCGTGGCGAGCCGACACTGACTCTTCGTCAAGATCGGATGCGGAGGGTCGTCCGTCCAGTCCCTGGACTCCATAACCGACCTCTCCTCGACTCCTTGCCCCGCTCCCGGAGTCGACCCCATTGTACCGCCGGACTGCACTCTGATGCGTCGGCGAAGTACTGCCCGCAACACTCACACCGTTCGCCTTACCATACGGGACAGGGCGCCTAACCCCGTTTCACGCTCATAGCTGCTCGAGGGCTACCTCGACGAGCACGGTATCGATGACTTGCCGGAACGTCTCCAACGGCAGCGCGCCAGGGATCGTTCCGAAGCCGACCAGAAGGAACGTGGGCGTCCCCCGGACGCCGAGTTCGTTCGCGAGGGCGGTGTGTGCTTGCACCCTCCAGAGAAACTCGTCGTTCTCGAAACAGGTCCGGTACCTCGGCATATCGAGCCCCACCTCCTGGGCGTACCCCTCCGCTACTTCCTCGGGTGCGGAGGCCGACTTCCAGTCGCTCTGATTGGCGAAGAGGAGGTCGGAAATCGCCTCGAAGTAATCCCGTCCTTGGTCTCGCGCGCACTCAGCGGCGAGCGTCACGGGCGCCGATTCGGGCCACCTTCCAAGGATGAACGGTATCGATTTCCACAAGACTTGCCCCGCATCCACGTACTGTTCGTGGAGCGGTCCGCGCGTGTCTTGGTGGAACGCTCGGCAGTAGCCGCAACCGTAGTCGAACATCTCGATCATCCGAACGGGTGCCTCGGGTGCTCCAAAATCGACGCCGAGCTCCGCGACCGTCACGTCTTCAGGCGCCGGGCCTGTGGGTGCCCTTCGCTCGAGCACTTCCAGGCCGCGGCCCCCCGCGGAGGGGGTAAAGCCGGAGGGAAGGAGGTCACCGGCGCCTCTCGTGGTCAGGCGCCCGCCCAGATCCACGTCCTCATCGCTCCCACCTGAGTCGCCCCGCGTGCACGCCGCTGCGGCCCCGACCGTGACCAGTAAGGCGAGCAGAAGCCGCCATCCATCTCGACGGCTCCGGGGCGTCACGCAGCCGGTGCCGTGAATTCGATTCATCACAATTCGAGGTCGATCCATTGTCCGAGGTCCGCGAGAGTTGCCGAGACGGCGGCAAAGTCACCGGTAATGAGGAGAACGCCGATCACCACCAAAAGGATCCCAGCGACTTTCTGAATCGGCCGGGCCCAACTGCGCAACGTCTCCACGCTCACAAGAAACCAATTGAACCCGATGGCGGCAACCAGGAACGGAACACCGAGCCCGATGCCGTACGTGGCCAGCAGGAGTGTGCCCCGCGCGACCGTCGCCTCCATCGAGGCGAAGAGCAGGATCGTCGCCAGGATGGGCCCGATGCACGGCGTCCATCCCGCGCCGAACACGATTCCCACGAGCACGGAGCCCGCCGCGCCCAAGGGCTTGGTTCTGAGATGGACGCGCAGGTCCCGTGCCAGCGGTGGGAGCCGAACCCAGTCGAGGAGCAGAACCCCGAACAGGATCACGACAACGCCGCCCAGTCGGCTGATCAGGGGAAGGAGTCGATTGAACGCTCGTCCCGCCACCGTGGCGGACGCACCCAGAGTCATGAAGACCAGAAGAAAGCCGAGGATGAAGAGCAATGCATGGAGCACGGCGGTCCGTCGCGCGGCCGTCACGGATCCACCGGCCGCCACTGAGCCATCGGACAACTCATCCATCGTGAGCCCGGACACGAAGGTCAGGTAAGCCGGCACGACGGGAAGCACGCACGGCGACAGGAACGAGACTAAGCCCGCGAAGAACGCGAAAGGCAGGGAGATACTCGTGGGGTCCATGGGTCGGTGCTGAATCGGCGCAGGCTAGGCCGGCCGCGCCCCGCTTGGCTGGGTGGTGCGATCCGTGACCAGCCGATCCCAGTTTCCGGGCACCTTGGGGGCGCCCTCCCGCATGAGTTGGGCACCCTCCTGGAGACTCCCGATAAGGGTTTGCAGGTCGTCGACCCACGCCTCGATCCCGCGTCGGAGTGGATCCCCGGCCTGGTCCTCCAGCGAAAAGGCCGGGCCGAAATCGTCGCTCTGGCTCCCGACCCATATCCCCACGAAGACGAGGGCCGTCACGGACAAAGCCATGACCCCACGCACCTGAGAAAGAACCGCAACACGTTGGAGGTCCCCTCTTTCTTCTTCTGCTTCTTGGCGCGCGTAAAGAAAAAAGCGACGGCGACCGCACTCAGAATGAACCAAAACCCGCTGGTGCGCGCCGTGATCAAAGCGACCAGAGCGACGTCGATGAGGGGGGCGACGCCGCGTCGAGACGGTCCGGCGTAACGATCGTTCCCGGGTCCCTCGAGGTGGTCGCCATGCCGGTCGCGGGCCCACGCGATCAGCGAGAGCGGCGGGTCACATAGAGCCCGGCGGCCACACCCAGGAGCACCGACGCCCACAGGACACGTTTCGATCTGAATCCGCGGCTGCTCGTCTTGGGTACCGCCGCGCTGCCGGCTGTGGTCTCGAGGTCGGTTCCGGTCTTGGGGTCGCTCCCTGTCTCCAAGTGGCTCCGGCCCTTCCCATTGGGTTTGGCGGTGCGGGTCGTGCGGCGGGGGGCTCTCTTCTTGGGTGGCCGATTGGGTGGTCGCACCTCGGAGCCGGGCTCCGGCGCTTCGCCCTCGTACCCGCACTCCGGACAGCACGCGATGGTCTTCTGCTCAGTGGTCCGGTTCAAGAAGACCAGCCCCTCGCCGCATTCGGGGCAAGCACGCTTGGCCGGCAACGGGCGGATCAAGGTGTACAGGCCGCTCTTGGAGAGGTCCATCGTCTCCGCGATCTGATTCACGCTCTGCCCGGACCGCCAGTACAATTCGTTGGCTTGATCCGCGAGCTTCTGGTCGTCGCTTTTGTTAGATGCCATTGGACGAATCCGCGTTCCGGATGACCCGAAGCGACGAGACTCGCCGGCGCTTAGAGTGGTGTCCTCGAAATCCATTTCGGGCACGGGGGCCAAAGATAGCGAGGCCGCTGGGCCCGGGCGAGACGGGAGCGACGAAAGTCAGAGAAGCGGGCGAGAAACGAGCCGAGAGAGAGTAGGAGACCCCAAGTGAACATCCCCGCCCCTCATGGACATTTGGAAGTGGCTCACCGGGAGCCCCCGGGCACGCTCAGGGGCGCCGCTGTCGTCTGCCACCCGCACCCCCTCCAGGGGGGGACCATGCATACGAAGGCCGTGTTTCGGGCCGCGCAGGCTCTCGCGGATGTGAAGATCGCCGCCCTGCGCTTCAACTTCCGCGGCGTGGGGACCAGCACCGGCAGCTACGACCAGGGATTCGGCGAGAAGGAGGATGTGGGGGCCGCGCTGGATTGGCTTGAAGAAAGGCATCCCGGCTTGCCGCTCGTCGCGGGGGGCTTTTCGTTCGGATCGATGGTCGCGCTCTCGGCGGCGGCCGACGATCCCCGGGTCGTCGCGCTCTTCGGCCTGGGGCTTCCCATTCGGATGTACGACTACCGGTTTCTCGCGGATGTCGCCAAGCCCATCCTCATCATTCAGGGTGAGGAGGACGAATTCGGCTCGGGTCCCGAGATCGAGCCGCTCGTGGCCGGTTTGGGATCCCACGTGACCCTGGCCAGAATCGCGGGAGGGGACCATTACTTTGAGGGACACATCGACGAGATGAAGGCCGTGCTGAGCCAGTTCTTTCAAAGCGGCCCCGGGGGCGACGTCATAGGGGGGAGCATCGAATGAGAGATCGACAGCGGATCCTCGACAACCTGGAGAAGCTCTATCGCGATGAGTTGGACCGCGGTGCGGAGCCCAAAGGGGCGGTGGGCGAGCGCCTGGACTTCGAGTTCCAGCGCGACCAGCTCTACCTGGAGGTCATGCTCGACTTGCGAGATATGCTGGGTGGCTCTCCCGAGGATGAACAATCCACGTCGTCTCTCCTCGAGAAAGCCCAGCAGCTCCGGAATCTGACTCGGCTGCGCTGATCCCATGCCCATCTACACGAAGACCGGTGACGACGGTGACACCGCACTCTTCGGTGGTGGACGGGTGCCCAAGAGCGACAGGCGGGTCCAAGCCTACGGAGAGGTAGACGAGTTGAATTCGTTTATCGGTCTCGCGCTCGCCTCACTCCCTGAATCCGAGGTTACGAGCGGGCTTCGACTGATTCAGAACGATCTCTTCGCTCTCGGCGCCAACCTCGCCACCCCCGGGGGGGACGATTTGCGCCCCAAGCCCCAGACGCCCGACGTTCCCGTGCACCGGGTCGAGACGATGGAGCTGTGGATCGACCAGGCCACCACTGAGCTTCCTGAGCTGCGCGAATTCGTATTGCCCGGCGGTAGCGGGGCGGCGGCGATGCTCCACGTATGCCGGGCGGTGTGCCGCCGGGCGGAGCGCGCCGTGGTCGCTCTGGGTAGAGAGGAGTCTTTGGACCCCGGGGTCGTGCCCTACCTCAACCGGCTGTCCGATCTACTGTTCGTGTGGGCTCGTCTTGAAAACGACCGGGCGGGGCATGGGGACGTGCCCTGGAGTAAGGAGTAGGTGAGCGCCGCCGCCGGCCCGTCGAACGCCGGTCCGCCGAGTCGGTGGGAATTGATGTCGGTCCGCGTCGAGCAAACCGCGCAAACCGCCGGGGTGGACAGATCAGGCAGACATCTCATCCGGAGCGCGATCGAGGCGGCCATGGCGCCGCGCCTGGCCGTCATCGATGACGACCACGATCACGACTATCTGCACCCGGGCCGCACCGTGGTGATCCTCCTGGATGACGTCGGTCTCTTCGAGCCCGTGGCGCTCGCAGCAGCCTGTCTACTCGATACGCGCCGGATCGAATTGGAGGCGCCCGATGACGAGATCAACGCTCACATGAGTCCCGACGTCACGGCCTTCCGCACCGCAGTGCCTCGCTCCGGCTCCGATAAGCTGCTCGAGGACTTGCTCGCCAGTGATCCTGACGTCGTCCTCGTGGCCTTGGCGGAGCGCTTGGACCAGGTCCGCCACGCGCATCTTTGGGGGAATTTGCCTGAGGCCCGAGCGGCACACGAAGAAGCGTCCGATGTCTACCGAAGGATGGCCGAGCGCACGCATGCCCAGCTGGCCGCGCGTTACACCAGTTGGTGCCGAGCTTTCGGGGAGAGGTACCTCAGTGGCGCCCGGGATACGTGACACCCATACCCGACACCAATACGCGGGATACTTGACGGACCCGATTTTTTCTGCATTAATGGTTAGCTGTTCATCGATTCCCGCATCCATCACGCTACCCCCCGTATCAGCCATGACCTACATCATTGCCGAGCCATGTGTCGACCTCAAAGACGCGAGCTGCGTCGAGGTATGCCCCGTCGACTGCATTTACGAGGGGGAGGACATGTTCTACATCCATCCCGTAGAGTGCATCGATTGCGGAGCGTGTGAGCCGGAGTGTCCCGTGACGGCGATTTTTCCGGATACGGACGTGCCACCCGAGTGGACCAGCTACACCGCGAAGAACGCCGACCACTTCGACGACGTTTGACGCACGTCGACGACTGACCGACGGGGATAGACCACTGAGTTACGCCGATCGATCAGAATCGATCGGCGCCCTGGTTGACCTTCGGGGGATGGGGCTAGAGGCCTAGCTCGCGCATCCGGTCAAGCGTGATCGTCGAAGCACTTTCGGATTCGGCTACTACGTCCTTCAGCGGATTCTTCTGCTGCCGCATCAAGAGTAGGCCCGCCACCACTGCCGCGGCACCCACAAACCCTAAAGTAAATTTGCGAATAGTAGTCTCCTTGTTCGCTATCGATAACGGTTACTAATACGTGAAATGTCCGAATTCGGTTCGATCCCGCAAGGGGGGCGGGATTGTTGGTGAAATGTGGGGAAGTTAATAGCTAGTTGCGTCACGTTTTTGACACAATTTGACACAAATAGAATATGTTATAAAAACAATGGCAATAAGGCTATTTACATGTTCAAGCCACCCGTATTAGACGAACAAGAACTGGCGGTCATACATCGGATTAACGGCGTAAAGGAGAGTCTGAAATACGCGGTTCGGGACGTTCCGCATCGTGGCAAGGCCTGCTGAGACGAAACACGTTCGCACGTAACATCCGTGGATCGAACAGCATCGAGGGCTATAACGTGTCGATCGAAGACGCGATCGCCGCCGCTGAGAACGAAGAGCCGTTGGACGCAGATCAGACTTCATGGGCTGCCGTTGTCTGCTACCGCGAGGCGATGACGTATATCCTGACGTTATCCGACGATCCTCATTTCGGTTACTCGACCGATCTGATTCGTGGATTGCATTACATGATGCTCAAATACGATCTGACCAAGAACCCTGGGCGGTGGCGTCCTGGTCCGGTCTACGTTCGCGACGAGGAATCAAACCGAATTGTCTATGAGGGACCCGATGCAGATATGGTGCCCAACCTCATGGAGGAGTTGGTAGACTA
>CAUZVZ010000063.1:0-15310 GCA_963583605.1 Gemmatimonadales bacterium UBA6960
AAGAAGTACAGCTGGTCGCACATAGGGCGCTTGTACGCGTTCAGACAAGGAACGACGACAAGGCGTAGCAACGCTACGGCGAGGAGGAGAGACGCAGGATCAACCGCACAACCGCCCTGTGCCCACGGACATGAAAGGCATGATCCTGCAAGTTGAAGGGTTGGGGTGGCACGGCCCCATCCCCGTTGTTGGAGCTCCTAACCGCAGCGAATGCTATGGCGTCGTCGCTCCGCCTAGGGCCTGGGACCGTGGCATCCCGGGTACCCGTGCGGTAGCACGGGTGGCGGCCCACCGTACTTCTTCAACAGCCTTCTACGGTTAAACCACCCACTGCAGCAAAGTCATCCTTTTTTCGGAGAGATTCTGTGAGACTCAAGATCCTGGCCTTATCAACCGTCGCTGTCAGCGCCTGCTCGGGTGGTTCCCCACCTCCCGGACCCTCCCCTGCCCCGGTTTCGGGGGCCAGTGATTATGAGGGCGCGACGGTGCGGGCCGCGGCCAGAATCCTCCCCAACCGCATTCGGCAGCATATCACGTTTCTGGCAAGCGACGAGCTAGCAGGAAGGGACACACCGAGTCCAGGGCTCGAGACGGCTGCCTCGTATTTGGTGGAGACCCTCCAAGAAGCGGGGCTCGAGCCCGCGGGAGAGAACGGCACGTTCATTCAGCGCTTCCCTTACACGCGCACTGCCATGGTCACCGCATCCCGCCAAGTGGATTACAGGTTGGCGGGCTCGACCCGGGACCTGGAATACGCACGGGACTACTACGTGATCCCGGGACAGCTATCGGCGGCGAACGCCGGGGTGGTCTTCGGTGGCCGGGCGGATCAACCCTCAGCCGGACTGGCCCAGATCGCGAATGGCAGGGTGGCGGTCTTCACGACCGAGGGTAACCCGGTCGTTGGGACGGGTGAGTCGTTGCTCACCGCGTTCCAAGCGGCGGCCCAAGGCCAAGCCGCCGCACTCGTGCTCATCCTCGACGCAACCCAAGATACCGACAGCATCATGGACATGGCGAGCGGACTTCAGGGAGCCGGCTTGGCCACCCCACTCCCGATCGTCGGCCTGTCCTCCGCGAGCGCCGCCACCCTTCTGGCGGAGGTCGGTCTCAATCTGGCGACGCTCAGGGAGTCGCCGCCGCTAACCGCACTATCCCTCGACGGCATGACGATGAACGTCTCAGCCCCTTTCGAAGTGTCCGAGCACATGCCGCCCAACGTGGTGGGCATGGTGAGGGGCAGTGATCCCGAATTGAGGGACGAATACATCGTGTATTCGGCGCATTTCGACCATGTCGGTGTCGGGATCCGTGACGAGCGCGGGGATTCCATCTACAACGGCGCGGACGATAACGCTTCCGGCACATCGGTCCTGCTGGAGACCGCCGCCGCGTTCGCTGCACTCGAGGTGCCCCCCGCTCGCTCCGTCATCTTCCTCGCGGTGAGCGGTGAGGAAAAGGGGTTGCTGGGCTCAGCACACTACTCAGAAAACCCCACCGTACCGATCGAAGGGATCATCATGAACATCAACTTGGACATGGTGGGGCGGAACCACCCCGACACATTGATCGGCATCGGCCGGCAATACACCAACCTCGGACCCCTTTCCGATCGCATTCTCAGGGAGCACCCGGACCTCGGATTCGTATTGATCGAAGATCCGAAACCGGAGGAGCAGGGATTCTTTCGGAGTGACCATCTCAACTTCGTGAACAAAGACATACCAGCGATTTTCTTCTCCGCGGGGTTCGATCACGAGGACTACCACAAGCCCTCCGATGAGGTCGCGCTCATCAATGCGGAAAAGGCGGCGCGAGTGGGCCGCATGGTGTTCCATCTGGGCGCGCTCATCGCGAGTGGCGCCGAAGATCCTGAATGGACTGAGGAGGGCCTGGCAGAGGTTCGGCGGGTCATCGCCGACAACAGGAACTGACCGGAGGAGCCGGGAAGGCGGCGTACGGACCGCCTACATGTGATAGTTCGGTGCCTCGCGAGTGATCGTGACGTCGTGCGGGTGCGATTCGCGCAGGCCGCCGGACGTAACCCGCACGAACGTCGCTTTTTCCCGAAGCTCTCCCAAATTGGCCGCCCCGCAGTACCCCATGCCACTCTGAAGGCCGCCAACGAGTTGGAACACCGTATCAGCCATGGGCCCTTTATACGGAACCCGGGCTTCGATTCCCTCCGGAACCAACTTCCGCAACTCGGCCGCTGGATCCTGAAAATAGCGGTCGGCGGACCCCTCCTGCATGGCCGACAGGGATCCCATCCCACGCACCGTCTTAAAGCGGCGCCCCTCCATGAGGAAGCTCTCCCCCGGTGACTCCTCCGTACCCGCAAACATCGATCCCATCATGACGGATTGGGCGCCGGCGGCGAGCGCCTTCACGATATCCCCGGAGTAGCGGATTCCCCCGTCAGCGATGATCGGAATCTTACCTTGCACACCCTCCACGGCGTCCATAATGGCGGTCAACTGAGGGAGCCCAACGCCCGTCACGACCCGGGTCGTGCAGATCGAACCGGGCCCCACACCCACCTTGACCGCGTCCGCTCCCCGCTCCATGAGGGCCGCCGCTCCTTCCTTCGTGCCGACGTTCCCCGCAACGATTTGTGCTCCGGGGAACCGCTTTCGTATTTGAGCCACCGCCGATAGTACGCCCTCCGAGTGGCCGTGGGCGGTGTCCAGCACGAGCACGTCCACGCCGGCGTCGATGAGCGCCCCTGCCCGGTCGAGCGATCCCTTCGAAGCACCGATCGCCGCTCCGACACGTAGTCTCCCGTGCTCATCCTTGCACGCTCCGGGAAAGAGACGCCGCTTGAAGATGTCCTTGACGGTGATCAAGCCCTGCAACGTCCCACTCTCGTCGACAACAGGTAGCTTTTCGATCCGGTGTTCATGAAGGATCTGCTCGGCAGCCTCCAGCGTCGTCCCCTCCGGCGCCGTAATCAGGTTATCGGAGGTCATCACCTCACGGATCGTACGATCCAATTGGGTCTCGAACTGCAAGTCTCGGTTGGTGACGATCCCAACCAGGCGACCGTCGCTTTCAACGATCGGGACGCCGGAGATGGAAAACCGGGCCATGAGTTCGTGTGCGTCACGGAGGGTCTTGTGCGGCGACAAGGTGATCGGATCCAGAATCATGCCGCTCTCGGATCGCTTGACCCGGTCCACTTCCGCCGCCTGTGTCTCGACGGACAGGTTCTTGTGGATGATGCCGAGCCCACCCTCCCGTGCGATCGCGATGGCCATTCCCGACTCGGTGACCGTATCCATCGCGGCCGTGAGGAGAGGTATTTGCAGATCGATCGCGGCCGTAAGGGACGAACTGACGACCGTATCCTTCGGATGCACCGTCGAATGACCCGGCACCAGCAACACATCGTCGAACGTGAGAGATTCCTTGAGAATCACGGCCATGACGCTATCCCGTCCCCCACATACAAGGCGCCCGCCCACCCAGAATCTCCTCTCGAGACCCTCGATGAACAGGCGCGTTTGGGACTACCATGGACGATCATACCCAGGCCCGTCTCGGGGTGTCAACCCTCGGGCCCGCTCGCCAGGATGCTGCGGTGTCCGCAAGGCCGAAACACTTCTAGGACACCACACTAATCCGGGGAGGGTAGGTTATCAGACGGAAGCTCCTTAAGGGCGCCAGACTCATCCACCAGTGGGGGCTCGTCCTCGATGGCCCCCTCCTCAGCACTGGGCGCGAGTTCCTCCATGAGCTTTTTTCCAGCGGACGAGACGTTGGCGAGAACCCGATCCGCGGCGGAGATCAATTGAAACGCTTCGCGAAGCGTAGCAGGGCTCATCGCGTTTTTTCTCAATTTGTCCTCCATCGCTTCGGCAAAACGCTGGAGTCCCGATGTCTCTGCGGCCCCGTCCGCCCCATACTTGCTCCCCAGAAACTCGATGTAATCCAGCATCTGGTAGACTTGCTCCTCAGGCAGACTCTCGATCTTCCGCATGAGGCGCTGGCGAAGTATGTCGTGCATGACCGTTGGATCCGGATCGGGTTTATGCTCCGTTCGAAATGCCAACCGCAAGTTAACACAGCGTGGCGTGTAAGGGCGACGGCTTGCCCGGACGTGGAAAGCACCTAACGTTTGCTGTCGTCTCGGGCTCTTTCACGCCCCCCGCGCTGCTTCAACAGCCTTCTAACCATGACCTTTCTACCCAATCGAGTAGTCGGAATCTCGGGGAGCGCTGAGCAACTCTATGGCCGCTGGCTCGGGGCCATCGATGAGCGTCTCGATGCTCCGGATTGTGACCGTTACGAGCTCTGCAGAGCGGTCCTGACCGAGATCCACTTTCCCCAACTCAGTGGGGTCGATCCGACCACGCTTCCCGTCGCGACGCAGGTCGCGCTCGCACAGATGGACGCCCGAAACGTGACGTTGGAGCCCGAGTACTACGCCGAGATCGACTTGGGGCTGTACGAACCCGTCAAACCGCTCATCTGGCTCTGGGAGATGTTCGACCGGAGTACCCTAGCCGAAAACGTGCATCTGGGGGTCAAGTTCCGCCGGATCCTGGCGAAGCGTATTTTTCGGAAATGCGGCGCCAACTTCAAGGCGTTCCACCACGTCAAACTCTCGTTCGGCTACAACCTGGAGGTCGGAGACAACGTGGTTGTCCATCGACACGTGCTATTGGATGACCGCGGTGGCATATCCCTGGGAGACGGCGCCTCAGTCTCCGACTTTGCGAACGTGTACAGCCATTCGCACGACGTGGTGGAGGGGCGGAAAATCATGACCCCCGAGACCATCATCGGTACTGGAGTCCGGGTCACCTACCATGCCACGGTCATGTCTGGAGTACATCTTGCCGAAGGGAGCATGCTCGGAGCGTTCGCCGTCGCCACGAAGGACACTGAGCCTAATGGGGTCTACGCCGGCATCCCGGCCAAGAAGATCAAGGACAAGCCGGTTGCATCCCGGCCCCCACCTACGCCCGACCCGCTGGCTGACGACTCAGGGGTGTGATCCTCACCCCTCCTCTGATTCATACTGGGCTTTCAGCCGTTCTACGACCGCCGGATCGGCCAACGTCATCGTATCGCCCAGCGCCCTCCCCTCCGCAACGTCCCTCAAGAGCCGCCGCATGATTTTTCCGGAGCGAGTCTTGGGAAGGTCGGCCGTGAAAATCACCGTCTCGGGACGCGCGATCGGTCCGATCTTCGTGGCGACATGTTTCTTCAGTTCCGCCGCGAGGTCGTCGTCCCCCCCCTCACCCCCCTTCAGCGTCACGAAGGCGGCGATGGCCTGACCCTTCACGTCGTGTGACTTACCCACGACAGCCGCCTCGACGACGTCGGGATGGTCCACCAGCGCGCTCTCTACCTCCATCGTTCCGATTCGGTGCCCAGCCACGTTGAGTACGTCGTCCACCCGGCCCAGAATCCACAAATACCCGTCTTCGTCCCGCTTCGCGCCGTCCCCGGCGAAGTAGATCCCATCCCACTTGGACCAATACGTCTCCCGGTACCGCTCGTCATCTCCGTAGATCGTGCGGATCATGGACGGCCACGGCTCAGTGATCGCGAGAAATCCAGCGTCCACTTCATTTCCGTCGTCATCGAGCAACGTGACTGAGATCCCTGGAAAAGGTTGGGTTGCACTACCAGGGCGTGTTTCGGTGACCGCCGGAAGCGGCGTGATCATGATGGCTCCGGTCTCGGTCTGCCACCACGTGTCCACAATCGGACAGCGCTCCTTTCCGAGAACCTGATGGTACCACATCCACGCCTCCGGATTGATCGGCTCGCCGACGCTCCCGAGAAGACGGAGCTTCGACAGATCGTGGTTATCCGGCCATTCCTCGCCCCACTTCATAAACGCGCGGATCGCCGTGGGCGCCGTATAAAAAACCGTCACGCCATACTTCTCGCAGAGATCCCAGAATCGGTCCTTCTCGGGCCAGTCGGGCCCCCCCTCGTACATGAGAACGGTCGCGCCGTTAGCCAAGGGGCCATAGACGATGTAGCTGTGCCCCGTGACCCACCCTACATCGGCGGTGCACCAGTAGACGTCGTCCTCCCTGAGGTCGAAGACGCACTGCGTAGTCGCCGCTACCTGGGTCAAATACCCACCGGTGGTGTGCACCACACCCTTGGGTTTTCCAGTCGTCCCGGACGTGTAAAGGATGTACAGCAAATCCTCAGCATCCATGACCTCGGGAGCGCACTCCACGCTCACACCGGCCATCAGTTCGTGATACCAGTGATCGCGGCCCGCCTGCATATCGGCGTCGACCTCAGCGGTGAGCCCCGCCCCTCTCGCCACCACCACCACGTTTTCGATCGTCGGGCAGGACTCCACTGCCTTATCGGCATTCTCTTTGAGCGGGACGATTCCCCCACGTCTGTACCCCCCATCTGCGGTGATCAGCACCTTCGCAGTAGCATCATTGATACGATCGGCGAGCGATTCCGGACTGAATCCACCAAAAACGACCGAGTGGGGAGCACCGATGCGCGTGCAAGCGAGCATAGCGATCGGGGCTTCGGGAATCATGGGCAGGTAGATGGCCACGCGATCGCCCTTCCCCACCCCCAAACCCTTCAGTGCATTTGCAAACCGACACACCTCCTGATGGAGGCTCAAATACGAGTACTCGCGGACATCCCCCGGCTCACCTTCCCAGATCAACGCGGCCTTGTCCCGGCGCGGACCATCCAGGTGTCTATCCAGACAGTTGTGGGAAACGTTGAGCTTTCCTCCGACGAACCACTTGGCGTGAGGGGGCTCCCATTCGAGTACCGTATGCCATCGCTCGAACCAATCGAGCTTCTCCGCCCACGATTCCCAGAAGGCGAGGCGATCCGCAGCCGCGCTCTCGTACAAGCCGCGATCGGATACCACGGCCCCTTCTGCAAAATGTGCAGGCGGTGGAAATCGGCGACTCTCCGTAAGGAGCACATCCAAACCACGACCCTCAATGCTCATTCGAGTCCCCCGCTTCGTATGTCCTCACCCATGCGTTCTCCTATGTCCAGATCTAGCCCGTGTTGCACTTCAAAGTTGATGCTGAGCGCCTCCCTGGGTGGAACTGAGACCGTTGTCGGCATCCGAGTCCACATGTATCACGCTTCCCTACCTCCTTACCTCGTGGCGGAGCGCCACCATCCCGCTTGTTGTACGCCTTCACCTCCACGGGGTGCAGGGCGACATCCTCGTCGAGCTCGTCGAAGAATGGAATTCCTTCACCGATCAGTATGGGCATGATCGAATAGCGAACTTCGTCAGCCAGTCTGAGTCGAAAGCATTCACCTGAGACGGCACCCCCTCCGACGAACCAAATGCTGCGGAAGGTTGGTTTCAGCCGCTCATTCACGAAGGGCGCGAGTTCGCCCGAGCAGAACTCGACCGTATCCCTCGTTTTCGGCAAGTCGCGACGGGTCAGGACGAAGGTCGGCTTGTCGCCATAGGACCAACCGAACCCCTTGGCCTCGAAGTCCAATGCTGTCTTATAGGTTCGCGAGCCCATGACGTAGCAGTCGATCGTCTTGAGGAACTCCTGCGTGACCTCCGGGTCCAGGGTGTCCCCGTCCTCAAACTCGTCCGACGTTTCAAGCCAGTCGACGCGCCCGTCCTTTCGGGCGATGAACCCGTCGAGGCTCGCCACCATGTGGATGGTTACGCAGGACTCTGTGCTCGCCATGGTCACGCCTCCGCGTTTGGGTGTGAGAGCGCCCAAGGCCCTTAACGACGCCACACGACGGCTGCCGGGGGAGCCGCATAACTGACAACTGTACTGCGAATCCTCTGAGGTTTCCAAAGCGGATCCGCTGCATGGATGGCAACCTAGGAGAGACCGCCGGGGCTCGACAGACCCAGTGAGTCCCCCGCTTGCGGCCTCCCCACGTCGCGGGCTTGGGCTGCGCCGGAGACGTGTTGGTTGTGTCGCTGAGGATGTTGGTGGGTGGCAGCTCTATCCCGCCTCTATCAGCAGAGACCTGAGGCCTTGATGCGCCAGGACGCGCTGGAAGGCCGCGGTCGTGGCCGACGCCAGCGCGGATACCGCGCTCGCCCCTGAGCTCAGAGCTTCCGACGGGATGGTGAGCTTGATGCGCACTTCCGTCTCGGCGGCTCGCGGATCGTCCTTGGGATCATCCATCCTCAAGCGCAACACGAACGGGGTGTGAGCGTGTTCGGGAAGGCAATCGGCAGTGACCTTGGCGAGGGCCGCGAGAAGGTCTGGCATCGACCCTAACAGCCCCAATTCCGGGCCGGTCACGACGAGAGCGAGGTTTCCCTTGAGGCCCTTCGTGGTCTCGTCTAGGAACACGTCGATGCTCACGAAATCCGGCCCCTCGTCGTCATGAAAGAAAAGGTAGGCGCTACGTGAGCTCTCCCCCTCCCACCGACCCTCGAATTGGTGACTGGTCGTCTTTTGGAGTCCGGAGAGCACCCAACCGGAACGTGTGATACCGTCCTGAACCGCCTCGATAAACGGCTCTAAGGTCAGTAGAGGCTGAGCGTCGTCGGACATGGCAAAGGCCGGGGTCGGGGGATACATTGTGATATTATGAAATCTTCGAGTACGAGCGCCCAAGATGTGGTGTTACGCCGGACTCTTCAGGAGAACGGGCGCCGTTACACCGATCAGCGCGCCGCCGTTTTCAGGATCGTGGCGCGCAGCAGGGTCCACCCCACCGCAGAGGACGTGTTCCTGGTCGTGCGTACCGAAGTCCCCGGAATCTCACTCGCGACGGTCTACAAGAGCCTCGAAACGTTGGTCAGCTGTGGACTGGCTAAGAAGCTCAACCCCGCGGACGGCTCAGCCCGGTTTTGTGGCCGGACTGAACCCCACCATCATGCACGGTGCCTGGCCTGTGGGGGCGTTTCTGATGTCGCCGGTGAACTCGGCGACTCTGAGATCGCCGCCCTTCGGTTAAAGGACAATGGATTTCACTTGGTGGGATACGAGCTCGAGTTGACGGGGTACTGCTCAGACTGCGCGCCGCCGACAGGTAACGGGGCCGGCGCCTCCTCCAACTGACGGCATCACCTTGGGTGCGCCGCAACGTTGGTTCGGCATGATCCACTTCCCCGTGTTCCGGATTCCCGTGACCCCAGTTCACGTGGCCCGAGCCAAGATCGCCTTCCAGGGATCCTTGGCTTTGGTGGTCCTGTCTGTCTGGACTGGGGCGGACTGGAACGACGATGCGGTACCGCCCCCGCCCAGCGAGGTTGTGGAGGCCGTCCAGGCCGTCCGCGCACCGGTACGGCCACCTCTAGGTCCGGACGTGCTCACGCTGCAACGGGACCTTTCGGCCCTCCTGAATACGGAGTCACTGAGGAGCGCGGACTGGAGCGTCCTCGTCGTCTCACTCAAGAAGGGAGACACGTTGTTCGCCCAGGACGAGGACCGATTCTTGGCGCCGGCGTCGAACATGAAAATCGCCACGACCGCTGCCGCTCTCCACTTTCTTGGGCCCCTGTTTCGATACCAGACGTTCGTCTACGCAGACGGGCCCATCGAAAATGGGATCCTTCGAGGCGATCTGATCCTCTACGGAACGGGAGATCCTGGGATCGCCGAGCGGTTTTACAGGAATCGAACGGACGTGTTCGAAGCGTTCTCCAAGCAGATCGCCGAGGCCGGCGTCACACGCATCGATGGCTCGGTGATTGGCGACGCGACATACTTCTCCGGACCCGAGCTAGGACCCGAATGGGATCCCCGGGACCTGAACGAGTGGTTCGCCGCGTCTGCGTCATCGCTCTCCTTCAACGAAAACATCATCACCCTCCAGATCCTTCCATCGGCTCGCTTGGGCTCCCCACCCCGGATCGAAACGATCCCTTTCGGATTTCCACTGGATGTGAGCAACCAGGCGGAAACGGTGGTGGGCCGTCCCCGTCCCAATCTCTGGCTGGACCGAGTCGAGCCCACAGCACGCATTCGGGTAGACGGAGAAATTCGGCAGGGAGGGCCGGATATCTGGCGCCGCCTGACCGTACCGGATCCAGCACTTTTCGCGGCCCGGTCTCTTCGAGAGGTGCTGATCTCCGAAGGCATCGGCGTCAGGGCGCCGGAAAGAGCCGTCCATGTCGAGTCGGATTCCAGGATCACCGGACGGGAAGCCTGGGCCCCCGGCTTTCTCGACCAGGATGAGCCATTGCTGCTCGCCCAGCACACGTCCCCGGAGCTGCTCAAGTACCTGACGGTCCTCAACCATGAAAGCCATAACTTGTTCGCTGAGACGATCATCAAGACCATCGGTAAGGTTGCGAATGGGGATGGATCCTTCGAGGGAGGGGCGCGTGCCCTTCAGTCTTTCGCCACAAAAGAGGCCGGGATCAAAGCTGAGCAGATCGTCGCCGTAGACGGTTCCGGGTTGTCCAAGGGAAACCGGACGAGCGCCGGCGCCCTAGTCGGACTCTTGCAGTACGTGGCGGCATCCGACAACTGGGACGCGTTCGTTTCGACTCTGCCAGAAGCGGGCCGATCCCTCCGCAGAATGTACGGGACTCGCGCGGCCCGTAACCTCCGAGCCAAGACGGGGACCATCGATGGCGTCTCCGCCCTCACGGGCGTGGTCAAGACGCAGGATGGCGAGACGCTGCTCTTCAGTATTCTCTCGAACGAACTCCGGTCCACGGGCGCTGCCAAGCGCGTCGAGGATCGGATCGGCGCTCGTCTAGCCGAGTTCCGGCGCCGGCTTACTCCCACGTCCTAGAGCAGAACGAAGCCGCCTCCGAAGCTCCACGTCGGACATCGTGGCCAACGTCCTCTCGGCTGTGCCCTGACTGTTCCATCTCACGTCGAGAAGCTCAAAGCCCTCTTCTTCAGCGTCTTCCGGGTGGAAATAGAGATGGTGCCGCCCCTTGAAGTCGAGGCCGGCCTCTGAGCGCACCGCGGCCACCCAGGCACGGCCATCGGAATCCAGAAATTTTCTCATGCGGGGCTCATTTTACCTTCGGCTTTTGAAAATGCACTTCGGAGATAGGCTGGGTCGAATAGTGTCTGAGGAGTCCCCCAAAGCTAGGTTTGCCGAATCGGCAATACAACAACCTGTCGTACATCCGCCTGGCGATCCCGTGCGCAAGGAGCACTTGGTGCCTAAGCCCCCCGACACCGGCCCCGTTCGCGAGCGAGGGATCGAGATCCGAGCCGCCGGCGCTAGGCGGCCACACTTACGAATGGACCTGGCGCTCCTCGGGCTGAGCGTGATCTGGGGTGTCAATTTCTCCGTGATTAAGATCTCCCTCAGGGAGTTTGAACCACTGGCATTCAACGCCCTACGGTTCGTGCTCGCGTCGTTAACTCTCTTCCTCTTTCTGAGGCTGCGTGGCGCCATCCCGCTTCCGGCCCGACGACACTGGATCCGCGTCGTTTCGCTGGGTTTGCTCGCAAACGTCGTCTACCAAATCCTGTTCATCCACGGCGTCGACCGGACCCTCGCCGGTAACGCCGGACTGGTGCTCGCCACGACGCCGGTGTGGACGCTGATTCTCGCGTCCGTAACGGGTTCAGAGCACCACGGCCTTCCCGTCTGGGGCGGAGTACTGGCTACGCTGGGAGGGATGGCGCTGGTGGTTGTCGGCGGGGACGGCGGCGTAGGATTTGGCGAGGGCCTGTTGATGGGTGATCTACTGCTCGTGCTGGCCTCCATCACTTGGGCCGCCTACACGGTCGGGACACAGAATCTCACCCGAGAGTACGGAGCCCTGGCCGTAACCTCGTGGACGCTTTGGGTGGGCACCATCGGCCTCGTCGCACTCGGAGCCACGTCTCTCTGGTCGACGGAGTGGGGCCTCATCTCACGGACTGGCTGGTTGGGGGCCGTATATTCGGGCGTTTTGGCGATCGCAGTGGCCTATCTGATCTGGAACCACGGCCTCAAGCACATCGGCGGACCACGAACCGCCGCGTTTTCGAACTTGGTGCCGGTCGTGGCGCTGATTGCGGCCGCGCTCTGGCTTGGTGAAGACCTTCGACCCACACAGATCGCCGGCGCGATCATCATCATCGGGGGCGTGTGGATCGCTCGCGTGGCCGGGGGAACCGCGGGGGGAAAAGCTGTGGAAGAGGCTGTGGAGCCGACCTACTGAAGAATGGCAATGCTCATCCGGCGGAACCCGACTCGAGCCTGGGGTGGTGACGGAGCTCCGGGAACTCGTACACGATAACCCCCTCATCGGTGACATCCGAACGGACGCGAAAACCGTCGTCCATGCGACCCAACACTTCCTCGGCCGCCGAAAGAGACATGTTCAGCGAGGCAGCGACCTCCGTCACCGTAAGCGTACCCCTCTTTTCGGTGGCGAGAAGAAGCACCCGCCTTTGAAGCCGGGCCATGATCGCGTGCCGTCTGTCCTCACGTGCTTTGAGCCCCCACCAGATGGTCCCCGTTCCCGCGGCCCCGAACACACTCCCGGCCGCGATGGCCCCCAACTCGAATTCGATAAATCCAATCGCGACCATGGGCGTCGCCAAAAGCACCATCGCCACCCCGAGCAGCCGTCGCCCCACGCCCCTCCTCGGAAGGCTTCCCTCAGAACTGAAATCGGCGCCACGTCCACCTTGACCCGTGCTGCCTGAGTCCACGAAGGCCGGGTGGCCGGCGAACCCAGGCCCCGGGATTCGAGCCCTTTCCCAACCCAAGCCACACTCCCCACAGATTCGATGGTGACGCCGGGCGAAGTAATACGCCAAGCCTCCGAACCCGTAGGTGCACACGGAGATCCCGAGGAGTAATCCCATGTGAACGGGCCGCTGAAAGTACTTTACGCCGGTCCCCAAGTGGCCGCATCGGGGGCAGCTGCGGACTTCTACGCCCATGGGCCCCATCACGGGACGCTGCGAGACGACCGCCCCACACGTGGGACAGGCGCCTTCGTGCTCCTTTAGAAACTCACCACAAGTGGTACAGCGCATCGGTCCTCGTCGAATGGGTCCTCCTCCGGAGGTAGACACTCCATACTACGCGTTCGTTCCCGAGAAGATTCACCTCCCCACACCGGCCGCGGCCGGCGACTACCTGCGTCAGAACAACCGGACCAACGTCAATCGTAGCGCACTATTACGGGACACCGGACCTCCGTTGAGGCCGGAGGGACTGAGCGCGATACCCCCGTCCCCGGTCCCGATCAGGAAATACGCTCCGGAGGCAGACCAAAGACGCCCCTGGTCCGAGAAATCACCCGAACTATGCACCGGCGGTGTCGAAGGGAACCCACCTCCAACCATCTCGAGAGCCCCTATCAAGTCGAACCCGAGGAAAAGGAGCTCATTGCGAAGAGGCAAAGGCCCTCGCAAAGAGACCTGGTGCTCCAGCTCGAGCGCGGCGCTCCAGTCGGAAAAGAGATCCGGCCACTGACGGCCGGTCACCGACTCGACGTTGACCGTGCCGGTCTCAGTGGCACCGGTCAGCAGACCCAGCACGGCGTCGTCTCCAGCCTGGCCCCTCAGGTATTCGAGGAAGAGCCAAGCGGCGCCCCGCTCCGCCAGGCTACCGGCCCCCGCAGCGATAATGAGACTTACCTCGGACGGCTCAGTGAGAAAAAAGGTTGCACGGTCTCGGTTCCCTCTCTGGTGTTCGTCCGCCTCAGCCACCCTGCCACGCCTCCTAAGCTCCTCTCCCACAAGGTGTTCCGCAATGTGGGCCAGTCCCTCCGAAAGCCAAATCGCCTCCCTGGTCGCGGCCTCCCGCACGATGATCCTCTCGTTGTGATGGATCATGTGTTGGAATTCATGAGCAAGGATGGGCGGCACCGTGCTTCGCACCACACTCCTATTCCGTACGTTGCCGTATATGCCCGTTGGATCGGGGACGAGAACATAGAAGACCTCTCCCGCATTGCTGTGCTCCAACTCCGGCATGAGATCCAGACCGAAAAAGAACCCGCCGACGAGGTCGTTCGACCCTGGCAGCGTCAACCGATTCACGCTCGGTGTGAAGAGGATGATGACACGATCGTTCCCATCCAAATCCGACGGAGATCCAAAGGTCCCCGTGTCCACCGGGTAGATCGGATCATCGAAGAGGTCGGCAAAGAGTTCGATATCCGCCTGAGCAAGACTGGCCTGCGCGGTGTTGTCTTCATAAAGGATGGCTCTCTCCGAGACCAAGCGAACCCTGGCGGTGACTTGGTCGAACCCACCATCGGCTCGCAAAACTTCGAAGTTCCGTTGGTCGCCAACGACCGGGACCGCTGCCGGAGCAGCTCGAGCCGCGCTCCCCCCCGTGGGTGGTGTGGCCCGCAGAACATCCTCACGCTCCCGCAGAAAAAGGTCCCATTCGGCCTGCGCCGTGTTGAGCGACCGACCGCCTACGGCAGTGCCGCTCTGAGAAGCGCGATGCGGCCTCAAGGCAACAGGGGCGGGCGCCTCAGGCCGAAGCCCGGTGAGCGTGTAGTCGAATTGAGCTGCCCCGATGGTCGCGGCGGACTGCACGACCGCCAGATACTCCTGAGGGCCACCCGAGCCCACCTTCACGCAGACCGGCGTGTCCTCCACCAAGAGCACAGTGTCGGCTCCGAGCGCCAGATTCAGGACACCAGCCACCGCCGTGACGCTCAAGGGGCGGGACATGCTGGCTTGTCCTCCGAGCTGCACAGACACGTTCACAGAGCGCGTGGGGAGGCACAGAGGCACGACGACGTCGAGTCGTGTCGCGTCTCCGGCGATCACCCGGCCGGGAATCCCGGAGAAGAGAACGACGTTATGGTTGGCGATCGCGCTGAAGTTCGTGCCCGTGAGTGTGACGACGTCGCCCGCGGTCAAAGCTGTGGAAGAAAGCGCACCCAGGGTGGGCGGAAGCACCGCCCAGGCCTCGAAGTCGACGGATTCGTCGGGGCGAACTCGAAGGGAAGCCCGAATGACGTACTTCCCCAGGTCGCTCCCGAGCCGAAGTCGCACCCGGGCCAACCCGGCTGAGTCGCTGGGGGTTGTCTGACGCGAAAGCTGTGCACTCACGGGCCCGGCAGCGATCTCCCAGTCTACAAGAACTCCGTCGGACGGAAGGTCTCCGCTCTCAGTCCGGACGGCCACGGTCAACGAGTCGATCAGAAACTGCGAGGGCGGGCCGAACTGATCATCCCCGATTACCACGGTCAACGTGATATCCTTCGTGGTCGGGTCCACAGGCCCAAACCTGAGGCAGGTCGTTTGTGAAAAGGCACTCAAAACGACGAGTCCCGACAGGACCTGCCGCCGGAACCGCGAAGTCACTCAGGGATTCTATCGAGGGATAGCAATTCGAGAATCGGCCTGCCCGTCAGCCGCGCGGACCCGGTCCGTACGCGCCCGACGACGCGAATTCGCTCCAAAGGGCTAAGGCCCTG
>CAUZVZ010000064.1:0-15290 GCA_963583605.1 Gemmatimonadales bacterium UBA6960
GCTTCTGGGCCAGTCATACGGCGATTATTCCGGAGGCCTTTGCGTGCCCACCACCGCGAAGTCGATCCCGCTACGCGCGACGGTAGATATCACGTCGACACCCGCACCCCAGGTCGCGAGTGAGTCGCCCTTGATCCACACTTCATCGACCGCTCCAGCAGACACGATCTGTCCGAAGGACTGTGCAAATTCCGTTCGGTCCATAGGCGTATCGCCCATGTACACCATCCCATCACGGTCCACAGTGATAATAAGAGTATTGTCCTCGGCCGTGAGCGCGGACACCTCCGTCTCGGGCACCGCGACCTCGATGCCGCCCTGTAGGATGGGTGCCGTGATGATGAAGATGATGAGCAGGGTAAACGCCACATCGACCATGCTGGTGACATTGATTTCGGCGAGTGGCTGCAGGCTTCGCCCCTCCCCACGATCCTCCATCATCGGACGTGGACACCAGCTGGGCGAATCATACCCATGAAGCCGATCATACGCGCCCCTCTCGGGCCAACGTGCCGATGAATTCGCTCGAGAAGCCCTCGAGCTCGCCGCTGACTAGATTCAGCTTCGCGAGGAAATGGTTGTACGCGATCACTGCGGGGATCGCCACGAACAGCCCCGCGACCGTCGTTACGAGGGCCGCGGCCACGCCGGGAGCCACGGCACCGATGTTCGACGAGCCCGATGCCGCGATCCCGAGGAACGTGGTCGTGATGCCGAGGACGGTCCCCATGAGACCCATGAGGGGCGAAACCGAGCCCAGCACCGCCAACCATATGAGTCCCACCGCGAGCTCGTCACGCTCCTCAGCCTCCTCCTTTTCCAGTACGAGCTTGAGCGCTTGAAGCTGGGTCAGAGAGAGACCTTCGCTCGGGGGGGCCCCTTCGCGGAGCGCGCCCGGACGTAGTTCACTGAAGAAGTTCACACCCTGCCGAAAGACCCGCCCGTAAGGTGATTCCGGCAAAGCCAACACGGCCTTGTATGCGTCCGCCAGCCCAGTGGCGCGCTCCATCTTCTGGAGGAATCGGTTACCCTGGCGCCGGACGGCTCTGAACTGCTTGGCCTTCCAGAAAATAAGGATCCATGAACAAGCCGACGAAGCGGAGAGGATAAGGAGGATGAGTCTGGTCGGCAGGGTCCCTCCGAATACCATATCCCACGCGCTCGTCGGCGCACTGGTCTGGGCGAGGAGCGTCGAAAGCCCCATTCAAGCTCCGATCTTTTGATGTGCGATGAACTGGAAGGTCTCCCGGAGACCATCCTTGAGCGCGTGACAAGCTGCCCATCCACGCGCCGCAAACCGTGACACGTCGAGCATACTGTGCCGGAGTTCTCCGGCCCGTGCTTCGCGGTACACCCGACCCGGATGCTCCTCAGTGATGCTTTCCAGGACATCGGCAAGCCGATTCACGCTGGTCCCCACCCCCGTACCCACATTGAAGGCGACCGCATCGATACTCCGTGCGGGCTTCAACACCATCTCAGATGCGAAGAGGTTCGCGCTCACCACATCCTTCACGTACACATAGTCTCGGGTCTGCTCGCCGTCGCCGAAGATAGTGAGTTCTTCTCCCGACTGCAGCCGATCGCAAAAAATCGCCACCACACCGGCTTCCCCGTGCGGATCCTGACGGGGTCCAAAAACGTTACCATAACGTAGCGCCACGTACTCGAGACCATGGATCGCCCGGTAGTAGTTCAAATAGTACTCGCCGGAGAGTTTCGTGACCCCGTAGGGCGAGAGAGGCAGCTTGGGGGCGTCCTCCGGCGTGGGAATCTCTTCCGGCTCGCCATAGACAACCCCGCCGCTCGAGATGTACACGATCCTCCCCGTGCCGGTCTCGCGGGCGCACTCAAGCACATTGAGGACTCCGAGGATGTTGATGCTCGCATCGCGGGTGGGATCTGCAACTGAGGTGCGAACGTCGACCTGGGCCGCGTGTAAGCTCACCAAATCGAATCCCACGTCACTGAACAAGTCACGCAAAGCCGGATCCTCGATTCCCATTTCGAGGAATTCCGCAGCCGGGTTGACGTTCTCCAGCCGACCACTCGACAGGTCGTCGACGACCCACACGCGGTCACCTCTCTCCAGATGCGCGTCGACGACGTGGCTACCGATGAATCCGGCGCCCCCCGTTACCAAAATTTTTCGAGCGGCATCACTCATCTACTTCGGCCTCATCATCATCGCCCGGCCCCGACGCCTCAGAGCGGTCCGCCTCCACCGCTTCAAGATCATGCAAGTACCGGACCGCATCGATGAACTCGACGCCTCGACCGTTACCCACACCTTGCTTCAAGCGCTTCGTGGGGTCGTGCAAGAGCTTGTTGAGGAGTTGCTTCGAAAAGGCCTCGACAGCGTCTCGATCGTCTGCGGACGCGTGAGACAGCTTCTGCCAGAGGCGTTCCAGTTCACGTTGGCGCACGTCGTCCCAACGCTGGCGGAGACTACGAATCACCGGAACCACGCCCCTGCTTCCGTACCAGCGCAGAAAGTCCCGGGCGTATTCCTCGACGATGGCTTCAGCCTCGGGCACGGACTCCCGGCGCTTGAGCAGGTTGTCGTCCAGGATCTCATGAAGGTCGTCCACATTGTACAGGAATACGTTCGCCTCATGGCCGACTTCAGGTTCCACATCGCGCGGAATGGCCAAGTCGAGAATCAGTAGCGGACGACTTGGGCTGCCCTCCCGGGCGTGGCGAAAGCCGTCTCGCGTCACCAGTGGATGTGGAGCGGCGGTGGACGCGATCAGGATGTCGGTCTTGGCCAACTCGAACGGCATTTCATCGAAGTGCACCGCGTGCCCGGAAAGTCTGCTCGCCAGCTCAGAAGCGCGCTCATACGTCCGGTTGGAAACGACGAGTCCTCGGATACCGTCCCGCCTGAGAGCCTCCACCACCAACTCCGCCGTGGTGCCGGCTCCGAGGATCATCACCTGGCGACCCTCTAGGCTGCCGAAAATCTTGCGCGCCAACTCCACGGCCACAGACGCCACGGACGCCGCACCTTCTCCGATCGGGGTCGTGGAACGAATACGTCCTCCCGCAGACAGAGCAGACTGGAAAAGTCGGTGGAGAACGGGTCCGGCCAGCGGGGGCGTCGCGGGATTCCCGCCCGCCAACTCGTACGCGTCCTTGACCTGCCCCTGGATCTCAGCCTCACCCAGGATCAGGGAAGCCAATCCCCCGGCTACACGGTAGAGGTGGCGGACTGAGGCCTCGCCATCGTGACGGTAGAGGTATTGTTTCGTTCCGCCGACGACTTCGCCCGCTTTGTCAGAGAGCACTCGCTCCGCGGCGTCTTGTACACGCTCATTTCCGCCTGGGCACACGTACACCTCTGTACGGTTGCAAGTGGAGAGGAGTACCGCCTCTTCGACCTCGGATCCAGCACGGAGCCCGCCGAGCACAGCTTCGGCCTCCGCCGGAGTGAAGGCAAACCGCTCACGGATCTCGACCGGCGCCGTCAGGTGGCTGACGCCAACGACGGAGACGGGGCTCAAAGGAAGAAACCCCCCTGAGAACTCACCATCCGGAGGCCGAGATAGGTTACGACGATCAATGAAAACCCGACCACGCTCGCCAAAGCGCTTCTTCGTTCCTTCACCCCACCCCCGACTCGAACCCCGAAAGCGACGACGAAGATGAGCCAGCACATGATCGCCCAAACCACCTTGGGGTTCGACTGGTCGAACGATTGCCGAAAGCTGACGGTCCACAAC
Organism: Gemmatimonadales bacterium UBA6960; assembly: GCA_963583605.1. Lineage (GTDB taxonomy): Bacteria > Gemmatimonadota > Gemmatimonadetes > Longimicrobiales > Gaopeijiaceae > UBA822. The sequence continues at coordinate 3,723 of CAUZVZ010000064.1, forward strand.
CACCCGAGCGCGAGCGCGAGGGTGAACGTGATGAAGCCGGCCACCAAGCCGGTCCGGCCCAGACGGTCGAGCGTAGCGAGAGGAGGAGTGAACTGGAACAGTCGCCCCATCCTCTTTGCGGTGAGCTCGTGAAGCTGAACGAGGTAAAGCAACCCTGAGGCGAAAGCCACGGCCAATCCGCCCAAGCCGGCAAAGGCCAAAGTGACGTGGAAAACGAACCAAGCCCCCTGGAAGTCCAGCAGCTCAGTAGCGGGTTCGATCCCCAACGAAACCGCCACCACCTCAAGTAGAATTACGACGGGAACGAGGACGATGCCGACGCGGCGGCCCTCTCCCAAACCGAGGGTGGCCACCAAGCCAATGCCGATGATGAGAGCGACAGTGGAAAGAGACGGCGCGAGTCCGTTGAGCGGGAGCTGACCGTACTCAGCGGTGAAACGGGCGAGCGCGACGACGTGTGCCGCGACGCCGGCGGCGGCCAACCCGAACGCGATCCCGGGGCCGCGTCCACGCCCTCCGCTCAGGAGCGAGCGGAACCACAGGATCAGCGATCCGATGTAAAGAAGAAGAGCGACTGCGTGCGTCAACGGAAGCCCATCATGTGGATGATTCGGCCCCTACCGCATCTTCCTGTCGAGGTACGCGGTAGTGCCGACATGGAACACAGGTCCCTTTAGAGTAACGATTTCGGACGAAGAGGTCTCTTCCTCGGTCAATACCACGCTCAGGCGTTCAATGACCTCCTCAGTCGACCCATCTCCGGAAAACGCCACATATTCGTCGCCTATGTCGACGCCGTCCCGTGAGTCTTTGTCCAGGATCGTCACTGCTCTCAACCCATACAACTGGTGGAGCTCCCCGAATTCGATGACCGCCGCCGTGATCCGGCTCGTGACCCTGGCCGGTGTGTCGCCCGGCCTCAAGTCGTGGACCGGTGCGGGGCGTACCAAGTCACCCGGGCGCACAAACGCATAAACTTCCTGGACCGTGCCCTCGAGCGAGTTCGGAGCGACCCAGGTCACGGATAGCACACCCACCGGGCGTAGCACGACGCCCAACTCAGGGTTCAGACCAGGCGGAAGACTTGCAGCAGGTCCCCCAACCTCACCCGGAGGCCCGGTTCCAGATCCAATCCCACCACCGTAAATGACATAGCAGACCGGATTGCACCTTCTTCGATGATAGACTCGATCTAGCCGTCGAATTCGACCTCCTCCAACGTCGCCGCGCCGATCCATTCGGCCGCCCACGTGGATGTCCGTGACACCCAGAGCTCATCCCGAACCAGCGCGGTCCGGACGGTCGAGGCTGCTAAGGGGTCTCAGTAGAACCTGGACCGACGGTCCCGCTCGACGTTCGGACGGGTTCTGACGACTGGCGGCAGGGCTTCACCCGTAGGCGCACCCACCGTCACGTCTCCGACCACGGCCGGATCCGGGTCCACAATGTCGGGAGTCGTAGGATCGACGTCCGGAGTTGTAGGTTCGATGACCGCCACGATCGGGTCCGGAATGCCTGTGATCACGAACTCGACCCGACGGTTTAGAGCAAAGGACGCAGCGTCGGCCTGGTCGACGAGGGGCCTCTCTTCCCCATACGAAGTCGTGGTGAACCGATCCGTAGAGACTCTGAGGCCCGTAAGGAAGGCTCGCACACTCTCCGCACGCCGGCTTCCAAGCGCGAGGTTGTACTCAGCTGAGCCGCGCTCGTCGGCGTGACTCGAGACGAAGTAGGAGGGTGGGGCTGTTGAGCAGGATCGGCAGCTTCTCACGCAGAAGCTGGTCCGCCTCAGCGGTGATCGCGGCTTCGTCAAAGTCGAAGTGGACCACCGCTTCGAGAGTCGCCCGTACCGGCTCTTGTCCGGCCATCAAACCTGGAAAAATTGTCAACGCCATCACGGACCGGACCATGATCGCCCCTTTTCCATATGGGACGGGGCTTTATGCACTATCACTCAACCTAGAAGATAGGCCGTTCCGGCCCCGTGGGTCAACGCGTTTTTTGCCATCCAACTACAAACGTTTCCATATTCCGGGCCCCTGAACCACTCTGTCCGGACAATTGGCCCGTCTTCTCAGGTCCTTTCAAGGATCTTCTTGAGCACTCGAGCGTCCTCACGGGGCCCCTCGTAGTAGCCCTTTCGGACACCAATTTCATGGAATCCACGCCGGGCATACATCTCCTGAGCGAGCCCGTTGGACTCTCGAACCTCGAGGTAGAGGCTTCGAATACCCGAGTCCTCAGCCACTTCGAGAATGCGACTGAGAAGGCCCGAGCCGATGCCACGACCCCGTAGATCCTTCCGCACCGCGATATTGGCCAATTCTCCCTCATCGAGAACTTTCCAAAGGATCGCATAGGCGGCAAGCTGATCACCCCACTCCGCCACCCAAAGCTCCACACCCGAACGGTGAAGGAGCGAGCGGAAGGTCCGCTCACTCCAAGGGGTGGAGAAGGCAGTGGTCTCGATACGGGCGACTTCGGACACGTCCGACGGCGTCATCGGCCTCAGGACCAACCCGCTACTCATGCGCCCGACCCCACTCGTTCCGCTGAGGAGGAGCGAAGGTAATCGGGCTGCCATCGGGCGACGTCCTCCACCGGCTCACGGGCGGGCGAGGAAGAGACCACCCTCAGAAGACCGGCCGCCGTCGGCATTCCCAACGGGGCCGGAAGGAGCGTGAACCCGGCGCCGCGGATCTCGTCCGCGTGCCTTTGGGCTCCGTCGCCCGCAAACACGGAGAATGGGAGATCCCCGGAGAGAACCGCCCCGATTGTGGTCGAATGCGGCGGGACGAGCACCTCGAATCCGCTGCCGGTCGGTCGGTAGCAAGCGCCATATACCCGATCACTCCGGGCGTCGAAGAGGACATAGCGCGGCCAAGTTCGTTCCTCTTCGGACAGCGCTCGCGCCCCGCCCGGATGCGACGCCTCCCCGATGTCGACGGAGGGCTCAGCCTCATCGAGATCCACGGCCGCCGCGCCCGCCTCGAGAGATGAGACCGCCCATAGTGGAACGCCGAGTGCGTGTGCCAACCCCTTTGCCGTCGCCGCGGCCACTCGGACACCGGTGAACGAGCCGGGGCCAGCCCCCACGACCAGGCCGTCGAGCTCGGACAGATCCACGCCGGCCTCTTGAAGCACGTCACCGACCGTTGGGATCAGATCTGAGGAGTGCGAGCCCTGGCCAAGGATCGCCCTTCCGGCGACGACGCGACTCCCTACACCCACGCACACCGACCCGTGGGACGAAGACGTATCCAGCGCGAGGTACGATCCCTCGACCGACCACGCTGGGGTCTCGCTCATAGGGACACCGAGACCGGAAACCCGGGAAGATGCTGAGGCACACCGAATCGGCTCACTGAGACGGCGCGGGCGTCCGGATCACCCGGCGCGGGACCCAAGGTGATCTCCCACCGGTGCTCTGGAAGTAATCCCTCCGCACGATCCGGCCACTCCACCAGAACCAGTTCGTCCTGATCCCCGAGATCCTGCCAGCCGAGCTCCCATAATTCATCAGGACTCGACACACGATACAGATCCATATGCACGACCTGGACACCCCGGCTCGACGGGTATCGAAACATGAGATTGAAGGTCGGCGAGGGGACGGCTCCATCGACCCCAGCCCCGTGTGCGATCGATCGTGCGAGTACCGATTTACCGGCACCCAGCGGGCCCCGCAGAAGGAGAAAAAGCGGTGTGCGCGCCGCAGCGCCGATGGCCCGGCCCCAGCGGATCATCTCGGTCTCGTTGAGAATCATCCGATCATCCTTCACCCAATCACCTTACCGTGGCCCTCAGTTCGAAGACCTGGTCCCTCAAGATCGCGGCCCGCTCGAAGTCCATCGCCTCCGCGGCATCTGCCATCTCCTGCTCCAGGATCTTGAGAAACTCCTCCGCGTTGACCTCATCGACATATCGGGCCTTTGGTTCCGACACTCGGGCCACGGGCTTCAGTCTCGCGTCCGCGACGCGCGTCGTGAACTCAATCTGCTGGACGCTCTTTTGAATCGTCTCAGGCGTGATGCCGTGTTCCTGATTGTGCGCCAGCTGGATCTCCCGACGCCGGTTCGTCTCGTCGATGCAGACCTCCATGGACGAAGTCACCCTGTCCGCATACAGGATCGCCATGCCATCGACGTTGCGTGCGGCCCGCCCGATCGTCTGGATGAGCGAGCGAGCGTCCCGAAGGAACCCCTCCTTGTCCGCATCCAGGATCGCCACCAGTGAGACCTCCGGCAGATCCAGGCCCTCGCGCAGGAGATTGATCCCGACGAGGACATCGATCTTCCCCAGTCTCAGATCCCTCAGGATCTTCATCCTCTCGATCGTGTCGATGTCGGAATGCATGTAGCTCACGCGCACGCCGACGGACTGAAGATACTCTGAGAGGTCCTCCGCCATGCGCTTCGTGAGCGTCGTCACCAACACGCGCTCACCCTTGGCCTCGCGCTCACGGATTTCGGCGAGAAGATCGTCTACCTGGCCCTTGACCGGTCGCACGTGGATGGAGGGGTCCACCAGCCCAGTCGGGCGGATGATCTGCTCCACCACCACACCGCCTGAGCGCTCCAACTCCCAGTCTCCGGGTGTCGCCGACACGAACACCGCCCGATGGATCAGCGAGTCCCACTCGTCGAACTGGAGCGGACGGTTGTCGAGAGCGCTCGGAAGCCGAAATCCGTGCTCAATCAACGTTTCCTTACGGGAGCGATCCCCTTTGTACATCCCGTGGAGTTGTGGCACAGAGGCATGCGACTCATCGGCAACGATCAGGAAATCTTCCGGAAAGTAGTCGATCAGGCACGCCGGACGCTCTCCGGGTCGCCGACCGCTGGTGTAAAGCGAATAGTTCTCGATGCCGGGACAGGTTCCGATCTCGAGCATCATCTCGACATCGAAGTTCGTCCGGCTCTCGATGCGTTGCGCCTCCAGGAGCTGCCCCGCCGCCTCGAACGCCGCGACCTGCCGCTTCATCTCGTCCCGAATGTGCGGCACCATCTGGTCGATCACCTCTCGGCGTGTCACGTAGTGACTGGCAGGGTAGACGGACGCGCGCTCCATCGGTGTGACCGTCTCTCCTGTCAGCGGTTCGAAGCGAGTGATCCGCTCGATGTCGTCTCCCCACAACTCCACCCGAATCGCCTGTTCCTCGTAAGCTGGGAAGATCTCGACCGTATCGCCACGGACGCGAAACGTGCCTCGCTCGAACTCGTAATCGTTGCGGCGATATTGGATTCCGACGAGCGCCTTGAGAATCTCGCGCCGCCCTATTTTCTGCCCCACTCGCAAATGCACCATGAGCGAGCGGTAGTCCATCGGATTTCCCAATCCGTAAATACAGGAGACGGAAGCGACGACGATGACGTCTTCTCGCTCCATCAGCGACGACGTCGCCCGCAGGCGTAGCCGTTCGATGTCCTCGTTGATAGAGGCGTCCTTCTCGATATAGGTATCCGTGGAGGGGACGTAGGCTTCGGGCTGGTAGTAGTCGTAATAGGAGATGAAGTATTCGACGGCGTTACTGGGAAAGAGTGCCTTGAACTCCCCGTAGAGCTGCGCAGCGAGCGTCTTGTTGTGCGACGTCACGAGCGTGGGCCGACCGTATTCGGCAATCACATGGGCGATCGAGAACGTCTTACCGGTGCCCGTAGCCCCAAGCAGGGTTTGGAAACGATCCCCACGGGCCAGTCCCTCGCTCAACTCAGCGATGGCGGACGGTTGGTCCCCCTGGGGTTCGTACGTAGACGACAACTCGAATTGTGGCATTGCTGGTACGGTGGCTGGAAACGGCTTCCTGGTTATGGCTCAGAGTGCCTGTCAGTTGAGTTCCGGCTCGTGAGAGGCATCCTGCCGGTCCACCTGGACCACCCCTTTCACCCCGCGAATCGCCTTGATGACCTTGGTGAGATGAGCTAGGTCCTTCACTTCTACGGAGAACGTACCGAGCATGCCCCTCTCGACGCCTCTCATATTGGCCTGGAGGATGTCGGTATCCTTGTCACTGATCGCCTTGGCCACATCGGATAGAAGCCCACGCCGGTCGGTGCCCTCCATGACGAGGCTCACGAAGAATCGGTCGCCCTTCTCTGTGGCCCACTCGATCTCGACCCGCCGGTCTTTCGACAGATCAAGTACGTTCGGGCAGTCCACCTGGTGGATCGACACGCCGCGTCCCTGCGTGATGTAGCCCATGACCTGATCTCCGGGCACGGGCTGGCAACACCGGGAATACCGGATCATGAGGTTGTCCATGCCCTGAATCTTCACCGCCTGGTTCGAACGACGGATGCGATCGGCGATGCGTTCAAGCTTCGTCGGCGTACGGTTGACCACGTCGTGCGGGTCCTCATCGGGATAGAGGGCCAGAATGACCGCGGTGGGCCCCACGTCCCCCCTGCTGAGCGCGGTCAACACCTGCTCGAATTCCGCGTATCCGAGGTGGTGCGCCGCCTCCTTCAACTGGGCTTTCGTCGGCTTGCCCCTGCGGGCCTTTTTGATCTCGCGGTCGAAAAGGTCCTTTCCGAGCTTCAGGGCGGAGTCGTGCTCCTCCTTACGGATCCACTGGCGGATGCGTCCGCGCCCGCGGGACGTCCTGACGAACGCCAGCCAATCGCGGCTGGGGCGTTGTCTCGCATCGGTAATGATCTCAACCGTGTCACCATTCTTGAGCTCGCGGGAGAGTGGTGAAATCCGGCCGTTAACGCGGGCTCCAGCGCAGTGGTGGCCGACCTCAGTGTGAACCGAGTAGGCAAAATCAATGGGCGTGGCACCCGTCGGGAGCTGTTTGACTTCACCCTTGGGCGTGAATATGAAGATCTCGCCTTGAAAGAGGTCCATCCGAAGGAATTCCATGAACTCCTCCGGCTCACTCGTATCTTTTTGCCAATCGAGCACTTGGCGGAACCAGGTCAGCGCTTCATCGACTTCGTCCGCCTCACCCTCCGGCTCCCCCCGGGTGATCCCCTCCTTGTAACGCCAATGAGCCGCGATCCCGAACTCCGCGGTCCGATGCATCTCATGGCTCCGGATCTGAATCTCGTATCGGCGTCCCCCCGGTCCGATGACCGTCGTGTGGAGGGACTGATACATGTTGGACTTGGGCGTCGCGATGAAGTCATGAAATCGCTCCTGAACCGGCGTCCACTCGCTGTGGATGATGCCTAGCGCGGCGTAACAGTTCTGCACGTCGTCGGTCAGCACGCGCATGGCCATCAAGTCGTATATCTCCTCGTACGGCAGATCTCGGCTCACCATCTTGAGGTAGATGGACCAGAGATGCTTGGGACGCCCGGTCAACTCAGCGGGGATGCCGGCTTTCGCGAGTGCATCGGCAAGTGGCCGCTGCATCTCAAGAACCTGCTTCTCTCGCACCTTTCTTCTCTGCCGAACCTTCTTTCTCAGTGCCCCGTACGCTTCCGGCTCGAGGTGCTTGAAGGCCAAGTCCTCGAGTTCCCACCGGATCGCGGCCATTCCGAGGCGATGGGCCAGAGGCGCGTAGATCTCCCTTGTCTCAAGCGCGATCCTGCGCTGCTGTTCCTCCTTGAGCGCGTCCAGGGTCCGCATGTTATGGAGACGATCGGCCAGCTTGACCAAAATGACCCGCGCGTCCCGCGCCATCGACAGGAGGAGCTTGCGGTAGTTCTCCACCTGCTGCTCCGAGTTCGAGCGGAACTCCACACGGCCGATCTTGGTGAGGCCGTCGACAATCGTCGCGACGTTCTGGCCAAAGTGCTTTTCGATGTCCGACACTGAGACGCTCGTGTCCTCGACCACGTCGTGGACGAGGCCTGAGACGAGGGATTCGGTGTCGAGACCGAACGTCGCCAGGATGGTCGCCACTTCGACCGCGTGACTGACGAAATCATCGCCTGACGCTCTCCGCTGACCTGAGTGGGCCTCCAGCGCCAAGTTGTACGCGTCCCGCACCGCGTCGACATCAAGGCGATCGGAGTACGCCTCCATCGCCCGGGCCAAGGGCCTCGGAAGTCCACGGATGGTTGCGGTAGCGGTTGCGGTAGCCATCCCTGAGCTACCCGAATCACGCTCGTCTGTTTCTTCCTAGGCGTCGGATCCGAGGCTTCCCTGTTCGCGTAGGTGGAAGAGGGTTCACGGTCCCGCTCCGGCCAGCGCTTCGCTCCACCGCCTTCGGCGGAGACTGTCCTCCGCGGGACCGTGAACCCCTCTTCCATGTCGGCGCGGAGGGGGCACAAGCGGACCGCTCTGCGGAGCACGTTGGGGGGGTACGCTTTCCCGACCACCCATCCCCGCCCCCTTCAAGCCCGCGACGGGCGGATCGGTCATTCCCCGATCCGCCCACGTCCGCTCAGCGTGGGATTTGGCGGGATGGTTATTCCTACCGATGCGCCAATGCGCCAAAGCCCCCCGCTTGGGCGGGGTGGATAGATCATTCCCACCTGCCCGCCAAAGCCCCCCTCTCTTACCGCGCGGCGGAACGTGTTCGATCCTATCGAGCGGCTATTTCGGCGGTCAGCGCTGCCGGGCGTGCATGAAGGAGCGAGGCTGTGTCCGTCCGGAAAAGCAGTCTCGAGAAGGCCCTACGGCAAAGTGTCGGGCCACAAGACGAGCCAAGCGCTCCGATCTAGGTAGAGGGATCGCCTACCCCTGCCCGTGGCACTTCTTGTACTTCTTCCCGGAACCACAGGGACAAGGATCATTCCGTCCCGGATCCTTGGTAGCCGTCACCGGCACACGAACTCGTTCCTCCCCGCGGTTCGTCACTAATTCTCGGGGATTCTGGGGTGAGGGCACGCCGCCGGCGGAACCAAGGGGGACCGTTCGCCCTGGGCCGGCTCCCTCCGAGCGCGTGCCTCGAGCCATGCCCAGATCGTCCACGCTACCGCCACTCCCGAGCGTCTCAGTGTGACGGGCTGCTGCGGCCTGGGCAAGGGCTCCGGCGTTGACGCTGTCCTCAGATGGGCCTGAGTACTGTATCCTCTGAGGCTGGCGAATGGGCTGCTGCGGCTGACCTATCTGGGCCTTGAAAAGCAGGTTTCCAACCGTCCCGCGGAGGTCGTTCATGAGGTCCACGAACATCTCGTAGGCCTCCTTCTTGTACTCGACGAGAGGGTCCTTCTGTCCCCATCCCCGGAAGCCGATCGAGGCCTTGAGATGATCGAGATCGTAGAGGTGATCCTTCCACTTGCCGTCGATGACGCTGAGCATGATGTAGCTGGTGACGCCCTCGCCGTGCTCCCCGAAACTTTCGATTTTTCGATGGAACTGTTGGTGGACCAGCTCCACGCACATCTGCTGAACCTCGTGCGCTTCCATCCCGTGCTCTGAATCATTTTCGTCCGGAAGACCTTGGATCACTGCGAAGTAGTCCAGCGCTAGCCGCCTCTTGAGCCCCGCGAGATCCCATTCCTCATCGTGCTCGAAGTCCAGGTACTCATCCACGGTGGATTGAACTGTGTGCTCGATCATCTCCCACATCTCGCCCTTCAGGTCCTCGCCCCCCTCCAAGGCGAAAAGGCGGCGATCGTAGATGACCTCGCGCTGCTGGTTCATGACATCGTCGTAGTCCAGCAAGCGCTTGCGGGACTCGAAGTTGTTCCCCTCCACCCTCTTCTGTGCGGTCTCGATGGAGCGGGTCACCAGCGGGTGCGTGATGACCTCGCCCTCAGAGGCACCCAGCTTGTCCATGGCGTTCGCCAAGCGATCGCCGACGAACAGCCGCATCAGGTCGTCCTCCACCGAGATGAAGAACTGCGACGCGCCGGAATCGCCCTGCCGCCCGGAACGGCCCCGAAGCTGACGGTCGATCCGTCGCGACTCGTGGCGCTCAGACCCGAGGATGTGGAGCCCACCCACCTGAATGACGTAGTCGTCCGGCTTGTCCGTGAAATCCATCTCCCGCGTGGGATCCACCGGAGCCAGTTCTTCGAGATCCAGGCCACGCTCCCTCGCCCACGCCACCGTACGGGGCTCGACCACTCCCTCGCCCAGTTTGATGTCGGTTCCGCGGCCGGCCATGTTCGTGGCGATCGTCACGGCCCCCGCACGCCCGGCCTCCGCCACGATCTCCGACTCCGCCTTGTGCTGCTTCGCGTTCAAGACGTTGTGAGGGAGCCCCCGACGCTTGAGCATGCGCGACAGCGTCTCTGAGATTTCGACGTTCGTGGTTCCCACGAGCACGGGGAGCTCCATCTTGTGGAGCCGCTCGATCTCGTCCAGAAGCGCCTGATACTTCTCCGTCTTGGTTCGGAAGATGAGATCGTCTCGATCCTCCCGGACGCATGGACGGTTTGTCGGAATCACGAAGACGTCGAGCTTGTAGATCTGGTGGAACTCGGTCTCCTCAGTCTCAGCGGTTCCGGTCATCCCGGCCAGCTTCTCGTACATCCGGAAGTAGTTCTGGATCGTGATCGTGGCGAGCGTCTGGGTCTCGCCTTTGATCTCCACACCTTCTTTGGCCTCCACCGCCTGGTGGAGCCCGTCGCTCCAGCGCCGGCCGGACATCTGGCGACCGGTGAACTCGTCGACGATCACGATCTCGCCACCCTCGCCGATGATGTACTTCTCGTCCTTCTGGAAGAGGGTGTACGCCTTCAGGAGCTGATGGATGACGTGGATTTTCTCGCTCTTGGCGGCGTACTCAGCCTCGAGCCGGGCCATCATCTCACGCTTGGCGTCGATCGAAAGTGATTCGTCCTCCTGGATCTTTCCCATCGCTTCGGACAGGTCGGGGACGACGAAGGCGTCTACGTCTCCCGGAGAGAGTTCGTCGAGACCCGCATCGGACAGGTGGACGTTGTGCCCCTTTTCGTCCATCGCAAAGAGAAGCAGTTCATCGATTTCGAACAGCCGCTTCTCCCGCATGTAGTCGCCCTCGACCTTGAGAACAAGCTTCTGCAGACCCGGATCGTCGGAAAACAGCTTGAGAAGACGCTTGTTGCGGGGGCCCCCACGTTTGGCCGCCAACAGCTTCTCGCCCGCCTCGAACTCGTTGCCGACTTCGAGTTCCGTTTCGGCCGCCGCGATGAGTTCACTCACCAGGCGCGTCTGTTTCCGATACAGACTGCCCACCAGCTTGTTGTACTGCATGAAGGGCGTCGACGTATCCTTGCCCACCGGTCCCGAAATGATGAGGGGCGTGCGTGCCTCGTCGATGAGAATCGAGTCCACCTCGTCGATGATCGCGTACCAGTGCCGGCGCTGCACCCGCTGCTCCAGGGCGTGCACCATGTTGTCGCGGAGGTAGTCGAACCCGAACTCGTTGTTGGTGCCGTACGTGATGTCCGACGCATAGCCCGCGGTTCGCTCCGGCGAATGGGGCTCGTACTTGTCGATGCAATCGACGTTGAGGCCGAGATAGTTGTAGATGTATCCCATCCACTCAGCGTCGCGCTGTGCCAGATACGTGTTCACCGTAACCAGGTGCGCCCCCTCACCCACGAGGGCGTTGAGGTAGAGGGGCATCGTGGCCACAAGGGTCTTTCCCTCCCCCGTCGCCATCTCGGCCACCTTGCCCCTGTGGAGGGCGATGGCGCCGATGAGTTGAACGTCGTACGGGACCATGTCCCAGAGCTGCTTCTGGCC
>CAUZVZ010000065.1:0-15204 GCA_963583605.1 Gemmatimonadales bacterium UBA6960
AATCAGCTTCGGGTCCTCCGTCGTCGAGAGCGCTGAGGTCGAGGCTATTCGTCCGGATTCCGCTCTCGTGTTGGAAGTGACGGGTTGGTTCCTCTCCGATCTATCGGGGGTAGGTCGGCTGACCCGGGGAGCCGCCCGTGGGACCAACGGCCAATCCGGCAGCACGAACTTCGACCGAAGCCGGAGCTACATCGATGCCGTCTCCAGCTTTCCCGGAAACACGAACATCAGAGCGACCCTGACTTTTCGTTCAGGGCAGCCCAGGTCGGCCCCATCAGTCCCGGACGGGCGATACATCCCAGTCACCGTCCACTATACGCTCGCCCAGCTTCCCGAGCGGCCGATGGCGCTTCGGATTGCCGACGACCGAGTCGGTAATTTCATGACGGTTCACAAGGACTTCAGCGCGGGGGACTCCACTTTCTTTCGTCGGTATGTGAACCGGTGGCGGCTGGAGCCCGGCGAACGAGTCGGAGACCTGCGGCGCCCGGTCGAACCCGTTACGTACTACATCGATCGCAACGTACCCGACGAATACAGGGGTTGGTTCAAGGAAGGCGTAGAAAACTGGAACAACGCGTTCGAGGCCGCGGGCTGGGTGGACGCGATTCGGGCGCTCGATCTTCCAGACGACGCGGACCCGAACGATATCCGGTACTCCGTGCTCCGCTGGAACACCTCCGACGATCCCGGCTATGGGGCGATTGGCCCGTCAAAGGTCGATCCCCGCACGGGCGAGATCCTCGACGCGGATATTTTGTTCGAAGCGGACATGTTTCGGAGCTTCCGTAACACCTGGCGAAATATCGTGAATCCGGTGACGGCTGCGGAAGCCTTCGAGATGGCGCTCGGGGTGGGAGAATTCGAGGTCCCCGATCCCAACGTCCCGGGACTGGAGCTTCCCGGATTCGCATCTGCGCTCGAGGCGCAGGGAGCCCTGGCCGGTCTCGTGCTTGTGGCGAGGAACGAGATGGAGCCGGGGGATCCGCTGCCGAACGAGCTTCTCCGGCAGTACACGACGTGGGTCGTGATGCACGAGGTCGGGCACACACTTGGCTTGCAGCACAACTTCCGATCCTCAGCGAGCACTCCGATGGGCCAACTCCACAACACGTCGTTCACCGGCAAAAACGGCGTATACAGTTCCGTGATGGAGTATCCGACGGTCAACCTGGCCCCTCCTGGGGAGCGGATTGGCGACTACTACACGTACAACGTCGGGTCTTACGACCGTTGGGCGATCTCGTACGCGTACACGCAGAACCAGGACGATGCGGACGACATCGCGCGCGGAGTCTCCGCACTCGGGCATATGTATGGTAATGAATCAGGCGGCCGCGGCGCCTTGGACCCCACGATCAACACCTACGATCTGGGTGCCGACCCTCTGGAATGGGGCGCCGAGCGTTCGGCGTTGATCCGTGACCTCTTGCCGAAGATTCCGGAGTACACGCTTCGGGAAAACTCCCCGTTCGTAGAAGTGACCAACGCGTACAACCAACTCATGAACGAGTATGCTCGGGCGCTGGCCCCGGCGGTGAAGTACATCGGCGGTCAGTATATGAATCGCGATCACGTGGGAGATGGGCGTGATCCGTTCGTGAATGTACCGAAGGACAGGCAGTTGGAAGCGCTTGAGTTACTCATCGATCGCATTTTCGCGGAGGACGCGCTGGCGATAGATCCCGCTGTGCTCCAGAGCTTTGGCGTCAACGGATTCTCACACTGGGGCATCGAACGCACGACCAGCGGTCGTTACGACTATCCGTTCCATGCTCGCACCCTCAGACTCCAGTCGTCGGTCCTGGAACAAATCCTCAACGCCTCGCGGCTCGCGCGTATCCGAGACGCTGAGACGAAGTTCGGGACCGCCCAGGTCGCCACGATTCCAGAAATCATGGCGTCTTTGACCACTGCCATTTGGAGCGAATTGGGACGGGGGACCATCAGCGCCGATCGTCGGGACCTGCAGCGGGCCTACTTGGACATCATGGCCCGTCTGGTCGTGAATCCATCGAACGGAACGCCGGCCGATGCTCGTGCCGTGGCGCGCTGGGAATTGTACCACCTGCGTGACAGGATCGATTCCGCTCAGCCGGGGGCTTCGGACGGATACACGCGAGCGCACCTCTTCGAGGCGATAGCCCGCATCGACAAGACGCTCGAGGCAGGGTTGGAAGCCGAAGGCAACTGATCGATCAAGGGGTCTCCGATCCTTGTAGATGGGCACACTGTCAAAGCCCCAAGGGCAACTGGATCACGTCTCCAGGTCGTCGGAGCGCCGCAGTAGACAACTCGGCGGGTGGGCCCCGTCGAGACCCACCTGCCTCCGCGCCACGTGGAAGAGCTGCATGACCTGCGCTCGGCCATGGTTCCTTGGCCCTTCATGCGTGACACGAGTCTCGGAGCGTTCAGCCGACTTCCTCGCATCGCCAAGATCCGGTTCACGATCTTGGCCTTACGGTCAGGCACGTGCCGATCGAGCCAATCCACGAACAGATCTTTCACTCCGTAAGGAAGTCGCAAGGGAACGCAGCTCGCTTCCTGGGCGCCTCTTTCCACGGCGGCCTCCAGGATGGACGGAATCTCATGGTCGTTGAGCCCCGGGATCACAGGGGCCACGAAGGTCGCGACCGGTATGCCCGCTTTGGCCAACCGCTCGATCGCCTCGAGCCTTCGCTCGGGACTCGACGTGCGCGGCTCCATCACCCCCCCCTGGAGGGCAGGGACCAACGTGGTCACTGAGATCGCGACCTTCACCGCTTTGTGGGAAGCGAGTTCAGAGAGGAGGTCGAGATTTCGCACCACGAGAAAATTTTTCGTGATCACCATCACCGGGTTCCTGAACTCTGTGAGTACTTCCAGGCAGACCCGCGTGACTCAGGCGGAGCGGTACGCTTGATGGGCTGGTAGGGGTCCGTGACCCCAGAGAGTGCCAAGAGCTTGGGCTGCCATCGGGGGAAGGAGAGTTTGTCTCACAGGAGTTCAGGTGCTTTTTGCTTGATGAAGATCTTCGATTCGAAATCGAGGTTGGCGGATATACTGAGGTACTCGTGGGTGGGACGGGCGTAACAATAGGCGCAGCCGTGCTCGCGTCCCCTGTACGGGTTGATGCTCAGGTCGAATCCGACGTCGAGACTCGCGTTGCGGGCCACAATCGATCTCGTGGAATCCTTGAAAAACTGTGTTCTCTGGGCAGGGTCTTCCACCAAGGTTGATGGGTCGGACTCGAGCGTGACCCGCTCGAAGCGGTTCGATGGGTTGGGCGTCACTCCTCGCCCGCGCAGCGTCGGAAGTCGTGTCATCCGGCCTAGTGACTCTTCTTGTTCACTGTCCGCCGCCTTTTCCCTCACTCAGTTTGCAGTATCGGGTTTTGTTCGGTAATGATACTCCTTGGCAGCTGAACTCGAAAGAGGCCAATCTTCCTGCGATGAAACCGACCCAAGCTCAGATCAAAGCGCTGAAGCGCAGGGACCCCATTCTCGGGGCAGCTATGAGGCGCCTGCCACCCTTCCCAGAACTCCCGCTCCCGATGTTCCGAGGTCCGCACTTCCACGTGTTGGCCCGATCGATCATCTACCAACAGTTGGCGACTCGGGCCGCGGCGACGATCTACGGAAGAGTGCGAGGGCTGAGCCCAGGGGCTCGTTTCCCGACTCCTGGGCAGATGTTGGCGTTCTCCGATGAGCGGCTTCGATCTGCGGGGTTGTCCGGGAACAAGACCAGGGCCCTTCGCGATCTCGCTGGTAAGATCGTGACCGGTGAACTTCGTCTCAGAGGCATTGACCGGCACGACGACGAAGAGATCATCCGGCGTCTCACTACCGTTTGGGGAATCGGCGAGTGGACAGCGCAGATGTTTCTCATCTTCAAGCTCGGGCGGCTCGACATTATGCCTGCAGGTGACCTCGGGGTGCAGGAGGGGCTGAAGGTCTTGGATGGATTGGCCGGACGCCCATCCCCGAAAACGCTGCTCGATCGGGCTGAGGTCTGGCGGCCGTTGTGCAGCGTCGCGGCGTGGTTCCTATGGAGGCTGGCGGACGCCAAATGACCGT
This sequence comes from Gemmatimonadales bacterium UBA6960, assembly GCA_963583605.1. GTDB lineage: Bacteria > Gemmatimonadota > Gemmatimonadetes > Longimicrobiales > Gaopeijiaceae > UBA822. The sequence goes on from CAUZVZ010000065.1 coordinate 4,056, forward strand.
TCGCGGAGGCCTCGTTGGATCGGCCATGTGCCGCCCCGATGGCACTTGGGTGACCGAAATCACGTAGTACTGAACGGAACGTAGTCGGGTATGTGACGCCACACCAAGAGAAGAGTCTCGATGGCCAAGAAAAGCCGAGGACGTGCACCGCGAGACAAGAAACCCTCGCTCAAGCTTCCGGAGTGGCCCTGCACCCCCAAGCCGCCTCAGACACCCCCACCCCCGCGACCGTCCCAACCTGTAGGGTCGGTGCCGGGCCCTGACTTCAAGAAGGTGATCAAGAAGCTCAGGAAGAAGCGTTAACGACTACAGTGATTATGTAGGAGGCCGAATCACTCAGGAGCTGGCAGCGAGGCCTTCTGTGCCTCGTCGACAAGGAAGAGATCGGTCAGAAGCGCCCTGAAGTGGATCGACGCGTTCAAGTTGTCAATCAATTGTGAACTGATCGACGGCTGCGCCATGACGAGCCGAACGGCGGCCCGTGTGTCACCGGCGTCGCGCTGGAGAACCTTATCCATGGCCGCCACGGCGTCCGCGTCGGTTCCTACTGATGCGTCGCCGATGCCACCTTCGAAGGCGGCGAGAGCCTGGTCGGCCCGGCTCAGATATCGGGTCAACTCACCACTGATGCCGGAACCGGATCCAGACACTCCTTGGGCCGCGTACCCGAGGAAGAACTCGTAGGCCTCCTCGATGGCGTCGATATGTTCCTGCAACTCGTCGGAGGTCACCTCAGCCCTGACCTCCGAACTCTGACGACCGCTCCTCAGTGGAGTCGTCGGAGGACTCTCCAGCATCTCCACCGCCACCAGCCGCGTCACCGCCCTCAGCGATGGCGACATCACCACCCCCACTGGCTACAGCATCGTCCCCACCGAATGAAGCGCCCACGCCTGCTGGCACGAACTCTTCCTCCTGAGGCGCGGCTCCCTCGACCGGCCAAAGGCTCGGATCGAAGTTCTCCACGTATTTCTCCGGCCTGATGAACCCATAAATCATGGACTTCGTGATCCACCACTTGTCCGGCCGTATCGCGAAGTAGATGTGCGAAATGACCAGAGCGATGAGCGCCACACCCGCGACCCCGTGAACCACGTACACCACGCCCCAGGAGCTGTCGGCGAATATATATGGGTTCGCCGTCCAGAAAGGCGTTTCGAGGCGGAGCATCATCAAGACGCCCGTGACGATGGCCGCCAGACTCGACGCGGCGGCACCGTGGTGGAAGAGCTTATGATCGATCGGATACTTCGGGGCTTTGGGCACGTCCGTCCCGTTCCTACCCAACATATGGCTCAACTCAGCCATCCCTGCCTTGATGTCGGATCCGCTCACCCACATCGCCCAGAAATCCTGCCAGAAAGTGGCATGAATGATGTGGTAGACGATCATCAACGTGAGGATTACGCCGGCGACCCAATGGATCGTGACCCACGCGAACTGAATCCCCATGACCGGCGCGAACGCCGTGACCAGGAGCACGAGCATCGCCAACGACATGCCCCAGTGGAACACGCGTTCCGACAGGGCATGCCGAAGTATTTGAGCAGGGAGCCCGGCGATGCCCGACCCTCCACCCGCATCCGTCGACGCAGCGGGCGCGATCCACTTCGCCCACACGGCATGGGCGGCGACGAACGCCAAGCCCCCGATTACCGCGACCCACATGAGGTTCCAGGAAACTCCAATGAGAACCTCCTGGCCCCACGGGTTGGCTGCACGTCTCCAGAGTTCCATGCTAGGCCCCCGTCCCGCGGACGGCCCGACGGACCAAGTTCCGCATCAGGGGGATCTTGTAATCGTTGTGCCTGAGTGGCTGCGCGTCACGAACCGCGACCTCACCGGCCTGAATTCCCAATTGGTCGGAACGGGCTTGACCACGGACGACCCTTTCCGAAGCTTCGAGCCGAAGTGGGACCGGAGCGGCACCGTTGGCCGCCAGGCGTACGTCTTGGACCACGCCACCGCTAACGCGCATCGCGGATGCCACCGTCATGAGCGCAAAGTCCCACGCCTTCCGGTCTTCGACCTTCTCATAGTAGAAGGTGGCGCCCGCCCATGTGGACGGAATGCGGATCGCAGTCAGAAGCTCACCGGGATTCAACACCGTCATGCGCTCGATGTCTTTGCTGGGCGGCATGAAGAAGTCCTCGGCATCGACGACACGCTCACCCCGTCCCTGAATCACGAACTGCGCATCGAGCGCGATGAGCGCCGGCGCCGTGTCGGAGGGGCTGACCGCCACACAACGGCTCGTGCCCAAGATCGCATGCTCTCGGTTCATCGCCGTCGGCGCTGAGGCATAACAAGTGTTGCCACCGGCCCGGTAGCAGGGCCACCCGCCGCGGTAGTACCAGCAACGCGTGTCTTGGACAAGGTTGCCCGCGATCGTACCCCGGTTGCGAATCTGGGGTGTCGCGATGTGGGCGGCAGCGTCCGTGAGAACACTGTAATTCTCCAACAACTCAGGGTGCGTGGCCACTTCGGTGAGCGTAGTCATCGCACCGATTTCCACTCTATCGGCGGTGACGCGCACGCCCTTGAGCTCATCCACGTTGGCGAGGTCGACCACGGCCGTGGGCCGCTTGATCCGCTCCTTCCACCAATCGAAGCTGTCCATCCCCCCACCCAGCACCCAACCATCCTCACCGTATCGAATCAACAGTTCGATCGCATCGTCGGCGCTCGTCGGCTGGAAGAGCTCGAACGCCGGGATCATATCTCTGATGATCGCCATCTTCGCTATCTCCCTTTAGACGTGAAAGTCGAGGGGGCTGTACGCAGGTGCACGGCCCTCAATTTCTGCAAGTAGGATGTCCGGCGTCAGCGGCGTCCGGCATAGGCACGTTCCTTCCATGGCATCACTGATCGCCGATGTAAGGGACGCTGAACCGGCTCCAACGCAGGGCTCTCCGATCCCTTTGGCGCCGACCGGAGTCTGCGGATCCGGGAGCTCCACAGCCGCCCACTGCATGTCGATCGGAACGTCGAGGATTCCCGGCGGTCTAGCCGTATAGAGGCGCTTCGCGAACGACACACCCCACACCGGGTCGAAGACCCATTTTTGACTCATCGCGATCCCCATTCCCTGAATGGAGCCGCCGAAGATCTGACCACCTAGGCTCCTCGGATGGACTACCACACCGCAGTCCGTGACCGCAGTGTAGTGCACGATATCAACTTTGCCCGTCTCGATATCGAGTTCCACCTCGGCGAAGCCGACCACCCACGATTGGAGTCCTCCCTCGCCGCCGAAGTTGTCCCTCGCCGCCGCCACGAGGCCCTGGCCGGCCAACCCCGTAACGGACGCCTTGGTCATGTCGTTGAGGTCGTCGTTGAACTCCTCGCCGCTGTAACGTCCACCAAGCTCAATCGCCCGGGTCGCAGCACGAGCGAGCGTCATTCCCTGTGACGGATTGGTACGGCGATAGACGCGTCCGCCGGACGTGTCATAGTCCTCAGGTCGGCCACCGAGATCCATTGCGGCAATCTCCTGTAGCTTCTGCTTGGCGTCCAAACCGGCCGCGTGGTTCGCCCTCGTGTGGGCATGGGTCGTTTGACTACCGGCCTGGACGCAACTCCAAGGCAAGTGGCGACTCGTGTCGCCCCAGACGATCTCGACCTGATCCCATTCGACTCCCAGCACGTCCGCCGCCGCGCGAGCGGTATCGGAGGTCGAATGTGTGCCCAGGTTTCCGAGGCCCTGCTGGATCTGGACTATGCCGTCGGGCCGGATCACGAGGAGGCCGTCGTATCCGCGGCTTCCCGCCGCAAAAGGGCTCACTCCGACGCCGATTCCGGTCCTCTTCGTGCCGTTCAGCTGTCCACTGCGGGCCATTCTCTCTTCCCATCCGAAGAGCTCGCGCCCCTTGTCGATCGCTTCCTTGACGAAAACACTAGTGAGTGTGGATCCTCGCGGTCCGTATTGAACGTCGGCCTCCGGAGCGTTGAGCCGGCGAAGCGCCAGACGATCGATACCGAGCTCTCTGGCCGCCTTGTCCATCAGCGGCTCGAGCATCCCGATGATCTGGGCGCCGCCGGGGCCCCGCTGGGCCGCCTTGGGCGGCGTATTCGTAAACACGCCCACGCCGCGGAATCGCATGTTGGGTGGCGTATATGTGAGTGAAGCGGTATTGGCCCCCCCGTTCTGGTCGCCCCCGGCGAACGGGCCACCGTCCCCTAAGGCGAACAGGTCGATCGCGGTGATCCGCCCGTCGGCCCGGAAGCCGATACGAACCCGGGCCTGCATGCCGGGCCGCGCACGTCCGAGATAAGTTTCCTCAGCGCGCGTGATCCGGAGCATGACCGGACGGTTGAGCTTGCGGGAGAACAGGGCAGGCACCTGCTGGATGATGCTGCCGGAGATCTTGCTTCCGAATCCGCCGCCGCAGTACTCGCCGATCATAACCACGTCTTCGATGTCCAGTTCGAGCTGGGCGGAGATTGCTTGCCGGGTCCTTACCAGACTTTGCGTGGAGGTGTGGATGTAGAGCTTCCCGTTCTGCCAGTACGCCATGGCCGAGCGGGGCTCCAGCGGGTGATGCGAGAGCGACTGGTGAACGATGGTCTCGTCGAGAATCAGGTCCGCTTCGGCGAAGCCCGCCTCAATGTCCCCGACCATCCATTCGGTGTTCGCCTTTCCCTCACCGTCGGGCATCGGCATACTACCTTCCGGGGCGTTGGCGAAGTCTTCCTCCGTCCACTTAAGCGTCGTGATTTCTCGCCCAGTCCTCGTGTTTCCTTCGAGTCGCGCATTCGGGCTGCCGGGCCGCATGCTGTCCAACGGGCTCAGCACGAAGGGCAACGGCTCGAAGTCGACCCTGACCAACTCGATTGCGTCCGCCGCCGTGGTCTCGTCGACCGCCGCTATCGCGAGGATGGCCTCTCCCTCGTAGTGCGGGTGGTTCGTGAGGCACTGCTCGCCGACTTCGGACTGGGGCACCTCATCAGCCGTGAGGATTCCCACCACACCATCCAAAGCGAGAGCGGCACTCGCGTCGATGCGCGTGACGCGGCAATGCGGCATTGGGCTCGCCAGCAACTTCGCGAACACCATGCCGTCCGCTCTGAAGTCCTCCGCGTACTTCGCTCGTCCCGTGATCTTCGCATGGAGATCGGGTGGGGAGATGTTTTGTCCAATCAAAGCCATGGTTTGCCCTCTTTATGCTTGCTGCCGCGAATACTCGGCGGCACGCATGGCGGAAGTCAGGATCTTGTTGTAGTCAGCGCACCGGCAGAGGTTGCCGGAGAGCGCTTGAGCGGCTTCTTCATGCGTCGGGTTCGGGTTGGCCTCGACCATCGCCACCATGCTCATGATGAATCCCGGGGCACAGAAGGCGCACTGGAAGCCGCCCTCGTCGAGGACAGCCTGTTGTACCGGATGCAGCGTGCCATCCGCCTCCTCTAGGCCCTCGATGGTCGTGATCTGCTTGGTACGAACGCTGTGCGTCAGCACTGAGCAGGAGTAGCTGGGCACTCCGTCGATGAGCACGGTGCACGCACCACACTCCGCACGGTCGCAGCCCAGTTTGGTGCCGGTAAGCCCCACCTTATAGCGTAGCGTGAAAGCGAGCGTCTCTTGGTTCAGTACGTCCACGCGCCGTTGTTGGCCGTTGACGTTCAGCGTAATGAGTCGCTCGACCGACCCCTGAACCGCTAGAGCCCCTAGCAGGGGCTGTGGTCCTTTGAAGAGATAGCCCACCGAAGAAGTCGTCGCACCCGCTGCGATGACGCCCATGATGAACTTTCTTCGCGAAACCGTACGCTCCGGAGTGCCGATGATCTCGACGTCGCTCATGGAGCCTTACCTCCTTCGAATATCATTCGGGGGAAGACCTGACGGGCGGCCCTATCCGCCCAGCCACTCATAATAAGCGACGATGCGCCAGAAGGCGAGCCCTCCTGATAACGATTCTTGGAAGGGTTGAGGTGTGCCCTGTTACTTTCTCAGTCGTGAACCCCGGGGGAGCACGTTCCTGTACATGAGAGGGCGGGCACCCGGTGCAACCTCTGGACTAGGGCGGGGTCCAACACTAGACTGACGGGTTGGTGCGCGCCACACGGATGGGAATGCCATGCTTTTTTGGTTGTTGGTCGTAGCCCTGGCCTTTGTTATTGGATTTACCTCGATTCGTGCGTGGTGGATCGAACGCCCGAACTTTTTTTACGCGTCGAAAGCGGTTCACAGCCAAGAGGACGAAGAGTGGTGGCGCGGGATTGAGCTTGAGCGTCTCCACGAAGTGAATCGCGAATACGTGGAGCGCCTCTTACGCCAGATCGACGGCGCTGGCGTAGGTACCCTTACCAGTGAAGAACGGGCGTTCATGGAGCGCATGGCCAAGCTCGAAGCACCCTCACGCCCGGGCGTCCGCCCGCCGATCGACCCTTGTCCCAGCCCCGCCTGATCTGATCGGGCGCTGTTCCTACCAGCCGACCTCCCCCGGTGGTGTGGGCGGGATGCTCTTGAGGCTGGTTTCCTCGTCGCAGAGCTTGAAGCCGCGAGCCCGGTAGTTTTCGATCGCTCGAGGGCTGTCGAGCGAGCACGTGTGTAGCAAAACCCGTCGTGCCCCTGTGCGAAACGCCCGCTGGACCGTATCGGACAGGAGAAGCCCGCCGATCCCCATTCCGATGAACTGGCCGAGCAAGCCGAAGTAGGCGATCTCAACGGATTCTTCGGGCTGCCGCTCAAGTTCGACGTAGCCCGCGATCACTCCGTCCAGATAGGCGATCCATACCTCGATCTCCGGCCGTTCGAGGTGAGCCAACCACCTGGAGTACGACCAACTCATCCGGTCGGTCCAGCCCCAGGCCCGTCCCACGGCCATATAGAGGAATCGGCCCAGGTGCGGACTCGCGATTCTGGCTTCCCGGATCTCGAGTTCCGGCACGTCCGATCCAGACGGTTTGAACTCCTCAACGCTCCGAAGCTCCAGATAATATGTGGTGACCTGCGTTTCCAAGGATCAAGCCGCCCGACTCTACGGGTGCGTGTGCGAGAGGGGGATACGGTGCTCAATAGAGGGATACGGCGCCCAACACTGAAAGTGCCGTCCACCGGAATCTCAGCGGTATCCGTCTCTTGTTGGCGGACACGTCAGGGGGCAGTATTCACCCCGCTCCTCCTCGTGAAGCTCTCGCCCATAGGACTCGCATCGCTTGAAGATCGGAATACGAACCCCCTGGGCGCTACCCGTGTTGGGAGTGGGATTCTATTGGGGCCTTCTCGCAGCGTTTGCCGGTGAGATCCCGACCAACCCCCTGCTGTATGGTGTGGCGATCGTCGTGCTCAGTCAGATCAAGCAGCCGTTCCGGCCTCTGGGAGCACGGCCTCTCGACTTCGTTCTGCCGTTCATCCTTACCGGGGTTCTCTACGACAGCCAACGGTACTGGGGCAACACTGTGCGCGGCATTCCGCACATCGCTGAGCCGTACATGCTTGAAAAAGGGTTGTTCGGGGTCCCTTCGCCGAATGGCACCCTGACGCTAAACGAGTGGTTCGGTCTCCATCTCCACCCTGTCCTGGATTTCATCGCGGGGGGGGCCTATCTGACCTTTATCGGCGTTTTCGTCTTGCTTGCGGCGTATTTCACGCGCCGGATCCACCTCAGCCCCGACTCCAAGTCGACATCTTCCCGAAGGCTGTGGTCGGGGCGCGCCCCCGCATGGTCATTTCTCGTCGTCAACGTTCTGGGGTTCGCGACGTGGTTTCTCTATCCGGCTGCCCCTCCTTGGTATGTGGAGGCGTACGGGCTGGACACTATCCTTCTCGATGTACCCATGAACCCGGCTCGGACGCTCCGCTTCGACGCGTTGTTCGGGACCAGCTTCTTCACGGGGATGTACGATGCGGGATCCAACTCGTTCGGCGCCATTCCCTCCCTCCACATTTCCTACCCTGTCATGTCCGTGGTCTTTGCGATGAGGCTCAAGAAGGTCCGTGCCTTCACGATCGTGTTCTCTAGCCTCGTGGGTTTCGCGGCGGTCTACCTGAACCACCATTATTTGATCGACGTGCTCCTGGGCGTCTTCTACGGGCTGGGGGCCGCGGCCATCACGATCGCCGGGGCGAATTGGATGGCCGGTCGCGAAGGCCTGATCTCCTCCTAACGGCGGCGGACCGTTGCATCCCGGGTACCCGTCCGCGAGCACGGTGGCGGTCCCCACTGCACTTCTTCAACAGCCTTCTCTGGTGGGGAGAAGCCCTACGCGCGTTCAGGGTCCTCCGGACAGATGGAAGGCCACCGCCCCCCCCATTCTGTAGAAGCGAAATCCTTGGGGTGCCTCCTTCTTTCTTGGATGTTCGATGTCAGCTCAAAGGGGATCCATCGAACCCACTCGGAGATCTCAGGATCCGCTCGCATGAAGCTTTACATCCTGCAGGCTTTGGGGCTGATACTCAGCTTGACGCTGGCCGGGTTGGTTGGCTGGTGGATTCTGTGTTCGTAGCATCACCGGTCCGGTCACCGCCAGAGACGATCATCGACGCCGGGCTGCGGTGCAGCCCAAGTCCCACCACGATCACGAACGCCAGAAACCCGAACTCGTCCACCGGCAAAGCCGATACCCTTCGTGGATCGAGGAGTTCTATCGTGATGGTGGCGATGAGAACGGCGAGTCCGGCTTCGAGCGGCTTGATCGACCGGCCCCCGCTTCGCCCCGGGTCCGACCAAAGGGCATAGGCGGATAGGCCGCAGAACAGGGCAATCAGATAGTCCGCTAGCGGTGGCCACCTGGAGGGAATCGCGACCGCCTGGGCGAGCCGCTCTCCCCATGGAAGCACGACCCCACTCACCTCGAGCACGTCGCTGAAGTGCATCGTGGCGGGGGAAACCAGATGCAAGACCATCACGGCCGCGGTGATGCTGGTGAAGATCCACAAGGGCCAACGGACCGCCATATCGGTGTAGAGTGCGACAAACCATCCGACCGCGACGGGTGCCGTGAGCGCGAACACAGTATGCAGGCGTACGGCTTCGACGTAGGTGTCGATGTCGACCGCCCTATAGACACCGAGCGCGGCGTACTCTTGAGAGGCGATGACGAGGCACGCGGCTCCGAAGACGCCAAGGGCCGGGCTCTGCGACGATCCCGGATCTCGGATGGCGGCCGTCACATACCATCCGCCAACGAGGAGACAGAGTCCGCCCGCAGCCGCCAGAACGAGGGCAAGGGGGGAATTCATTGGCACGACTTCTTGCGTGACCTCGAGAGAGATCCCGCGTGGGAGGGGTGGGTATCCGTCTTCGAGCGTACTACTTTAGCCGTCATCGTCGGACAGGGGAAACGACGCGGAGCGAGGAGCCATGAACAAGAAACTCGAAATAACAGGGATGTCCTGCGGGCACTGCGTGAGCCACGTGAAGTCGGCCCTGGAGGGAGTAGAGGGCGTGTCGCAAGCGGACGTCTCACTGGGGAACCACGAGGCCGAAGTGACGCTGTCGGAGCAAGTCGTCGTTACCGACCTGATCGCGGCTGTCGAGGCGGCCGGGTATCAGGCGGAGGTCCGCTAGCGTCCGGAAACTAACTGGCGCCCGGAAACCAACCACTGCATGACGGTACTCACGCACACGCTGGAACGCCGCACGGATGGCGACGACCACATTTTAGATCTGACGGCTGACCTGCAAAGCCTCGTGTCTGAGAGTGGGATTGGTGTGGGACAACTCACTGCGATGGTCGTCGGGTCGACAGCGGCGCTCACCACCGTGGAGTTCGAACCGGGCCTGGTGGGTCACGATATCGCTGCCGCCCTCGAGCGCATCGCTCCTCGGTCCGGTACGTACGAGCATGAGAAGATGTGGCACGACGACAACGGGCACAGCCATGTCCGTGCGAGCCTGATCGGCCCCTCGCTCGCTTTTCCCATCGTCGATGGGGCCCTCCCGCTCGGAACCTGGCAGCAGGTGGTCCTCGTCGATCACGACACCCATCCCCGCAAGCGCAGGGTGGTCGTCAATCTCGTCGGGGAATGAGCGGGACTCGTGTCCTACGTCAGAAGTTCGGAGCAGAACCGCTAAATCTTCTTGAGAATCCAGCTCAGCACCACCCGAACGACTTTTCGGATAATCGTCATCATGTAGGCAAACGCCTCCCGGGCGAGTCATCGTGTTCACGGACGTGGCGCCCAAGGAGCCTCCTCCCTGCACGATGCTGAAAGTCAAATCGACATTTCTCAGCGTGTTTCCGTCGAGGTCGGAGGACCGTACGACGAGGTCCTGCAGCAGGGTTTCCCCGACGTCGGCGGATTGCCCATCCCCGGAAACGACGGTTACGTCGATCGGTTCGGACGGGTCAGTGCCTCCATTGCCACAACTCAGCACGAGGAAAGACACGGCGAGGCTTAGGAGAACATGCTTCGAGAGGGGGTAAGGCGGCACCGGTCGAGTCCTTCCACTCATGCTTCTTCGGGCGGTATTACGAGGCGTGGGCCTGAATCTAGAATAATGCTCCTCCCTTCGTCGGTTCAATCAAAAAACCCCGGGACCTCCGGAGGGCACCGGCACCGACCGTCGTGTATTCCTCGTTTGAAAGCGACCGATTGAGCGGTGACGTCTTGAAGGCCCGGGGCGATCGGATACGTTCCCGTGCGCTTTGAAGTTCCACATTCGTCCACTAAGATGCTGCCATGTTCACTCAGATGTTCGGGGGTACAGGCCTGTCCGAAGTCCTCGCCCAGAACCCGCTGCTCGCTCTCGTGACGCTGTTCGGGGCGGGCTTGGTGACGAGCTTGACTCCGTGCGTCTATCCGATGATCCCGATTACGGCTTCGGTGCTCGCGGGGTCGGCTGAGCAAGGCGCTCCCCGGTCCAGGGTGGTCGGGCTGACGTTCACGTATGCTCTCGGGCTGGCGTTGCTCTACGCAACGCTTGGGCTGGTGGCGGGCCTGACCGGGAGTCTGTTCGGCACGGTTAGTGCGAGCCCATGGACACGGTTGGCGATCGGCAACCTGCTTCTGGTGTTCGGATTGGCGATGCTCGACGTTATTCCGGTGCGCGTCCCGCAACGCCTCATGCAGTGGGCCGGGACCGGGAAGGGCGGGTCTTATCCGTCGGTCTTTGCGCTCGGAGCCGCGTCCGGCGTCGTCGCGGCCCCCTGCGGCGCTCCGGCGTTTGCCGTAGTACTCACATGGGTGGCCGCGACCCAAGCTGGC
>CAUZVZ010000066.1:0-15090 GCA_963583605.1 Gemmatimonadales bacterium UBA6960
AGCTGCCGAAGTCGGGTCGACCTCTTCGGAGAAGAGATGGAGCAGAGCCGCTTCAGGATCAGGTTGTGGGTGGCGGCTCGCCTCTACGGCGGCCTCCGCGACCTCGCTCTCGGCCTCTTCTTCCAGGAGATCGAGTTCCTCGGCGGTCGCCAAGCCCCGCGCGATCAAGAGGTTCCGTGTCCCGACGAGTGGGTCTCTGGCGGCCGCTTCTTCCAGCTCGGCGGCGGGCCGGTAAGTTCGTTCATCATCGGACATGGAATGCGAATAGGGACGTATCGTATGAGCGTGTACCAGGGCCGGTCCCCTTCTCAGCCGGCAGTGACGGACCGCCTTGCCCGTCGCCTGGTGGCTGTCCAGCACGTCGGTGCCGTCGCATTCGATGATGAAGAGATCCGGAAATCCGGATACGAGCTTGGAGATGCTTGCTCCAGCGGTATTGACCTCGACCGGCACTGAGATCGCGTATCCGTTGTCCTCGATCAGGAAGACCACTGGTAGCTTGAGATTGCACGCCGTATTGAGGGCCTCCCAGAACTCACCCTCCGACGTCGCTCCCTCCCCCGAACAAACCAGCACCACTTCGTCCTCTTCGAATTCTTCGATCCTGTCCTGGAGCTCGGGGATGAGGGAGACCCGGTATCCCACCTCCGCGGCACCCACTGCCTGGAGGAACTGGCTACCCGTGGGTGAGGACATCGTCACGATGTGAAGCTCCGGATCCGAGAAGTGGGAGGGCATCTGCCGGCCGCCGCTGTTCGGATCGTCGTCGGCCCCGACCGCACCGAGAAGGTGGTCCAAGGGGCTCTGTCCCAACGCCAGCACCAGCGCGCGATCCCGGTAGTACGGGTGGAACCAGTCGTACCCGGGCCTCAAGTGCGCAGCCATCGCCACCTGCACCGCTTCGTGCCCGGCACAGGAGATCTGGAAGAAGGTCTTGTTCTGACGTTTTAGGCTGATTTCCCGGTCATCCACCCGCCGGGAGGTAACCATCGTTCGGTACGCTTCGAGGAGCCACTCAGAGGACGGACCCTCCAAGTCCGGAGTTTCGGTTATCTCTTGCTCCTTGGTCGCCATCTATTCCGGGTGAAGTTGGGGTCCGAAGGGCCTGAAAGAAGGAGTAGCTTCTAAGATAGTAAAACCTTCCGTCCAAGGACCACTACCCTTGGAAGGCTGTTCACCCTTCTACGCTGAGTTGCTCCGCCAATGCGACAGCGTCGGAGACTGGCGCCTTGCAAGCGTAGCGCTCGCAGACGTAGGCGGCCGGCTCGGTCCCACGATTGCGTCCCTCGAGGACCGGTAGCGTGTGCGAAAGGTCCTCACCTGGAGCGACACCGGCGATGGTCCGGTTCGGCAGGTAAGGACGCAATGCCGCGTCGAGCAACTCCTGCGTACGGGGGTCCTCGCGTGCGCCCACGATGGCGATCTCCACGGGGTCGGCCACCGTCTGCTCGAGCACTCCAAGCAAGCGGCCAAATGCGGCGGGGAAGCGGGCCATGAGGCCGGCCTCTCTTTCGAGCACTCGATGGGCGATATCCCGATGGCGCTCCTCTCCGAACATGTGCGCGCTCCGTATCAGAAGCTCGACGGCCAGAGAGTTTCCGGACGGCGTGGCGTTGTCCATGAGGTCCCGTGCCCGTACGGACAGCGTCTCGCCATCTCTCGGAGCGTCGTGGAAGATGCCATCCGAATCGTCCCAGAAGAGATCGATGACGCGCTCCGCAATCCAAGCGGCCTCGTCCAGCCAACGAGGCTCGAGCGTTGCTTCATACACGCTGAGAATCGCGTTGCCCACCGCAGCGTAATCTTCCAGGAACGCATCGATCCGTGCCATGCCGTCCTTGTACGATCGGCGGAGCCGGTCATCCTTACGCATGTTCGCGAGCAGAAAATCGAGCCCGCTCCCGGCTGCTTCACGAAAACGGGGCTGATTCAGCGCTCCACCGGCCTCAGCCAGGGCTCGAATCGCCATTCCGTTCCAACTGGCAAGGATCTTCTCGTCGCGGAAAGGTGGCTCTCGGAGGCTTCGGGCCCCCAACAGGACGTGCCTCGCGTCCTGGAGCAGCTCCCGCAAAACTTCGAGGCTGACATCCTCGCGCTTGGCGACGGCGTCAAGGTCGTGGGGAAGGTGGAGGATGTTGCTTCCTTCGAAGTTGCCACTCTCGCTGACGTCGTAACAGCGCATGAACAGATCGGCCACCTCCGCGTCGAGCAACTCGCGCACTTCCGCAGGTGTCCACACATAAAACGTCCCCTCTTCTCCCTCCGAATCCGCGTCCAATGCCGAGTAGAAGCCCCCTTCGGGTGAGCGCATATCCGTGAGAAGGTGGTCCAGCGTACCCTGGGCGACCCGCCCCAGCTCCGGGTCGCGGCTGACTTGATAGGCGTTCAGGTACAACCGTCCGAGCAGGGCGTTGTCAGAGAGCATCTTTTCGAAGTGGGGAACCAGCCAGCGGGCGTCGACGGAGTATCGATGGAAGCCCCCGGCCAATTGATCGTGGATTCCGCCGCGGGCCATGGCACGAAGCGTCTGTGTGACCATCTCCAGTGCATCCGCGTCTCCGGTGCGGGAATGCACTCGGAGAGCGAACTCCAGCGTTACAGGTTGTGGAAACTTGGGTGCCCCACCGAACCCGCCATGCTTGGCGTCGAAGCGCGACGCAATGAAGCGGAACGCGTGATCCAGCAGAGACAGACCGACGATCGCTTCCCCATCCCGCGCCACCGGCCCGTCTGAGCGCTCCGCCGAACTCTTTTCCAGCAACGCCTTCAACTCACCGGCGTTTCGGACGATCTCCTCCCGCCGTTCTCCGTAGGCGCCCCGGATCGACTCCAGGACTTGCCGAAAGGAAGGCATGTTGGAGCGAGGCTCCGGCGGAAAGTACGTCCCTCCGAAGAAGGGCTCCCCATCCGAAGTGAGGAACGCCGTGAGTGGCCATCCGCCCTGTCCGGTCATGGCCTGGACCGCCTTCATGTAGACGGAGTCGATGTCGGGACGCTCCTCACGGTCCACCTTGATGCTGACGAAGGACTCGTTCATGAGCTCAGCAGTCGTCTTGTCCTCGAAGGACTCACGCTCCATGACGTGGCACCAGTGGCAGGCGGAGTAACCGATCGAGAGGAGGACCGGGATGTCCCGGCGCCGGGCTTCGTCGAAGGCTTCGGTACCCCAGGGGTGCCAATCTACGGGATTTTCGGCGTGCTGGAGAAGGTAGGGACTGGACTCTCGGGCTAGGCGATTCGGCACTCAAAGGCTCCTTGGAGGTTGATTTCAGGTATCATAGCTCAGGCGGATCAGGGGGACCATCGAGGAGGCCCCCCGGGGGGTAATGCGAATCGGACGTCATTGAATTGCCTCACTGCCCGGACTAAATTTGGCATACACATATGTTTCCGGTGGGTGCGTCCGGGAACCAACCGTGAGAAACGGTATGGGATCGGTTTACGTAGGGCTGGCGAAGCTTGCCATCCGGCGGCCGTGGCTCATTCCCGCCATGCTGGCGACCGCATGGGCCTTCAGGGCGAATCGGTGGTATCGGCAGCTGCCTTTTCTCCCTTTACCGTCGAAGGCCTATATGAAGTGGCGTATGGAGACAGCCTACGGAAAGGGAGCCACGGTCGTTCCGTCCGGGGATTTGGAGCGTTATGTGCGCTGGGGCTCCGATATGCGTAAGCACGTGAAGGAGAGCAAAAAGTGGTAGGTAGGCTAATCCTGTTGATCATCCTCGGATTCGTGACCGCGCTGTATTTTCCCGACCGCCGCGAGATGATGATCGAAAAGGTTATGCCCGTGGTTCAACCCATGCTCGTCTGGAATGCAGAGCGGGAGATCGAGGAATTGTCTCGAGCCGTGAGAAGGGAACAGCGCGAGACGTACCAGGTCCCTCCGACACGCCAATGGAGTGCGTGGTTGGCGACCAATTTCACGGGTGATCCAGTCGCCGATCCGTGGGGTACGACCTATTCCTACCAGGCGTGGGCTGACTCTTTTGCGATTCGATCGGATGGTCCGTATG
Source organism: Gemmatimonadales bacterium UBA6960 (assembly GCA_963583605.1). GTDB lineage: Bacteria > Gemmatimonadota > Gemmatimonadetes > Longimicrobiales > Gaopeijiaceae > UBA822. The sequence goes on from CAUZVZ010000066.1 coordinate 4,014, forward strand.
GCGAGAGGTGGAGCCCGGACGACCTCCGCGTGGTTTGGCATCGACCCTTCTAGAAGGCTGTTGAAGGAGTGAGCCGGAAGCCGGCACCCGCACAATGATTGAGTGGATCGCCGCGAACATTGAGCTATACGGGCCGTGGCTGGTTGGGGGCATGGCGATGTTCGAGACGGCCCTGATCATAGGGCTGTTCCTCCCCACTGAGCCCACCCTCATCGTTGCGATGGCCTTCGCCCTTCAGGGGCACTTCAGCTTCGCAGCCGTCGCTGGGGCGGCGGTGGTGGGAGCTACGCTGGGTGATTCGGTCGGATTCATGATTGGGCGCTGGGGAGGTCGCCGCTTGCTCCGCGGCAGTGGACGATTTGCCCGCATGGCCCGCAGGCACCAGGACCGTGCTCTCGACCTCTTCGACAGACACGCCGGATATTCGGTGAGCTTGGCTCGACTGGTTCCGTTCTTGCGCACCCTCATGCCGCTCGTCGCCGGGTCCACATCGGTCTCGTACCGTCACTTCCTGGCCTTCGATCTCCTCGGGATCGCGGGGTGGGCCGTGTTCGGATTGGGAATCGCCTACGCTGGTGCCCGCGGCTGGGAGATCGGAGTCGGCGCTATGGGCGTGGGGTGGGCGGCCATCGTGGGCGTAGGGGTCGTCGTAGCGGTTCTGGTGCTCAAGAGGCTTCTTCTTGCGAGGCCGAACGTGGAAAACACCCTATCGGTGGGATTGACGGGGAACATCGCTGCCGGTAAGTCGACCGTGTCCGCTTTTTGGAAGGACGTTGGCGTCCCGGTCGTCAGTGCGGATGACTTGGCTCGCCGGGCCGTCGAGCCGGGTTCGACTGGTCTGTCCGCCGTGGTGGACGTCTTCGGCGAAGAAATTATGGAAGCCGACGGTACCTTGAACCGAGAGGCTCTCGCGTCTGTCGTCTTCGAGGACGAGGAGGCCCGGCACCGGTTGGAGGCGATCGTTCACGCCCGCGTCCGGGTCCTTCGGGACCGGTGGATGCGAGAGCGCTTCGCCGATCAGGATACGATATGTGTATCGGAGATTCCGCTTCTTTTCGAGGTGGGGCTTGAGGACGACTTCGACGCTACGGTCGTCGTCGATGCGCCTGAGAAAATTCGGTTGGAGCGCCTTCGAGAGACGCGGGACCTCAGCGTCGAGAGGGCCACCGCCATTATGGAAGCCCAGATGGATGCGGGAGCCAAGCGAGAACGGGCGACCCATCTGCTCGTCAATGAGGGAGACATTCAAGCACTGGAGGACCAGGCGATGGAGGTGCTCGCGCACCTACGGAGGAGTGCGGTGGCTCGTCACCAGCCGAAGGAGGGTCGACTGCGAATAGACATGCATCTGCATACGCAGGCGTCCTTCGACTGTCTTTCAGACCCGCGGCGCGTGATTGAGGCGGCAGCCGCCAGGGGGGTCCAGCGTATCGCAATCACAGACCACAACCACGTCTCCACTGCGTTGGAGATGGCTGATGCGTATCCGGACTCAGTGATTCCCGGCGAGGAGGTCAAGACGGAGGAGGGTATCGACGTCATCGGCCTCTACATCCAGGAGGAAATCCCAAAAGGAACCCCAGCCAAGGAAGTATGCCGGAGGGTGAAGGACCAGGGAGGACTCGTTTACTTGCCCCACCCCTATGCGCGAGGGAAGGGAGGGTCCGGCCGGTACGCGGAGGAGCTCGCGCCGCTGGTGGACATCATCGAGGTCTTCAACGGGAGGCTCCATCCCGGGCACCTCAATGAGCCCGGAGAGGAACTGGCGGCTCGCTGGTCCAAGCTGAGGGGTTCCGGTTCGGACGCCCACATGTTGGGAGAGGTGGCGGGCTCCTGGGTGGAGGTGGACCAACACCCCAACGAGCCGGCGGCCCTTCTCGCGGCGCTTGAACATGCGCAGGTTCGTGGGGTCACAACACCATGGGCGGTCCATCTCGCGTCGACGTGGGCCAAGGTCAGGAAGCTCCTGCCGCGTGCGCCGCACTAGTCTTATGGAACACTACACTCGAGAAGACCGTTGAAGAAAGGGATCCATGACGCACCAAACCGCTAAGACCAGATTCGAGGCGATCGATTCTGTCCTGACGGCGTTGCGAAACAAAGAAACGGCGATTCTGACCACGCATATCAACGCCGACGGCGACGGGCTCGGGTCTGAGATCGCGTTGGCCGCCTGGCTTCGGGAGTTGGGGACGGAAGCGTTCATCGTGAATCCGACACCGGTTCCGCAACCCTTCCAGTTCCTCGTGCCCGACGAATCGTGGGTCGTGGACTCGACATCGATGGAGGCCCAGGAGTTCTGTGACGGTGCCGATATCGCAGTCGTTCTCGACACTGGAGAGGTGCCTCGGATCGGAAGGGTGAGGCCGCTGATCGATGGTCTCCCGACGGTCGTGATCGACCATCATCCGACAGGGGACCGGCCCATCGAGGGCGTGACTTTTCGCGACTCCAACGCTTCTGCGACCGGTGAACTCGTATTCGACCTCATCCATCGGGCCGGGGGGCCGTGGCCCGCGATCGGCGACCTTGCGATGTACGTTGCCATCTTGACGGACACCGGTTCGTTTCGCTTCAGTAACACGACCCCGACTAGTCTCCGCGTCGCTGCCGAGTTGGTCGACCGCGGGGTCAGTCCCGATGAAACCTACCGTATCCTCTACGGCTCCGTCCCTCGCCGACGGTTTCATCTGCTTGAGAGCTCCCTGGCCTTTTTGGAGGTCGACGAGGAAGCGGGGATCGCGTGGATGACCGTGCCGGCGGATCGGTTCGACGCACTGGGTGCGGTCGCGGATGATCTCGAAGGGATGGTTGACTACCCTCGATCGGTTGAGGGTGTGGAAGTCGGACTGCTCTTTCGCCATATCCGCCGGAGGGGCATCAAGGTTTCCTTCCGCTCCAACGGCGCGGTGAACGTGAACGCCTTGGCGCGCCAGTTCGGAGGCGGGGGGCACGTACGAGCGGCGGGTGCTCTGATCGAGGGTCCCATGGATCAGGTTCGCGAGAACGTGACACACGCGACCCGAGAGGCTGTGGAGCGATCGCGGTCTGGTCAGTAGAATGTCTTCAGTTGATTTGGAACGGTGACCACTTGGAGGTCAGTTCGTGAAGGATGAAGTGGACCCTGGAGTGCCGGAGGCCATCCCTAGAACGCTCCAGATGATGGTGCGACGCCTCGGAGATAGTGAGATCGATCGGCTGTGGGTGTTCCCGCCGTTGATTGTCGGACGCAAGGAGCGAGGCCTAGTGGCTGCAAGTTGCTTCACCGAAGATGGCGCTCGCCGGTTGTACACCGCGCCCTACTCCGCCGAACGGACGGGAACGAGCCTTTCGGTCGAGAACGGCATCGCTGAGGAGGGCCAGGCCCCCGCCGACCGTCTCCCCCGAGTGATGCAGGGGGTCGTGCGCAGGAGTGAGATCGACCTAGGGGAGCCCCGTATGGTCCGGATCTCCGGGGATCCGGAGAAACTCAGGGAGTTGTTGGACGAATTCGACGCCGACTTGCTGGAGCCCGTGGAGGCATGAAGGCCCGCCCGGACTCGGCCCCTTTCGTCCGGCTCTTCGGACGCTACTTGAGGGAGCAGGGACTGCCCGTCACCCACCAGAGGGAGGCGGTGGCGCGGGTCGTGTTTGGATCAAGCGAACACCTCTCCGTGGACGACATCGAGCGTGTGCTCAGATCCGAGGGTCGCCGGCTTGGCAGGGCGACGATCTATCGGGCTCTGGATCTGCTGGTACGGAGTAAGCTCGTAGCCGAGCTCAACTTCGGCGAGGGCTTCAAACGATACGAACACAGCCTCTCTGCGGAGCCGATCCACGAGCATCTCATCTGCCTGAACTGTGGCGCTGTCATCGAGTTCCAGAGTGATGAAGTGCACCGCATCGAGGCTCTGGTATCGGCACGCTACGGATTTCGGCCGACGCGCCACAAGCTCGAGATCTACGGTCTCTGCCAAGAGTGCATTGTGGCCGGCGTGGAGGTTGCGTCCCAAGGACTCACCTGCCCTATCGAAACTGTTTAGAAGGCGCCACGGGTGACTCCAACTGTGTTGCGATGACCTCCACCAAGAAACACTCAGTGTCATCCGCCAGGGGCAGCCTACGGCCGGCGTCCTCGCCCAAGCCCCTTCCAGCCCGTAAGGGTGGTCTCGGCGGCCTGACGAGAGAGGCCCTCCAGCGGACGACCGGCTCTCCGGAAATCCCGGGCAACTCGATTTCTCTCCAGTTCGACGGACCCGTCACGTTCGACGCCTGGCTGGAGGCGATCGCGGGGGCAAAGCGATACATCCACTTCGAGAACTACATCCTTCGAAACGATGCGGTGGGCCGGGTGTTCAGGGATGTCCTCGTAGAGAAGGCTCGCCAAGGGGTCGCGGTACGGCTCCTGTATGATTGGGTGGGGTGTTGGGCGACGCCACGGCGGTATTGGCGTCCGTTCCGTCGGGCGGGGGTTGAGGTACGCGCCTTCAACCGACCCTCCATCCGCGATCCCTATGGCGTGTTCCAACGGGATCATCGGAAACTGGTGGTCGTGGATGGAGAGGTCGCGTTCGCCGGGGGGTTCTGTATCGGCCAGGAGTGGGCGGGCACCGCAGACACCCCCCCATGGCGCGACACCGGCATCGAATTTCGAGGGCCGGCCGTGTCGGCGGCCAGCAGGGCATTCGGTCGAATCTGGGACGTGATGGGCGAGCCCCTCCCGAAAGACTTTCCGGATGAGCTGGCGAGTCCTGCCGGGGATACGTCGGTCTGGCTGATCGAGGGCGAGCCTCGACGAAGCCGAGTCCTTCGGACCGTGGCGCTGGTGGCGGCCATGGTACAGGAGCGCCTGTGGATCACCGACCCCTATTTCGTTGCACCCGGAGCGGTCGCTGAGGCGATTGCTGAGGCGGCTCAGTCCGGGGTCGACGTCCGGGTGCTAGTTCCGGCCAACAACAATTGGCCCTTGGTCGGGACGCTTTCGCGAGCAGGCTACCGGTACCTGCTCGAACAGGGTGTGCGACTCTTCGAGTGGCAAGGCGGGATGATTCACGCCAAGACCTCAGTCGCGGACGGACTCTGGTCCAGGGTGGGATCGAGCAACCTCAATGCGTGGAGTCTGCTCGGGAACTGGGAGATGGACGTGGGCGTTTTGGATGCGTCGTTGGCTGGTCAGCTCGAGGGGATCTTCCTGGCCGACCTCGCGTCCTCTTCGGAAATTGTGCTTCCGGGGCGCCGCCGTACGCGTGTGGCCGTACCGGCTGAGCTGCCTCCGGCGCTTCATGGACTGCCGGCGACGCCGTTGGAACCTGAGGGCAAGCTCACGGAGCGCTTAGAGGCGATGATGGACCGAGAGACGGTGTTGAGACCATGGCGGCTCGCCCAGTTGGTGCGCGCGGGCGTATCGTTCGGTGACGCGTTGGCGGGGCACCGCACGCTGGGCCGAGAGGATCGAGCGATTCTCGGAACCGTCGCCATCATCGCGATCTCGGCCGCCGTCGTCGTTGGCTTCTTTCCGATCGTGTTCGGCTGGGCGTTAGCTTTAGTGCTTGCTTGGCTCGGCGTTGTGATGGGGTTCCGGGCGGTGTGGCACCGTTTTCAAGCTCTGGATTCGCTCCGACTGGACCCAAAAGATGAAAGGGATTGAGTAGAGGATGAACGAATCGGTCGGTCTCTTGGTCGCATTGACGGCAGGAGTGCTTTCGTTCCTGTCGCCGTGCGTCATACCCCTGGTGCCCAGTTATCTTTCGTTCGTCACAGGCATGAGCCTAGAGGATCTCCAGGAAGGGGTCGACCGTAAGGCGACCCTCATTCACTCGCTGCTCTTCGTGGCGGGGTTCAGCCTCATCTTTATCACGCTGGGCGCTTCTGCTTCTTTTCTGGGCGCCTATCTGCGTTACTACGAGGTCTGGATCGCACGGATCGGGGGCGCCGTCATCATCGTCCTCGGCCTGCACCTCACGGGGGTCTTCAGGATCGCGTCGCTGATGCGTGAGCGGAGGGTTCACGTGAACGACAGGCCCGCCGGATATATAGGGACGGTAGGGGTGGGGGCCGCCTTCGGAGCCGGCTGGACACCCTGCATCGGCCCGGTCCTGGGAGCGATCCTCACCCTGGCTGGGACCCGGGACACGGTCTGGGCAGGTGTAAGCCTGTTGAGTGCATACTCGTTGGGCTTGGCGATCCCGTTCTTGGTTTCCGCCTTGGCCCTGGACTGGTTCCTGGGAGTGTTCTCACGCTTCCGCCCGTTCTTGCCGGTCGTCGAGAAGGTATCCGGAATCATGCTCATCCTGCTGGGTCTGCTTCTCATGACGGGTTCCTTCACGATCTTGAGCACGTACCTTACTAGGTTTACGCCGGCCTGGGTCTTGGAGAGAATCTAGAAGGTTGTTGAAGAAGTAGAGTGCTCCCAGGAGTTCGGCGAGCCATCGAGGGTCCGCAGGAGGTGACATGTCGCACTCCAGTCGAGTCGAATGGGTTTGGATGGCCGTCCTCGCAGCGACGGTCTCGATTTGGGGCGGGGAAGCCCACGCCCAATCCGTAGCCAACAATCCGTATCACGCCGTTCACGGCTGGGAGAAGATGCCCAACGGATGGAGGATCGGGGTGGTCAGTGGGGTTTTCCCGGATCCCGACGGACGCCACATCTGGATGCTGTCGAGATGTGGAGCGAACCACTGTGCCCTCTCGGACCAGGACCCGATCCTCAAGTTCGACTTAGACGGAAACGTCGTGAAGAGCTCCGGTGCCGGGATGTTCTCCTTCCCGCACGGCTTCTTCCTGGACCATGAGGGATTCCTCTGGGTCACTGAGGGCGCCCCGGCCGGAGATGCGCGAGAAGTGGAGGGGTTGAAGCGGGGCCTGGGGCACCAGGTCTTCAAACTCAACCAGGACGGCGAGGTGGTAATGACGCTGGGCGAGGCCGGCGTATCGGGGTACGGGTCAGACCACTTCAACGGGCCATCCGGCGTTGTGGTAGCGCCCAACGGTGACATCTGGATTTCGGACGGTCATCGCGGTGGGAACAACCGCATCGTCAAATTCTCGAGCGACGGTGAGTTCCTGTTAGAGGTCGGGGGCGGTGTGGAGTCGCTGAGCGGCGATCCCGGCAAGTTCAACGACCCACACGACATCACCATGGACTCCCGGGGCCGCGTGATCGTGGCGGACCGGGGAAACAACCGCGTCCAGATTTTCGACCAGCAGGGAAACCGTCTGGCGGTGTGGACCCAGTTCGGCCGACCGAGCGTCGTGTTCGTGGACACCGAAGACGTCATCTACGCGGGCGACGGGATGTCCGACGCCAACTGGAACCCTGGTTGGGAGAGAGGCATCAGGATCGGAGATGCGGAGTCCGGCTGGGTGACGGCGTTCATCCCCGACTCAGAGACCCCGACTGGAACCGGTGTAGAGTTTCTGGGTGTCGATTTCCAAGGCAACATCTACGCGGGTGAGGTGGGGCGGCAGCGACTCGTCAAGTACGTGCGGGCCAGACCGTAGGCGGTCTGGAGGTCACTATGCTCGAAAACCAGACTCGGCACCTGGCCGCCATCATGTTCACCGACGTGGCCGGGTACACGGCCCTGATGCAGCGTGATGAGCAGAAGGCACGCGAGGTCCGCGATCGGCATCGCAGCGTGTTGACGGACACTTTGGGCCCCCACGGGGGCGAGTTGCTGGAGCACTATGGTGATGGCAGCCTGAGCATATTCACCAGCGCTATCCAGGCCGTGCGCTGCGCTCTCGAGATTCAAGAAACCCTGTCCGGTCCCTCCTGTGGTGCCCCTACGGATCGGGATCCATACCGGAGACGGTATCAACGTAGCTTCCTGAGTCCAAGGTCTGTGTCCACCGGGGGAAGTCTTTATTTCCGGGAAGGTTTGTGACGACGTCAAGAACCAGCCAGGGATGTTCATCGAGCCCCTCGGCCGCTTCGATCTCAAGAACGTGAGTACGCGCGTCGCGGTGTTCAAGGTGGCTGGTGAAGATGGTCCGCCCTCACCGCAACTCGGCGAGTCCACACGACTCCGGCACGCGGATGGACCGGCCACCGCTGCTGCGGGGCCGAAGAGCATCGCGGTACTCCCTTTCATCAACATGAGTGCGGACCCGGGAAACGAATATTTCAGCGATGGGTGGGCTGGGCACTTAGACGATCCCCAGCTCAGGGTCCGCCGTATCCGTGCCGGTACCGATAACTGTACGCCCACCGGGGCTGATACCCGGATCAGCATGAGGCCCGGGCTGACGCTCGGCCACGAGATACGCGGTGTGGTCCTTTAGAAACGGCGGTGAATCCTCCCGCCCCAGGATCACGGCCTCCAGCACCTCTACCCGCACATCCGAGTGACCCCCCGGAAGCGCCACTCTCCACCAGATGAATGGCAGGAGCGGGTTGGGTAGCCAGTAGAGCCAGCCAGAAATTTCGAGGGCGCCCAACCCTCGATCTTCAAGTCCAGCCACACGTAGAGGAACTTTTACGGGCACAGTCCGGAACCGAGTTCACTTTGAGGGCGTCGGTACGGAGGTGCTTCGGCCGAACATAGAAGTTGCCATCGAACGGTGTGATGCCACCGAATCCCTTCGGACCCTCAGCCAGGATCGTACCGCTCGGGGCGTGCGTGAGTCGGATCGTGCTCAAGGATTCTCCGCCAGGTTCAGGGACCAGTTCCGATAACGAACGAACGCCCACGGGGGCGGTCAAGTTCCGGCCGCCCCTCAGTCCCCAGGCGCTCCCACAGGCGTGGACTCGATATCCTGCTCGAGCATCTGCCGGTGCAACAGGTGGGCGTAGGTCCCTCTGAGTGCGATGAGGTCGGCGTGCTGGCCCCGTTCCACGATCCGGCCGTGGTCCAAAACGAGAATGAGATCCGCGTTCATCACGGCCGACACGCGGTGGCTGATGATGAAGGAGGTCCGCCCCTCCATCACGCGTACCAGGTCGTCTAGAATGCGCGCCTCCGTGTGAGTGTCGACTGCGCTCAGGGCGTCGTCCAGGACGAGAATTCTCGGATCGCGCGCCACGGCACGGGCCAGCGTCGTGCGTTGCTTCTGCCCCCCAGAAAGGTTGACTCCCCGCTCGCCGAGCAGTGTCTCCCAGCCCTTCGGGAACCCCTGGATCGATTCGTCGAGCTGAGCGATGCGGGCGGCCTCGACCACGGCCTCGTCGGGGTCTTCGACGGGGCCCTCCGGAGTGCTGCGCGCCCGGCGTTCCGCCAGGGTCCAATCCTGCGCCGACGCTTGCGCGACGAGGTCGAGGCCCAGTCCGATGTTCTCCTCGATGGTCGTCGAGAAGAGGAACGGATCCTGGGGCACCATGCCGATGAGCGAGCGTAGCTCCACCGGGTCCAAATCGCGCACATCCACACCATCGACCAGGACGTGCCCGCCCGTCACATCGTAGATCCTGGGGATCAACGTCACCAGAGTCGTCTTGCCTGAGCCAGTGGGACCGACCACGGCTACGGTCTGACCCGGATTGGCCGTGAAAGAGACGTCCTCCAGGACCGGCCGCTCGGTACCCGGATAGCGGAACGAGACGCTCCGGAACTCGACAGCGCCACGTGGTTCTTCGAGGCGCACGGGGTTCTCAGGGGCTCGGACGGCCGGCTCGGTCTCGAAGATCTTGTTGAGGCGGCCCATACTGGCTGCGCCTCTTTGGAAGAGGTTGACGACCCAACCCAGGGCGATGAGCGGCCAGATGAGCAGCGCGACGTAGATCCCGAAAGCGACGAAGTCGCCGAGGGTGATGCGTCCGGCAACGACTTCGAGACCGCCGAGCCATAGCACGATGACCATCGCCGACCCGGAGAAGAGCGCGAGGATCGGGTGGAACAGGCCCGCCACTTTCACGAGGTCCATGTTGCGGTCCATGTACTCGCGGTTGAGGCCGTCGAAGTGACCAGCCTGACTCTTCTCCTGCACGTATGCTCGCACGATGCGCATGCCGGTCAGGTTCTCCTGCACCATGGTCGAAAGCGTAGAGAACTGCTCCTGAATCTTCTCGAAGCGCTGGTGAATCACACGCGCGAACGCGAACACGACTGGCGGCAGCACCACCATGGGAATGAGGGCGTAGAGCGTGAGTCTGGGGCTGATCCACACCATGAACCCGAGGGCGAGCAGGAAGCTCACGAGCGTATTGACCGAGTACATGATGGCGGGCCCCGTTGCCATGCGTACCGCCTGCGTGTCGTTGGTGGCGCGGGCCATGAGGTCACCGGTCCGTACTGAGCCGTAGAAGCTCGCGTCCAGCCGAAGCAGGTGTGAAAAAAAATCGTTCCGCAGGTCGCACTCGATGCGTCGGCTGAGACCGTTGAGAAGCTCCCGCATGCCGTACTTTGCTGCGCCCCCGAGAACCGCGGCCGCTACGATGAGGAGGGCGTAGGTCGAAATACGGCCCATCGTCACATCAGGATCGCCCAGACCGTCGACCGACAGCTTGATCAGGTACGGTCCGGCCACCGTGAAGAGATTAGTGACGACAACCAGCGCCAGGCCGGCCACGACCCCCTTGATGTAGGGCCGAAAGTAGGGAAGGACGGTGCGGAGTTCATTCATGCTCGCGACCCTTCCTGCGCGCCCCGGGTCACCAGCCTGCAGCCGCGCCTCCGCGGCGCGGATCGGCCGCCGCTTCGAGCGTCCCGTCCGGCATGACCATGATGGCTTGAACGTCTCCGGAGATTCCGCCGCGCTCCAACATCGTGTGTCCCCGGGCCTCCAAATCCGACACCACCTCCGGCGACAACCCGCCTTGCTCGTAGCGGACCTGGTCGGGCAGATGCTGGTGGTGGACGCGGGGCGCGTTCACGGCCTGCGCTACGTTCATCCCGTAATCCACGACGTTCACGATCGTTTGGAAGACGGTCGTGATGATCGTGGCTCCTCCCGGTGAGCCCGTGACGAAAAACAACTCACCGTCGGGACGGAGCACCACGGTCGGGGTCATCGCGGAGAGCATCCGTTTGCCCGGGCCCACCGAGTTGTTCGCTCCCTGAACCAACCCAAACTGATTGGGAACGCCGGGCTTAGCGGTAAAGTCGTCCATCTCGTTATTGAGCACAAAACCCGCTCCGGTCACCATCACCTTACTCCCGAA
>CAUZVZ010000067.1:0-15068 GCA_963583605.1 Gemmatimonadales bacterium UBA6960
AATCATCGGATCACTCCACTCCTCGAAGTAGATCCGGGGCCGACCTGGGAATCCGCTGGCCCGTTCCTGAACCCTGTCGAGATTGGCGGTGAGCCGGACGGCGAGTTGCTCTCCCTTCTCCGCGCACCCCACCATGGCGGCCAACGTCCGGATCATGCGCAGGATGCCTTCGACGCTCCGGTGATTGAACACGTGGACCTCAATCCCATGGCCGATCAACTCCGCCGCGATGTCGGCTTGGATGTCCGAGAACCCCAGGACAAGGTCGGGCCGGAGGTCCAGAATCTCGTCGATCTTGGCGGTCGTGAAGGCGGAGACTTTCGGCTTTTCCCGGCGGGCGCGAGGGGGACGAACGGTGAACCCTGAGATCCCGACGATCCGCCAGTCTTCGCGGATCGTGTACAGCGTCTCGGTGGTTTCTTCCGTCAGGCAGACGATCCGCTCATACATTGGACGCTTCAGGATTCAGAATTGCGGTTGGTTCCAGAACGGATATCGTAGAGACATCAACATCGTACGACGATCCGCGGTAGGGACATGGTACGGTCATGTGCGCCGGATACCAATGATCCCGCGACCGACACCCAGGGGAGTGAGCACGTGTCTCGTAAAAACATCAACGAAATTCCCGCCGAGCCCGTTCGCGCCGGCTCAGGCACCGTGCGGCAAGTCCTGATCGGCCCGGAAGAGGGGCCGAACTTCGCGATGCGGCGTTTTGTCATGGAGCCCGGCGGAGGGATGCCGAATCACACGAACGAGGTGGAGCACGAACAGTACGTCCTGGGTGGCGCCGCGCGAATCGGCATCGGAGACGAAGTCATCGAGGTCACTCAGGGTGACGTCGTCTTCATCCCAGCCGGCGTACCGCACTGGTACGAATCTCTCGGCCCGGATGAATTCGCGTTCCTGTGCGTGGTCCCCAATGCGCCCGATGAAATACGCATCGTGGAGAGCGAATAGTCGGCATGGAGACCATCGGATGGCTTTCGATTCTCCCGCCAATGGTGGCCATCGCCTTGGCCATCAAGACTCGGGAGGTCTACATCTCGCTGGCCCTCTTCGTCTGGTTGGGCTGGACCATCATGAACTCGTGGAATCCAGTCGTGGGATTGGTAGACGGCGTAAACACCTTCTTGGCCGCGATCACCAGCCCCGGCAACGCCAGAACGCTCGTTTTCTCGGCGCTGATCGGTGGGATCATCACACTGACGCAAGCGTCGGGCGGCATGGAGGGATTCACCAACTGGGTCGAGCGAAAGCGGTTGGGCCAGAGTCGCCGCACCGTGCGACTGTTCGCCATCGGCACCAGCATGTGTCTGTTCCTGGAATCGAATTTCGGACTGCTGGTGGCGGGCTCCGTGTCGCGTCCACTCTTCGATCGGGCCAAGATTTCACGTGAAAAGCTGAGCTATATCCTCGACGCGACGTGCGCGCCAAAGCAGCTTCTCATCCCGATCAACGCTTGGGGAGCCTACATCGTGACGCTCCTGGCCGCGCAGAACGTCGCTGAGCCGAACCGAGTACTCATCTCCGCGCTCACGCTGAATTTCTACGCGATCCTCGCGATCATCCTGGTCGTGTTCGTGGCTCTGACCGACTGGAACATCGGGCCCATGCGTGAAGCCGAGCGTCGTATCCAGGAAGAGGGGAAGCTCCTCCGCGATGGCGCCGAGCCCATGATGTCCTCGGACGTTTCCATGTTGGTAGGCAAGGAGGGCGTACCGCAACGGGCGCTCAACATGCTCCTTCCGGTCATCGCCATGGTCGCCACGGTACCGCTGGTCCTTTGGATCACCGGAGACGGGGAGATGCTGCAAGGCAGCGGCTCGGACGCCGTGCTCTGGGGCGTGATCGTGGGGATTCTGCTCGCGGCGGTCATGTATCGGGCGCAAGGGATCATGACGTTCCGGGAGGTGACCGACTATACGATCAAGGGAATTCAGGGTCTGACACCCGTCGTGATCGTGCTCGCGTTGGCGTTTTCGATCGCGGGAACGCAGCAGGCGTTGGGGACGGGCGTGTGGCTGGCTCAGGTGGCGGAAGCGAACGTGAACCCTGGCTTCGTGCCGGCCATCGTCTTTCTACTCGCGTGTATCATGGCCTTCTCGACGGGAACGTCGTGGGGCACGTTCGCGATCATGATTCCGATCGTGGTCCCGATGGCGGAGCTGCTGGATCTACACCTCGGGCTCACGCTGGCGGCCTCCTTGGGCGGGGGGATCTTCGGTGATCATTGTTCACCGATCTCCGACAGCACGATCGTGGCGTCGATGGCTTCTGCATCGGACCATATCGACCACGTCCGAACGCAGCTTCCCTACGCGCTCCTGGCCGCGGCAGGTGCCCTGGTATTGTTCTTGGGCGTGGGCTTCGTGCTGTAGCCGTGCTGGCCCTGTAGGCGTGCTGGTGGCTCGCGGTATAGCCAGGGCCTTGCTCTATCGCCGTGCTGGCTCCGCCCAGGGGGCTTCTAGCGGCCCTCGAATAAGATCAACCCACCACCCAGCCCACCCGAGAAGACGTCCAGGTCGCCGTCTCCATCGATGTCTACGAGAGCCGGTGTAGAGTAGTTGGGGAGGGGCAGCGTGAACGTCGAATCCAGGACGAAAAGCGGATCGATGTCCGTGGCGGAACCCTCCCTCCGGTAGAGAAGCACACCACCCTCTTCCCTCCCGAGTAGTAAGTCGTCGTCACCATCACCGTCGACATCCGCGAAAGCCGGAAAGCTCCTCCGGCCCGCATCGATCTCTCCAAAGCGATCGGTCACGAGGTCGAACGACGGAGCCTGCGGTGTGCCGACGTTGCGGTAGAAGTTGAGTTCGCCCGACGACTCCCCGATAAAGAGATCGAGATCTCCGTCGGCGTCGATATCGGTCAGAGCGGGTGTGCTGTTGCTCCCTCGTGTGAGCCGAACGAGCGTCGTGTCTTCGAGGACGAACTCCGGCTGCGCACGCGTACCCTGATTCATGTAGAGCCCGACGCCCCGATTCCACGTGCCGACAAGCATGTCCAAGTCACCGTCCCCATCCAGGTCACCCAACGCCGGCGCATAGTGATACCTGGTGAAAAGCGGCAAATGAGCCTGTTGCAGGAACGAAGGATTTCGCTCGGAACCCACGTTCTCAAAATGAACCAAATGGGAAGTCCCCGTGTCGTCCGGGTCCAACTTGTTCGCGAGGAGCAGGTCCAGATCGCCGTCCCCGTCCAGGTCGGCGAACGACGGAATACTCTCGCTTCCGACATCGACTGTGTAGACGAAGCGCTCGCTGCGGTGGATGAAGTCGCCGTCCACCTGCTCGTAGAAATGGAAGTTCCGCGTGGTCGTCAGATTCGGATTGAAGGCACCGCCGAGCACACCCACGAACAGGTCGAGATCGCCATCGGAATCCACATCTACGAGAACCGGAACGTTGTATCCGCTCGTCGCGATGGTATCGTCCACAATGAAAGCCTGAGGATCAGTGCCAAGGATCGGCTCGCCACACGAACCCGTGTTTTCCACGAAGAGCACACCGGCCTCGAAGAAGTCTCCCCAAAAGAAGTCCAGGTCTCCGTCCTGGTCGATATCCGCGAACGCCATCGAATTGGCGCCGTGCATGCTTCCCAGCTGAGCCACGATCTCGATGCCCTGAAAGCGATCCTCCAAGAACCGGAACACGGGGACTCCGTCATCGGTCAACTCGGCGACGTCGTAGCGGCTGAGTGTGCCAGTGACACGGCCGAGGAAAAGATCCCAGTCACCATCACAGTCGATGTCGTTGACGCTGGGAATATTCTGGCGATCCGCGAACACCGGCTCAGCCGCAACGTCGCGGACGGAATCGCCGACGGGCGTGAACGCCGCAGCCTGAGCTGTGCCGTCATTGCGGAAGTACCGCACGTAACTGAACAACTGCTCGCTCAGAAGGTCGAGGTCACCATCGCGGTCGAAGTCGACGAAGCGGGTCCACTCCCCCACCGGAAGGTCTTGATATCGGTCCGTGCGCCACACGAACTCAGGCCGGTTCGGCTCGCCCACGTTCTCGAACAGCATCAACTCGCCGGAGCGTTCCTGGAGAAAGAGGTCGACGTCCCCATCGCCGTCGATGTCGGCGAACTGAGGGCGTGGCACATTGAAGCCACCAAGAAACGGAGGATCGTACGCCCTGCCGTTTTCGTCATATACCGGAAACGCATCGACGGAGCGGACCAGTGTAATCACTCCGGCCAGAGGCGCTTCTCCGGCGGCGGACCCCCCGTAGGATCCCCCACCACAACCCGTTGTGATCGCCGCGATCGCCCACATCCCTGCGACCGCACACCCACGCACGCATCCTATCACGCCTACCCGCTCAGCGATCTCTCGGAACCGCATCTCAACTGTAGCAATCACGTGTATGGGCTATTTCTTCTTCAAAATGAAAAGAGTGCTAAAAAGCGCCCCGGACGATGCCGGCGCCAACCTCGCCCGGAAACTTGGATCGCAGCATGAATGAGGCAATGGGTCAGGGCATTTTCACTCGGAACGACCTTCTGTGGAACCTTCGTCCATGCTTCGCCCGTATGTAATATGGGGACGGATGGAGCTGAGAGGGGTTCATAAGGCATCTGGGGGTTCGATGAAACGGTGGGGGCGCTGGTCCAAGCTCACATTCCTGGGGGCGTTGCTCGCTCAGCTATTCCTGCCATCCCCCTCAGCGATCGGTGCACGCCTGAGGGCTCGATTGGGCCTTGGTTCGACGTACACAGCCCTTTCCGCCGCGATCGCCACCCAGGATCTGTACACGCCGGATCTGTTCGGAATCGACGGCGTCGTGGGCACTGCAGTGGGTTTGGGCGCAGACGGCGCTCTTGCCGTGCTCGTCTACACCGCCCGGCCCGGTGTCCTGGGCCTGCCCGCGATGCTCGACGACACGCCTGTACGCATCGAGGTCACGGGTGAATTCTGGGCGCTGGGGGATGGACCGCGCGCCGACGAGGCGGAGAACGCCGTCGACCGGAGGGGCCGTTTCCCCCGTCCGGTGCCCATCGGAGTGTCCGGCGGCCAGCCGGACGTGACGGCGGGCACCATCGGGGCGCGCGTCAGTGACGGTGAACGGACATTCGCTCTGAGCAATAACCATGTCTTCGCGAACCGGAATGACGCGAGTCCGGGAGACGATATCCTGCAGCCGGGGCGAGTGGACGGAGGAACGGATCCCTCGAACTCCATCGGTACACTGCACGACTTCGAGCGCTTGCAGTTCTGCGCTGTTCTGACGTGCTCGAACAACCGAATCGACGCAGCCATTGCGCTCACTTCCTCCGACAATCTGGGGACGAGCACACCCGCAGACGGCTACGGTGAGCCGCGGACTGGGACGACCAGCGCTTCGCTCGGGCAAGCGGTTCAGAAGTATGGCCGCACCACGGGTCTGACCACCGGCCTGGTAAGCGGTATCAACGCTACGATCAACGTGAACTACAACACGGGAACAGCACGCTTCGTCGACCAGATCCTCATCAGTGATGGGCGCTTCAGCCAAGGCGGCGACTCGGGATCCCTAGTGGTCACGCAGTCGAGCGTCCGGAACGACCGGCGGCCGGTAGGACTGCTGTTCGCGGGAAGCAATACTCATACCATCGCGAATCCGATCGACCTTGTGTTGGAGCGCTTCGAAGTGCAGATCGACGGAAGCTGAGGTCAGACGTCATCGTGGACACAGGAGAGGGCGGAGATATGAAGACTGCGCTCGGCAAGCTCACCAAGGCAGTGATCGATCGGCCGGGCGTGACCGGAACCGCCATCGGGCTATCCAGAGGCAAGCCCTGCCTCAAGGTCTACGTGGAGGACCGCCGTGCGGCCGGGCGGATCCCCTCGAGGGTGGACGGACACCGGGTCGAGGTGGAGGAGACAGGAACGTTCAACCGGCGCTGATACACGTGCAACAAAGAACAAATTGAACGGGTGGTGCTAGGCGCCGGGCAACCGTGAGAGACGGTTCCCCGTCTCATCTGCAGGGGGTTGCGGCGGGACGGCGGGGGGCGGCAGGTTCGGGGGGATTCCCCGGGTCGGGATGGAGTTCAGACACAGGAGCCTCAAATGGGTAAACGGACCTCGGATTTCATGGCGCTCGCGACAATCGTGGCCGGCGCGGGCCTCGGGTTGGGACTGACGAACCTCTTCCCCCAGAGTGGGGCCGACGCTGCGCCCCGCGCGGAGGACTCGTCCGTGAGGGTCCGGGTCCTACGCCGCAACATTGTCGTGGAACCGGGGCGGCGTTTGGACGCGTCCGCGTGGTCCAACGTGGTGCGTGAGGCGCTGATCGTTGAGCCGGAGCGGCTCCGGTTCGGGTTCTTCGGCACACCGAAGATGGAGGGACTCGATCGGGAGCAGTTGGAAAGACTCAGGGCCCAGGCGGAAGAGCTCCGGCGTGAGAAACGGGAGATGGGTGATCTCAAGGGGCGTTACGAGGTTCTTGAGTGGGAGGCCTTCAAGGCTCTGGAATTGGGAGAGAACCTGACGATCGACGTCCTTCAGCTGAAAGATGACGAACGGCGCAAGCGGCGGAGGCGCCGTCCCCGCCGGGCGGTCGAAGGGCCACAAGCCGACCCGCTAGGGAACTAGCGCCCTGAGACGGAGGCCGGTCCGCGCCGCCCTTTTCGTTCTCGCCGCAGGCCTGCTGTCCGCCTGCGGCGGGGAGAGTGAGCAGCCCGGGGACCCACGGCTCCAGAGTCCGCTTCTCCGCGCCAGCGAGTTCAACGAGACCGCTCCGGATGTCTTCCGTGCTCGCTTAGAGACCACGGCGGGCATCTTCGTCATCGAGGTGCACCGTGATTGGGCTCCCCTCGGGGCCGACCGCTTCTACAACCTCGTGAAGCGCGGTTGGTACGACGGAGTCCGATTCCACCGGGTGCTGGAAGACTTCACGGCCGGATGGGGCATCCACGACAATCCCTACGTGAACGTCATCTGGCAAAAGGAGCTACTCCTCGACGATCCCGTCACCCAGTCGAACACGCGGGCGCGCGTGTCCTTCGCCCGGTCCGGAGCCAACAGCCGGACGACGCAGGTGTTCGTCAACCACAAGGCCAACCCCGGCCTGGACGACCGGTTCGCCCCTTTCGGTGAGGTCGTCGAGGGGATGGACGTGGTGGATGGACTTTACGCGGGCTACGGAGACGGCCCGCCCCGCGGCGAGGGTGTGTATCAAGCGAGGGCGCTCGCCCGGGGCGCCGAGTACTTCGATGCTGAGTTTCCCGAGTTGGATAGGATCGAGCGGGCGACGATCCTCTAGCTTGCGGCAGCCCTCGGGCAGCCACTGGTCGACCTCTCCGGCAGCCAACTCTCCGGCCGGTTCAATCCACGGCGCATGTCGTCGGTCCCACTTAACGTTGTCATCCCCCTTGGAGGTCTAAGCTAGTTGGAAGGGATGATCGGACCGTTTGGTTCGACATTCGAGCAGCATTGAGGAGTGCAGGAAATGAAACATCGTATGAAATCAGGAGCCGTGACCCTCAGCATCATCGCACTGGCGGCATGTAGCGACACCGTCGGGCTCGACTCCCTTGAGGACAGCTTGACGCTCGACGCCGCCATCGATGACCTGGGCGACATGGGTCTGCTGTTCGGTGCCGGCCCCCTTGCGGCGCCCAGCGCGGTGGACACACGAACCGTGACGCACACCGCCACCTAGTTTGACGCGGACTGGATTGAGCAACCGTCTCAGGATCCGCTTACGACGGCGTCGATTCACCTCGTCATCGAATCGACCCACGAGTTCTCCCGCAACTCCTGGACTGCGACGGGCACGCGCATGCGTGACCTCATGATTGCCGGGCTGGAGGGCGAGGAGGCGAATCGGACCGTGAACGGAACGGGAAGTGGCAGTGTGGCTCAGAGCCAGCACACGGACGCGGACGGCAGCAGGACCTACGACATGTCGAGCAAGGACGTCGTCCACCCCGTGCCGCACACAGACGACTCGTGGCCCCTGTGGGCACCATCACTCAGCATGTGAGGATCAATGTCGTCAACGGACCCGATGGAGACGTCACGAAAAGCCGCACCGTCGTGATCACTTTCAACGGTACAAACCTGGCCACGATGACCGTGGACGATGAGACCTTCGAAATCGATTTGTCGACTCGAAGTGGCCGTCATCCCTTCCGAAAACGCGGTTAATACGGTCCGGGCGAGTACCGGCGAACGGGGGAGGGCGAGCCCTCCCCCGTTTTTCACGCCTACCCGCCTGTTGCGCAGGCCGGATCCACGAACGAGATGAGCATTCCTTCCACCGCGACGAGCTCGGGAGGGCCATCCCCGGCCGCCGCAGAATCCCGGTCGTACAGGAACTCGCGGACCATGACGCCGTCCGCACCCGACCCGGCCGCCTCCTGACCGACTTCGAACCGAACACCTTCCATGACGACCTCTCGCGGCGTTCTATCACCGTCGGTTGGGCCGCGGAAGGGCCCCTGCACCGTCACCTCGCCCACCACCTCGAAGAGGCAATCCACTTGCTCTCCAGGGAGGAAGACGGGCACCAGCGTGGCACCAGCACATGCAAAAGCCAATGGCGTGCTCAGCACGGTCAGGATTTTCGCCGGCCTGCGGATCGCACTGGGAGGCCGGAACCTCACCTCACGGCCGCCGGCCTGTACCTGGCACGGATACTATGCCACGACCCGGCACGGACCATGGCTTCCAACGTCATCCGCGGACACACGTTCTGTCGGATATAACCCAGAAGGTTTTCAGCCAACCCCTGAAGGCGGCCCTCGACGTTGACGTCGAGGCACTCCGCGTCATCGTTGAACGCGTCTCTCACATGGGCTACGGACACGGAGCCGGGAAGAACGATCGCTCCGACGTGGGAGCATACGCCGCGCAGCTGCTCCAGGGACTTGCCTGCAAGAACCGAAGGGAAGCCTAGATTTTCTATCATGAGCTTCATCACGCTGGAAAAGCTGCCGTGGTATTCAAGTGTCGCGAGGAGCACCCCGGTGGAGCGACGTATCACCTCTTGAAGCTCTGAGACGGAATCGGACGCCGCTTTCCAGTCCCCCCCGGGGGGGGTCGAGCTGAGGGGTCCACTACATCGACCGAAACGTCCGGATCAGCCGACAGCGACGCCACGACGACGTCGGCGGCCATGCGCGTATAGTTACCCGGACGCACGCTTCCACAGAGTACGGCGATTCGTATACGGCCGTCGTTCGAAGTCATGTGAGCCTCATGCCGGCCAAAGCCAGCTGAAGAATCCAGCGGTAAGTAGCCCGTATGCGAGTGCGTCCAGCAGACCTTTCACGACTCCGGACCATGGCCGCCCGAACCAGATCGCATCCGGCACGATCGCGGTGCCGTGCGCGAGCCACGCCACTGTACCGGCGACCCTGAACACGGCGAGGTAATCCGCGCCCGGATCGACCGTACGACTCACCATGTAGGCGACCACCGTGGTGATCAAGAAACAGAAGACGAAGGACTGAGCGACCTTGCTTCCCATGGCCGGTAAACCCGAAGGCGCGACGGTGAAGATTCCCACCGGGCCCTCCTCGAACTTACTGACCATCTCTGGGTCCTCGAGATCTTTCGGAGAGACGGAGTATGGGATGCTGTACTGGCCGGGAGCGAGCCTCTGGGAGGCCAGAGCCCGACGGAGCCCTTCCTCATCGGGGAACTTTACGAAGTCCGACTTATGGTGTGGCGATACCATCCAGAAGAGGGCACTCGCCATCCACACCGCGATGGTGGAGAGCAGGATGGGGAGCCAAAGCACACCGATGGTAACCATGGGTCCTCCCGGGTCGGGGTCAGAAGTGAAGCGAAAGTTGCACGATCTGAAACCGTGGCGCCACTCAGCGATGGGGGAAAGCGAAGGGCCGCTCCGATGAATCGGAGCGGCCCTCGCTTGATGCTTTTGGCTATCTGGACTGGCTAAAGTCGAACAACGTTCTCCGCAGCCGGACCCTTCTGCCCTTCCACAATATCGAACTCCACCGCGTCACCCTCGTTAAGAGTCTTGAACCCCTCTGCTTGGATGGCTGAGTGGTGGACAAAGCAATCCTTGCTGTTGTCCTCCGGCGTAATGAATCCGAAGCCCTTTTGATCGTTGAACCACTTCACAGTGCCCTTCGTACGCATCTTCCAACTCCTTTGGTGGCCATTGTCGGAGTCCGGATGATCCGTACCGCCTGACCACATGACACGCGCGGAACGTCCACCGCGCTGGGTGCCACGACAACCGAGTCGTGGGAAGTTTCCTCAGCATGCGCCGGGAAACACCGAAAGGGTTGCGACGGAGGACGCCCCGGTCAAGGGCCTACCACCAAGTGCTTTATCACTTTTACACCGCACCATCTGGAATCGTAGTCCAGGAACCGATTGTGGCGACTCTCACCATTGTCTTGACAATTTATCTTTTCTATCTTTTCGGGTGTAGTCTTAGTTTCCGGAATACGGGTTGGCCCATGTCCAAAGCCGTGTATGTCATCGACGAGGGAGCAGTGGCGACGGCCGCGCTTCATCCCCTTCGATTGGAGATCCTGAGCCAGCTTTCGGAGCCTGAGTCGGCCGCGGGTCTGGCGCGCCGGATCGGGATGCCTCGGCAGCAAGTGAACTACCACATCCGCCAACTCGAGGACCAAGGCCTAGTCAAGCTCGTAGGAGAACGAAGGGTCAGAAATTGCCTAGAGCGACTGGTCCAGGCCGTGGGCCGTTCCTACGTGATCAGCCCGGCCGCCCTCGGCTCGATCGCGGCCGACCCGGAGCGAATCGAAGATGTGGGCTCCGCCGACTACCTGGTGGCGCTCGTGTCACAGATGGTTCAGGATGTCGCGATACTTCAGCGCGAGCCTGCCCAGCGGGGCAAGGATGTCCGCACGCTGGCACTTCGGGCCGACATAGGCTTCCGGTCTCAAAAAGCACAAAACGAGTTCGCGAACGAACTGGCCGAAGACGTGGCTCGACTCGTGGAAAAATACCACGCTCCACGAGCGTCCAAGGAACGGCGCCTCCGTGTCTTCGCCGGCGCGTTTTCCACTCCGCACGACAAATAGGCAAAGGGCGCTTTCGCCCACGGAGCTCCCTGGCAAACCCGCCATGCCTTCACGGGTTCGCCTTATCGCGTCCGCTTCCGAATCGCGTGGATCATTTGATCCAGGGCTTGAAGAAACTGTGAGCTGTCGCGTTTCTCGAAGGGAGGCGGTCCTCCGGACACCTCTCCCATTTCCCGCAGTTGCGACATCAGTTCCCGCGTGGCGAGTGCACCGCCGATCGAATCCTCAGTAAAGGGCCGCCCGCGCGGTCCGAGGACACCCGCACCCTTCTCCAGGCACAGAGCCGCCAAGGGGATGTCGGCCGAGACTACGATGTCCTCCTCCGTAACGTGCTCGACGATCCATGCGTCGGCGGCGTCGAGTTCCGCTCCGACCACGACGAGCTCGAGCCACTCCTCGTTGGGAGCTCGAAGCCAGGAGTTGGACACCAACACGACCTTGAGCCCGTAGCGCTGGGCAACCCGATAGATCTCGTCCTTGACCGGACAGGCGTCCGCATCGATGTAGATGTCCGTCATGGCTGACGTGCTGGTGGGTTCAAAGGAAAGGGCCACCCCCTGCACAGGAGGTGGCCCAGCTTTCCGTGACGGCTCTTCGGCCGTGAGCTACGAAAGCTTCACAACGTTCTCAGCGGCGGGACCCTTGGCTCCCTCCACCACGTCGAATTCCACGCTCTCCCCTTCGGCGAGGGACTTGAAGCCCTCAGCCTGGATCGCGCTATGGTGGACGAACAAATCCTTGGTCCCGTCTTCAGGCGTGATGAATCCAAATCCCTTCTGATCGTTGAACCACTTCACGGTTCCTCTGCTACGCATCTTCTACTCCATCGTTTTGTCGTGGTCGGAACTGCGGACGATCCGCAACTCGCGACCTCTTGGCACTCGCGGCTGTAAAGTGATGCTGGGATCGTGGTTCTCACCACGAAAGAAGCGGGCAGCCGTGATTATTCTGAGAATAGGCGGTAAAGGTTGTCCACGCCAACGCCCCCGTCAAGTCGTTTTTCCACCAAGACGCGGGGCTTTCCACCCAAGCGGTATCTTGACACGGTCGCGCGCGCCCGGCTAAGTATCGGTCCATGCCCCGTACTTTCCGGAAAATGTGGCGATGACCAGGGTGGCCATACAGGGCGAAGCCGGGGCGTTCAGCCACGAAGCGGCTCACCAATTACTGGGGCCTGATGTCCAGCTGGTACCCTGCAGGACGTTCCCTGAGGCCTTCCAAGCAGTCTTGAGCGGTGATGCGGACCGGGCCGTCATGCCGGTCGAAAACGCCCTGGCAGGACCGGTTGTCGAGAGCCTCGATCTCCTGTGGTCATCCGGTTTGACGGTTCGCGGAGAGACCCGTGTTCGCATCCGCCTCTGCGTCTCCGCCCCACCGGGCGTGGCGCTTGAGGACGTCCGATCCGTCGCGTCCCATCCCGTAGCCCTCAGACAGTGCCGTAACTTGTTTGAGCAGAACCCGCAGATGGAATCCGTCGTGGTCTACGATACGGCTGGAAGCGTGAGGGACCTGATGGCAGGCTCCGTAGAATACGATGCGGCCATCAGCTCGCGGCTCGCGGCTGAGCTTTACGGAGCGCAGGTGCTCCTGGAGGACGTCGAGGACGACCACCGTAACTACACGCGCTTTTTCGAGCTGGCCGCGCCAGGCACGCTTCCCGAGTCCAGAGGATTATGCGGCGCCGTAGCCGTGGGGATCCCCAATGAGGCCGGAGCCCTGTACGACCTCCTCGGTGTCTTCAGTCACTATGGTGTCGACATGAGCCAAATCGTTGCGCGTCCCATCCGTGGGAAGCCGTGGAAATACCGGTTCTACATGGAGATCGTGGCCCCCGAAGTAGGGGCTCTGCAAGAGTGTCTCAAAGCGCTCGACGAAGCATCCGACGAGATGCGTTTGTTCGGGACTTACGCGCCATACGAGGGGCCTGAAGTCGTCGAGGGAACGGATTTGGGCTGAGTAGTCAGCTGGTGTCCTGGCCCAGGACACCGGGACGCCTGGCATCTCCTCCCTTCAACGAGACGATCACCACAGCGGACAGAATGATGAGCACGGCCAGCGCCGCCCTCACGTCGAGTCGCTCATCGGCCAGCAACCAGCCGAGGAGGACCGCCACCGCAGGATTGACATAGGCGTAAGTCGACACGCGAGCCGGTGTGCTCACGCTGAGGAGCCAGATGTACGCCGTGAAAGCGATGAGCGCACCGAACACGATCAGATAGGCGAGAGCCAAGATAGACTTTATCGAGAATGCGGAGGGATCGAGCTGCGCACCCTCTCCGGCCATCGCCGCGATGAGCGACAAAACGAGGCCACCCACGATCATCTCCATGGCTGTCGCCAGGAACGGCGACCTCGGAAGTGGCGCCCTCCTCGCGTAGATCGAGCCCGCCGCCCAGGAAACCGACGCACCCAAGACCGCGAGACCGCCCAGCAGTCCCTCTCGGCTTTGGGCCCCCACCTCCGTCGAGCTCATCAGCAACCCCACCCCGCACAGGCCCCAGACGAGCCCGCCCATCAAGAGTTTGCTCGGGCGGAGCGCGCCGGCGAACAGCCAATCGAAGAGGACCATCCAGAGCCCGACAGTGGCGACGATCAGCGCGGCGATCCCGGACGGGACCCATTGTTCGGCCCATACGACGCCACCGTTACCTCCCGCGAGCAAGAGCGTACCCACGATCCCAGCTGAAACCCAGTTGAGCCTTGTCGGTCGATCTGTCCGTGGTCGAGCGAACGCATAGAGAATGCCGCCGGCCACGGTGAAGCGCACCGCGGCCATGGAGAACGGGGGGAGCGTTTCGATGGCGAATCGAATCGCCAAGTACGTGGATCCCCAGATGAGATAGATCGCCGCAAACGCGAGTACGATCTTCCAAGGGGCGGGATAGGTGGGCGGATAGGCCGTTCGCATCGTACTCATACCCGTGACGGTCATTGAAAGAGTAAAGTGGGTCGCTCCCCCCCGGCCGGCCAACCTGCTGAGGACGCGCCTCGATCGCAACACCGGATGCTTGCGCGCTCGTACGGCCCTACCTTGGAACCCTCACCCGGTCGAACGGGTTCGAACGAAGGATATTCCCAGCGACACCGGATTGGAGACGCCGACAATGCGACGAGTCCTCATCATCCCCACGATAGTCACGTTAGCGACGACGGTGAGCGCCATCCCGGGTTCCTCACAGCAGGCCAGCCAACACGCCGTTGTCGCCCAAACCGTCTACACGACGGTCATCACGATGGAGTACGATCGTCCCGTGGCCCGGGGGCGTGAGCTCTTCGGGGCCTTGGTCGAGTGGGACGCGATCTGGACGCCGGGCGCGAACCGGGCGACTTGGATCGACTTTTCCAAACCCGTGACCCTTGAGGGTCACGCTCTCCAAGCGGGACGTTACGCGATCTGGATGGTGCCGAAGGAGAACGAGCCTTGGGAGATCGTCGTCGTCAGCGAGTGGGACACAGATCACGGCCTGTTCCCGTTCGGGGAAGAGGTCTTTCGGGCCACGGTCGCCCCGGAGACAGGAGCCCACATAGAGGTTCTGGCTTACTATTTTCCGGTGGTCGGGCCCCAGGACGCGACGCTGCGCTTCCACTGGGGCACCACAATCATCCCACTCCGGATCGAGGTTGGAACGTAGAGCCGGGGCACCAGCCCATAAATAGTTGTATTCCACCCACAATCTCCGTAACATAAGCACTTGATCCTCAGCAGGGAGCGGTGTCCATGTCAGAGACGAAAACCGTCGATGTCGGTCTCGCGGGACCGAGCGTAAGCACTTCCCCACCCCACCCCGCGGAGTCAGCGACGCTCACAAGTGCTGACCGCTCCGTCACTGGCCCATCGTTCGGGTGGCTTGAGCACCACGCCGGTTGGGGCCGGAGGGACTTCATCAAGGGCATCATCGCCTCTGGGGTTGCAGTATCGGGAGTGCCATACCTGGCCTCCGCGGCTTCCAGGCCGGCTGTTCAGGCCGGTGCAGTAGAGCGCTTGATTTCGTTGAACATCAACGGGCAGACTCGCCGCGTCGATGTGCTCCCCAACGAGACGCTGGCGATGA
>CAUZVZ010000068.1:0-14916 GCA_963583605.1 Gemmatimonadales bacterium UBA6960
TGGGCGCAGGTGAGCAAGGGGGTGACCGATGAGCGGCACCGTGGGCCTCTCGGTGGGTCGTAACGCCCGACGGGCGTGGCGATCGGCGTGGATCGGCGCATTGCTCATCGCGTCGGGGGCCTGTTCGCCCTTGGACGACGTGATGGTGAATATCTTCGGCCGTAGCATGCGTATTTCGAGGTCCTTCGATCCGTACGAGAATACGATCGCGCCGCCCGAAAATAGCGTGCCCTTCGCGTCGGGAAACAACACTCCGGGACCAGGGCGGCTGAACACGGGGCAGCCTGAGCGGGGTCTCATGCCGGCCCCGTTTGCTCAAGCGGATCTGCTCGGCCCCGCGGTGCAGAGCATTCCGAACCCTGTTCCGCCTGATCCGGCATCGCTCGAACGTGGTGAAGTGCTGTTCAACCGAATTTGCGCGGTCTGTCACGGCCCGACGGGCGTGGGTGCCCAGGCAAACATCATCGAGAAGTATCCGTTGCTGATCTCGTACAACCTTTCGGGTCCGGTCGTAGCCGGATATAGCGATGGCTATATCTACGGGATCATGCGGGTCGGCCGGGGGCTCATGCCTCCGTACGGGCACCAAATCAGTCACTTCGATCGATGGAATATCGTGAACTATATCCGGGTGTTGCAGAGACAGGCCGGCAATCCTCCGGCAGACGTGGGTGCGGAGTAGTCCTATGAGTAGTATTCACATCCCCTCCGATATTCCCATCCGGTATCTGCCCCGTTCCAAGAAGGCCAACGTGGTCTTCCTCGGCATGTTCGTGATCGGCCTCGCGGGTTTCGTCTTCGCTCTGACCACGGATGCAGACCGAGCGTGGCAGTCTTACGTCTCGAATTGGCTGTTCTTCACGAACATTGCGATGGGGGCGATGTTGCTCACCGTGGTGACCTGGATCACGAAGGCGAAGTGGAACTGGTCGGTTCGCCGAGTGAGTCTAGCGTTCGTGGCGTTCCTTCCAGTCTCGTTCGTAATGCTTCTGCCGATGCTCGGGCTAGGCGAGTCCTATTTTCCGTGGATCGATGAAGTGGCGCTGGATCCGATCCTGCAGAAGAAGGCGGCTTATCTCAACATGCCGTTTCTTTTGACCAGAAACGTGGTCGGGGTGCTCGTCCTTTTCGGGGCGTCGCTCTATTTCGCGTACTTGGCGCTCAGGCCGGATATGGGCTTGACCAGAGGACACAACGAAGCCGACGCCGGCAGGGACGCATGGCGCGAGCGTCTCACGCGGGGGTGGCTTGGTCAGGAAGTGGAGGAAGTCGTTTCCTACCGGCGCCTGACGCGTATCGGTCCGGCGTTCGTGATCGTATACGCGATCGTGATGAGCATCCTAGCGTATGACTGGGTGATGACGCTCGAGCCCCACTGGTACTCCACGATGATGGGCCCCTGGTTCTTCATGGGCGCCTTCTGGAGCGGCATCGCGGCTACGGGCGTTACGGTGACACTCCTGAAGAGGAGCGGCGGCGTGCTGGACAAGGCGATGGGCCGCCAGCAACTCCATGATCTCGGTAAGCTCACTTTCGCTTTCTGCGTGTTCTGGACCTACCTCTTTTTCGCCCAGTATCTGGTCATCTGGTACGGAAAGCTTCCGTGGGAGCAGGCTTGGATCATCCACCGGGCTGAAGAACCCTGGGGCAAGTGGGCGGCGCTCATGGTCGTGATGTGCTTTGTGATTCCGTTTGCAGGTCTGATCGGCCGCAAGGCGAAGATGACCCCCTGGGTCTTTCGCTCCGTCGCTTTGGTGCTGCTCTCGGGGCTGTGGTTGGAGAAGCACCTCATGGTGGCGCCGTCGATCCGCAGCCCTGAAACCGCGACGTTGGGCGTTACGGAGTTGCTCGTGGCACTCATGTATCTGGGACTTTTCCTGTATGTCGTCCGGTGGTTCCTTTCCACGTTTCCGGTCATACAGGTGTGGCAGCCCATGGTGGATCCGGAGACTTTCGAGGTGGAGATGGCCGCTTCCGGGATGCCGCACTCGTGATGTAGGGTCGCGTACGGCGGCCGACCTCTCACATGCTTACGGATCTGGAACCCACACACTGGCGGGCTGCGTCAGCCCTTGGCGGCCTTGTTCTCGTACATACTTCGGTCAGCGGCCTGGATGAGTTCATCGACGCCCACAGGCTGGCCAGCTTCGAACTGCGCCACCCCAGAACTCACGGTGACTCCGTGAGACACCAGCAACCGGTGTGCGTTGACGTCCTCGTGAATCCGCGCCCGGTAACCCTCGGCGCCCCGCTGATCTTCATCGGATAGGACCGAAACGAATTCGTCGTCGCCGTACCGCGCGACCAGGTTCATGGCCGGGTTTTCGTGAGCGAGAACTTCGGCGAAGGCCTTGAGGATCTGATCCCCGACGACGTGGCCGAGGGTGTCGTTGTAGTGTTTGAACGAGTCCAGATCGAACAGGACGAGTGACAGTTTTCTGCCACGCCGAGCCGCGGCGATTTCTCTCTCCAGGTGAACCTGCAGATGCCGGCGATTTGGTAATCCAGTCAAGGAGTCGGTGAGCGAGAGAGCCTGGACGCTGGCGTGCAACTCGGCATTATCCAGCGCGGTAGAGGCTTGTGCCGCCAACCGGCCCAACAGACGCACGTGGGCTTCGGTGAAGCGCCTCACCTGCTTGGATCTGGCCGAGAGAGCGCCGACGACGCGGGCGCCCATTTTGATCGGGGTCAAGACGGCGCTTCCAGTCTGGAAGAGAGTCCGGATGACGTCCGGAACGTTTTCCTCAGCGGCGACGTCCTCGATGTAGAACGGCTCGCCATTCACCATCAGTACTTCGGTGACGGCGTCAGAGAGAGACCAGGTGGTCCCGACGGGAACGAGGATCTCCCCCACGGACGTGCGTACGGTTGCATGGCCCTCCTCATGCGTCCAAACGCCGGCGCCGTCGAGATCGAGGAGATCCATCGCTGCTTGGGAGACTCGCTCAAGGACCTCCTCGAAGTCGAGGGAACTCGCCAAGACGCGGCCCATCTCCTCGAGTTGTTCGGCTTCACGGGACCGCCGCCGCAGTTCCTCGACATGACGCATGTTCTCCAGCGTGACTGCCGCGAAATCAGCCACGCGTCCCAACAGATCGGAGTCGGCGGCGTCATATGCCTCAGAGCGGGATGAGTAAATCGCCAGGGCACCCATCACTCGATCCCTCCACAGGAGGGGGACGGAGAGGGTCGACCGGGCGGCGTCGGGCCCTCCGTCCTCGGGGAACGGGACTGCGCCAGTATCGGTCTGGTCCGCTATGACGGTCGCGGTGCCCGTCCGAAGGACGTGGCTGTCGGAGCCACGGTACGTGAGTCTGGAGCTGCTCTCGCTGCCATCGTCGACGCTGAAGACGACGGTGGCGATATCGCTCGAATCGTCATAGATGGAGAGAAAGAATCCCGTGAGTTCGACTATTTTGCCGGTCTCGAGGTAGATCGTCCGGTAGAGCTCACACGAATTCGGGCTGCCGAGGAAGGTGCGACCCAAGCTGAGCAAAGTGCTATATCGCTCAGCCAGTGGCACAGTGGCGGTCGGCTCGGGTGAGTTCATATGCGGGGGGGCCTTAAAAACCGCGGGGGGACTCTGAGAGAGACGTCCCTTACCCGCGGAATCTTTAGGTTATGCCACTAATCACCAAGTATAGACGCAAATAAGGGAGGTTTCCAGGTAATAAACGGTTCGTGGAACCGATCGTCGCACCCACTTCCGAGACAGGAATGGGGTCTAGGAGCCCTCCCGGGGTGGAGTGCGCGGCTCGCTCCCCTCCGGCTCTCGGTCGAAATAGCGCTCCATCTCGAACCCCATGGCACGCACCAAACGTGTTTCCCGAAGATCCGGTTCGGCCCGCGACAGGATTGTACGGAGAAGGCGCATGACACTTTCGGGGTGTCGGTCGCCCTTGAAAAAGTCGATTCGATGTAGCCCCCGGTCGAGGGCGTCGTACATCTCCTCGAGGTCTTTCTGCGTGGCGGGCCCCTGGTCCCGCTTTCCCCTGGGTAGGGGAGCCCTCTCAGAGGCCGCAAGGTAGATTTCATAACAAAGAACCAGGCAGGCCTGTGCCAGATTGAGACTCCGATATTCGGCGGCCGTCGGCACGATAGCCACGGCCTGACAGAGGTCGAGCCCCTCGTTGGTGAGCCCCCGGTCCTCTCTCCCGAATACCAGAGCGACGAGGCCGTTGGTGGCGCTTTCGATGATTCTGGGCGCGACTTCCCTGGGCCTGTCGTAATTGCGCTGGGCGGTTCGGGGGCGAGCGCTTGTCCCGACGGTGAATATCACGTCGGACAAGGCGTCTTGGAGGGTGGCGTACGTCTCCACCGCTTGCGTCAGATCCTCGCTTCGATGGGCAATACCGCCGATACGGTACGTGTCGAAGTCGTCCGGGTTCACCAGGCGCAACTTGGACAGACCCATGTTCATCATGACGCGGACGACGCCGGCGATGTTCACGACGTCCTTGGGCTCATCCAACACGATGACGATGTTGTCGAGAGCCGCCGTATCCATCACTACTGTCTTAGACAGCCTTGTTAGGACTTATCTTGATCCGGGGGTTCCTCGAGCGTGTGGTCGCTCAGGGGCTCTTCGCCTTTCTTCAGTGCTCCCTTGAAGTTCCGAATGCCCTCTCCGAGTCCTCTGCCGATCACGGGAATCTTCTTCGCCCCGAAGAAGAACATCACGATCAGGAGGATCAGCCCGATCTCCCAAATTCCGAGACCGGTCATCCTAGGAGCATCTTGGCGATGGTTTGGAGTTGCATATTGGTCGTGCCCTCGTAGATCGTGCCGATCTTCGAATCGCGATAAAACTTCTCAATAGGGTATTCCCTGGTGAAGCCGTACCTGCCGTACAGATCGATACACAAAGAAGTCACTTTCTGTACCATCCGCGAGGAATGTAGCTTGGCCATCGCTACGGGCACCAGGGAGTCCTCGCCGCCGCCCCTGAGCTGAGCTGCGTTGTAGACCAGAAGTCTTGAGGCCTCCAGCTCCGTCGCCACCTCCGCCAGCTGGAACTGTACGCCCTGGAATTCGCCGATAGGGCGGCCGAACTGCCCTCGTTCTAGAACGTATCGCAAGGTATGATCCAGCGCCCCTTGGGCAGTGCCCACCATCTGTGCACCGATCCCAATCCGACCTTCATTCAGCGTCTCGATGGCCACCTTGTAACCCTTTCCGACCTCGCCCAACACTCTCCGGCCGTCGAGAATCAACTCCGTCGTCGAGGACGCCCGTATTCTGAGCTTGTCCTCTTTTTTGCCTACGGACATCGACCAGGGTACCCACGGACAAATCGATCCTCGACAGCTCCTCCACGCCCAGGACCGATGTGAAGAAGTTGGATCCGGCTCCCCCGAATTCCTCAGGAATCTCGATCCCCATGAGACCGAGCTCGAAGAGTCGGGGGATCAGATCACCGTATATCTCCTGCGCCTGGTCCATCTGAGATACGAGGGGAGCGATCTCTGAGGTCGCGAAATCTCGCACCGCCTCCCGGAACATCCTCTCCTCGTCCGAGAGCGAAGTCAAGGCGGGATGGATGGCGGAATCAGTCTTTGTGAACGTGTCCATCTTCTCTATCTTTTCCGCCTGGATCCCCGTGGAATTGTTGCAAAATCCGGTTCCCAAAAAAGGAACCCGAACGCGTTAGACGTGAAAAGACGGGAGTTCGCATCTATAGTGACCACCACCCGCCTCTCTTTACGACACTTTAGCCTGGAGAAGTGATGTCCGAATTCCCCGATGGACTGAGATTTACGGAGGAGCATGAGTATCTGAAGGCGACCGATGAGAGCGGCGTATATCGAATTGGGATAACGGACTACGCCCAGGGGGAGTTGGGGGACGTGGTTTACGTCGAGTTGCCCACAGTTGGGGAGAGCTTCGACAAGAGGGCGACCTTTGGCACGATCGAGGCCGTAAAGGCGGTGAGTGATTTGTACTGTCCCGTTGCCGGCGAGATCGTTGCGGTGAACGAGTCTCTGGACGGTGACCCATCGTCCGTAAACGCCGATCCGTATGGCGCCGGTTGGATGATTCGGCTGCGCGTGGATGACGCGGGCGAAGTCGATGCTCTTTTGGACGCTGCGGCCTATCAGGCCTTGGTGGGCGAGTAACCCCTCGAAATGTCCGCTGAAATGGAGATGGAATCGGAGAGTCGGTTCACCAGCCGGCACATCGGGCCGCGGCCTCGTGACGTAGAGCAAATGTTGGGGTCCATGGGTCTCGACAGCCTCGCAAAACTCATCGATCAGACCGTTCCTGAGTCCATCCGGCTCAAGACCGATCTGGACCTTCCAGAGGCGTCCTCCGAACACGCACTCCTAGGGCAACTTCATGAGATCGGGGCCCTGAATCGGGTGTTTCGGTCGTATATCGGGCTGGGGTACCACGACACGATCGTTCCCGGCGTCATCCAGAGAAACATTCTGGAGAATCCTGGCTGGTATACCCAGTACACGCCCTACCAGGCAGAAATCTCACAGGGACGTCTTGAGGCACTCCTGAACTTCCAGACGATGGTGATGGACCTCACGGGGATGGAGATCGCCAACGCATCGCTTTTGGACGAGGGCACGGCCGCCGCTGAGGCGATGGCCATGCTTTTCGGCGAAGTAAAGGATGAGGCCCGCACGATCTTCTTCGTGTCGGAGGATTGTCATCCGCAGACGATCGAGGTCGTTCGGGGTCGGGCGGAGCCATTGGGCATCGAGATCATGGTCGGCGTCCACGGCAACGTCGATCTCAAGACGCACGGGGACCAGATATTCGGAGGCCTGGTCCAGTATCCGGCGAGCGACGGCGCGCTTCACGACTACAATTCGTTCTGTGCGACCTTCCACGACTGGGGCGCAGGGGTGGTCGTGGCGGCGGATCTGATGGCGTTGACCCTCCTCACCCCTCCCGGAGAGTTCGGCGCCGATGTTGCCGTGGGGAACACCCAGCGGTTCGGCGTTCCCATGGGGTACGGCGGCCCCCACGCTGCCTATCTGGCGGCGAAGGAGAGGTTCAAACGCAAGCTACCGGGCCGCATCATCGGTGTGTCGGTCGACGCGGCCGGTAATCCCGCGCTCCGGATGGCGCTCCAGACTCGCGAACAGCACATCAGACGGGAAAAGGCGACGTCCAATATCTGCACGGCGCAGGTGCTTCTGGCGATCATGGCCGGCATGTACGCGGTGTATCACGGGCCCGACGGTTTGCGAAGCATCGCGCACAGGATCCATCGATTGACCGCGACCTTGGCGCACGGCCTCCGCGAACTCGGTCATACGCTCGTCCACGATCGCTTCTTCGATACGATCCAAGTGGTTCCCTCGGAGACGTCCGGGGAGGAGATTCTGCGGCGGGCGTTGGATGTGGAAATCAATCTTCGTGACTACGGAGACGGGACCGTCGGCATCGCGCTCGACGAGACGACCCGGCTTGAGGACATCGATGATCTCTTCGCCGTGTTCAGCCACGGTGGCCCGCGGGGAGGGGGCGTGAAACTCAGCGCCGACAAGGTGTCTGAGGAGGCACCATCCGCCATCCCCGACAACCTGACCCGGACCTCCCCGATGCTTGAGCACCCGGTCTTCCACCGGTATCGCTCCGAGACTGAGATGCTCCGGTATTTGCACCGCCTGGAGGGCCGGGATCTTTCGCTCAACACGAGCATGATTCCGCTCGGATCCTGTACGATGAAGCTCAACGCGACCACCGAGATGGTGCCCGTTACATGGAGGGTCTTCGGAGGGCTCCATCCGTTTGCACCGCCGGAGCAAACAGAGGGCTACCGGCGGATCTTCTCGGACCTGGAGAGTTGGCTGGCGGAGATCAGCGGGTTTGCTACGACGTCCCTCCAACCCAATTCGGGCGCGCAGGGGGAGTACGCCGGTCTGCTTGTGATTCGGGCGTTTCACGAGAGCCGGGGTGAGTCTCGGCGGAGCGTCTGCCTGATCCCGTCGTCGGCACACGGCACCAATCCGGCCAGCGCCGTGATGGCTGGCATGAGGGTCGTGGTAGTCCGGTGTGACGAGGCCGGCAATATCGACGTGGAGGATCTCGCCGCGAAGGCCGAAGCGCATGCCTCGGAGCTTGCGGCTTTCATGGTGACCTATCCGTCGACCCACGGTGTGTTCGAGTCCCGAGTCCGCGAGATTTGCGACATCGTCCACGGCCACGGGGGACGTGTCTACTTGGACGGTGCCAACTTGAATGCCCAGGTGGGTCTGTG
Source organism: Gemmatimonadales bacterium UBA6960 (assembly GCA_963583605.1). GTDB lineage: Bacteria > Gemmatimonadota > Gemmatimonadetes > Longimicrobiales > Gaopeijiaceae > UBA822. Next base: position 8,219 of record CAUZVZ010000068.1, read on the forward strand.
CCGGCCAGGTGATTACGGTGCCGACGTCTGTCATATCAACCTCCACAAGACATTTGCGATCCCACACGGTGGGGGAGGGCCCGGAATGGGCCCGATCTGTGTCACGTCGGAGCTGGCGCCTTTTCTGCCCGGGCACCCGGCCGTGGACACTGCTGCGGAGCAGGCCATCCGGGCCGTATCCGCGGCTCCCTGGGGGAGCAGCAGTATCCTTCTGGTCTCCTGGGCGTACATCGCGCTCCTCGGCAGGGACGGCGTCCGAAGAGCCACGGAAACGGCGATCCTCAACGCCAACTACATGGCGAACCGGCTCGGCGAACGGTTCGACGTCCTTTATCGGGGAGAACACGGTCGCGTGGCCCACGAGTTCATTCTGGACCTCCGTCCTCTGAAGAAAGCGAGCGGGATCACGGACGAGGACGTCGCCAAACGATTGATTGACTACGGATTTCATGCGCCGACCATGTCGTTCCCGGTGGTGGGAACCGTCATGGTTGAGCCTACGGAGAGCGAATCCAAATACGAGTTGGACCGGTTCTGCGACGCCATGTTTGCGATTCGAGATGAGATTGAGGAAGTTGCGTCGGGTAAGGCCGACACGGAGGACAATGTGCTCAAGAATGCGCCGCATACGGCGGCCATGCTCATAACTGAGGCGTGGGAGCACTGCTACTCGCGCGCGCGGGCGGCATATCCGGCCCCCTGGACCCGAGGGCATAAGTACTGGCCCCCAGTTCGGCGGGTGAACAGTGCCCATGGAGATCGCAATCTGGTGTGTACGTGTCCGCCGGTGGAAGCTTATGCTGAGGAAGTGGTCACGAGCGACTGAGTCGGCGACACAAGGACCCACGAAAGACAGACGGCCCAAGGAGGGATCGGAGATGGCAACGCTTGACTACTACGGTCACGCGACGTTCGGACTTACGACGGACGACGGGACTCGAGTGATCATCGACCCGTTTTTCGGCGACAATCCCTGGACGGAGGTGGACCCGTCCGAGGTCGAGGCCGATTTCATCTTCTGTACGCATGGCCACTTCGATCATTTTACGGATGCGATCGCCATCGCAAAGAACACCGGTGCCACGTTCGCGGGCACGTTCGAACTCGTCGAGTACGTGCAAAGTCAGGGAGTGGAGAACGCTCATCCGATGCACATCGGGGGTGGTTGGGACTTTCCGTTTGGGCGCGTGAAGATGACTGTCGCCGTTCACGGGGGCAGGGTCTACGGAGAAGGTGCTGAGGGCTTCACCACCAACCCAGCAGGGCTGCTCTTCGACCTTGGGCCGGGAAAGCGGTTGTACCATGCGGGTGATACCGGCTTGACCATGGATATGCAGCTCCTGAAGGGAAAGGTCGATGTGGCCCTGCTTCCGATGGGCGATAACTTCACCATGGGTCCTGAGGATGCGGTCACCGCGATCGAGTTCATCGAGCCCTCCGTGGTAATCCCGATCCACTACAACACGTGGCCTTACATTGAGCAAGACGTCGAGGCTTTTCGTGCGTTGGTTGGCGACCGCGCCCTAGTTGAGATCGTCGATCCCGGAAAGGGATCGTACGAGTTTTGACGGTCGCCTCAGGTTTCGCGCCGCCAGGCCCTATGCGACGCAACCAGAATTGTGGCGGCCCAGGGCGGAGTGCGCTCGATAGCGAGGCACTCAGGTGGAGGATTCTTGTCGACCCGCCCTCTTCCGGTCCGCACAATATGGCCGTGGATCACGCGCTTGCAACCTGTTCTAGTCCGGGCGAGGCGGTAGTTCGTATTTACCGGTGGAGTTGCCCCACCGTCTCCTTTGGCCGCAATGAGCCTGCCCGTGACCGCTACGATCGGGCTGCAGGTCACAGCGCCGCCATCGAGTTCGTACGTAGGCCGACGGGTGGGCGGGCCGTGTTACACGACCGGGAACTCACATATGCCGTCGTCCTTCCGTGCCCGACGACGGGGGGTCTCAGGGAGACGTACGGGCTGATCCATCGGGGGTTGGTAGAAGCCCTGTGTTCCTTGGGAGTTCCAGCGGCGATGGCCGAGGGCCGCGGCTTGCCCGCCGCTCCGGATTCTGGGCCGTGTTTTGATGAGCCGGCCCCCGGCGAAGTCACCGTGGCGGGAAGAAAGCTCGTCGGAAGCGCGCAGGCTCGGCTCGAGGGAGTGTTACTCCAGCATGGTTCGCTGCTCATCGGTCCGGGCCAGGAGAGGCTGCTCGCACTGGGTTCGACATCTCCAGGCTCGCGGATGGGCGGGCACGGTGCAGTGCGCGAGAACGACGGGCGTGTTCAGGCGCCAATCTCTCTCGAGGAAGTCCTGGGCCAAGCCCCGCCTTGGTCCGATCTTGTGCAGGCAGTCATCTCGGGTTTGAGGGGTGTGACAGGGGGCGACTGGCATCGGGGCGAACTCACGGAGTCCGAGAGGGTCAAATCCATAGCCCTCACTGAGCGGTACGCCTCAGCAGAGTGGACGTGGCGCAGGTAGGCGTGGTGCGGGCCTTCTAGCAGAGGAGACGAACATGAGGGACGCTCGGTTGGCGAGGTCGATTCTGGCGGTTGGGGCTGCGGTGGTGGCGGGAGCATGTGGGGGTGGCGAAGGTGGGGCCTCGCGTGAAGCTAGACCCTGGATGCTGGAAGCCTCGTTGTCCCAGGCCGGGGCGGGCATCCCGTTTTGTGAGGACGTCACGGCTCGCGTCTGGGCGTTCATGTCTCAGTTCGAGGGGCAGATGCCTCCGTCTGAGCTCTATGGCGGTGCGGTGGTCGTGGGTAGCATTGGCGAGATCCCCAACGGGATGAACAGTCATATCTCTCAGGACTACACCGCGTCGCAACACCAGAGTTTCGTCAACCTCATGACCCTGGTGCAGTACGACGAAAATCTGGATCTGATGCCCTATCTGGCCGAGTCGTGGGAGGTGTCGGACGACAATACCGAGATCACGTTTCACATCCGCGACGACGTCTACTGGCACGACGGTGAGCTGACGGATGCATACGATGTGGCGTATACGTTTGAGCGTGCGATCGATCCCGAAACGGCCTTTCCCAACGCGGCGTTCTGGACCCACTACGATCAGGGGCCCGACGGCGTAGAGGTGGCCGACTCCTTCACGGTGAAGTTTCGGATGCGGCCCCATGCGGACTTCATCGACCCCTGGCGGGCCACAGCGATCATGCCCGAGCACCTGCTCGGGGACGTACCCGCCACGATGTTGAGTCAGCATCCTTACGGGACTGTCTGCCCGGTGGGCAATGGACCGTTCATATTCGTGGAGCACCGCCAGGACGCGAGTTGGACGTTCCAAGCGAACCCTGCTTTTCCGGATGGCCTCGGCGGTCGCCCTTACCTCGATCGCTACATCTACCGAAGCATCACTGAGCAGACGACGCTCCTCACTGAGTTGTTGACCGAACGGTTGCACGTTTACGTTGGCCCTACGCCCGATCAGGCCCAAGCCGTCCTTGATTCGGATGCCGTGAACCTCATGCGGCACCCCTCCCGGCAGTACACTTTCGTTGGGTGGAACGCCCGCCGACCACAGCTTGCCGACAAGAGGGTGCGCCAAGCGCTCACAAGAGGCACGAACCGGCAGGAGATCGTGGACGCCTTGCAGCAGGGATACGGAACGGTGGCGAACGGGAGCGTACCCCCGTTCCATTGGGCATACGACCCCTCCGTAGGCAGGCAGGCCACGGCGTATGATCAGGATGCTGCCAGGGCTTTGCTCGATGCTGCGGGGTGGGTGGATCGGGACGGAGACAACATTCGTGAGAATGGCGACGGGGATCGGCTTTCCATCTCAATCAAGTACAATGATGGGAACGGCATCCGGCAGGGCATCGCGGAGATCATGCAGGCGCAGCTGGCCGAAATAGGCGTCGAGGTCGCGCCGACAGTAGTCGAGTGGGGTACCCTACTCAGTCAGATCAGCGACCCGACGTTTCGTGACTTCGATGGTGTGGTCATGGGTTGGGTGGTCGAGTACAAGTTGGATGACACCGACCTCCTCCACAGCCGGAATTTCTCCGGGACCTACGCTTTTTCCGGTACTCTTCGCCCGGATATCGACAGCCTTCTGGACCAGCTGCCCCTGGTCGTCGACCGGACGGATGCGAAGCCGCTCTGGAAGCAATACCAAGAACTTTTGGTAGACGAGCAGCCTTATACTTTCTTCTTCTTTCCCGACCGGCTCGACGGCGTGAGCAAGCGGCTCCGCGGCGTGGAGATGGACTCCCGTGGCGAATGGCTGAACATCAAAGATTGGTGGGTTCCTGCCGACCAGCGATGACGAACGCCAACTCCGGACCCGTGAAGGCTTCTTAGAGATCGAGCCGTGACAACATTCATTGTGCGGCGGCTCCTCGGCGCTATTCCCCTCGTCCTCGGCATCGCCACGATCATCTTCTTCGTGGTGAACCTCGCCCCGGGCGATCCCGCGCTGAGGTTCATGAGCCCCAACATGTCGCAGGAGGCCATCGAGCAGGTCCGTGTCAACCTCGGCCTCGATCAGCCCATTCCTATTCGTTACGTGCGATGGCTCGGGGCCCTCGGTCAAGGGGACCTCGGAGTTTCGTTCTCGCATAATCGACCAGTCCTGGACGTCATCAAGGAACTTCTGCCCAACACGCTACTCCTCTCTGTGAGTGCTATCGGAGTCGCGTTTGTCTTCGGTATTTTGCTCGGCATCCTGCAGGCCGTGCGCCAGTACTCCCTGCTGGATTCTGTCGCCTCGATCGTGGGCCTCTTCTTCTACTCCATGCCGTCTTTTTGGCTGGCGCTGATGATGGTGCTCGTGTTCAGTCTTTTCGCCTATGAGTTGCAATGGCCGATCCAATTCCCAGGTACGGACATCCAGAGCGTCGACTACGCCTTCCTCAGTCCCCTGGAGAAGGTCCAAGACCGGCTCTTGCACCTGACGCTTCCGGCAACGTCTTTGGCTCTCGTGTTAGCCGCCGGGATCGCTCGTTATACGCGGGGAAGCATGCTGGAGGTCATCCGTCAGGACTTCGTTCGTACAGCGCGTGCCAAGGGGTTGTCGGAGCCGGTAGTGATTTTCAAGCACGCCCTCCGGAATGGCCTGATTCCGGTGATCACACTGCTCGGTCTCTACCTCCCCTTTCTCTTCAGCGGCACCGTCTTCATCGAGTCGGTTTTTTCATGGCCGGGGATGGGTAAGCTCGTGGTAGACGCCATTACGGAGCGTGACTATCCGGTGATCATGGGTGGTAGCCTGGTCTTCGCCAATATGGTCGTGGTGGGTAACCTCGTTTCGGACATGCTGTACGCCGTGGTGGATCCGCGGATTCGATATGACTGACGCGTCTCTCTCGGCTGTACTCCCCGGGTTTCCACAGATGTTGAAAGGCCGGTGGGGTGTAGGCGGCATGAGTCTGACGGTATGGTTGGGACTTCTCGGCGTGCTTCTGAATCGGTGGGCCCGGTTCGGCGCCGGCTGGGGCGGGCCGCTTGATCACCAGATTGCGTCGCTGACGGTCGTGGCCGGCCTACTCGGCGCATGGGGATGGTCCATGTTCGACGTGTCGCGCCCCGCCGAGATGGAGCGCAGTGGCATAGGTCAATGGAGTCTCACCGCGCGAGCGTTCAAGAAAAACCGCGTCGCCGTGATCGGTGTGATGGTCGTCGTGTGGATCTACCTGATCGCCTTGATTACGCCCTTGATCGCTCCGCACGACCCGGCTACTCAGGCCTCGCTGTTGACGGCCCGATTGGTCGCTCCCGGTGGTGAGTTTCCTCTCGGGACGGACCACCTGTCTCGAGACGTCTTCTCGCGCATCATGTATGGCGCACGGATCTCCCTTTCGATCGGTTTCATTGCGGTGGGGATCAGTGTCACGATCGGCACTCTGCTGGGAGCCGTGTCCGGCTATTTGGGCGGTTGGGTCGATACGGTGGTGATGCGCTTCGTCGACATGGTGATCTCCTTTCCGCGTCTGGTGCTTCTCATCGCCATCGTCGCGTTATTCGAATCGAACTCGATCTTCCTCATCATGGCCGTCCTGGGCTTGACGCAGTGGCCTGGCACGGCACGAATCGTTCGTGGCGAAGTCCTCAGTCTACGAGAGCGGGAATTCATCGAGGCGGCCCGGGCTCTCGGGTTCAGTCGTAGGCGCATCATCCTCCGGCATGTGATCCCCAACGCACTGGCCCCGGTCATAGTCACTGCCACGCTCGGCGTGGGAAACGTCATCGTGCTGGAGGCCGGTCTTTCTTTCCTCGGTCTCGGTCTTCAACCTCCCACACCTTCATGGGGGTCCATGGTATCGGACGGTCGTGGTTATCTGCTCGACGCTTGGTGGATATCCACATTCTCGGGCCTGGCAATTGTGCTCACGGTGGTGGCGTTCAACCTGGTCGGGGATGGGCTGAGAGACGCCCTCGACCCACGTCTGAGGACCTGATGCCTCTTCTCGAGGTGACGGATCTCCGTACGTACTTCACGACGGACGCAGGCGTGGCCCGGGCGGTCGACGGCGTGTCCCTCCAGGTCGGAACGGGAGAGACGTTGGGCATCGTCGGGGAGTCGGGGTGCGGCAAGACCGTGACGGCGCTCTCGGTCTTGGGGCTGATCCCTTCGCCGCCCGGTGAGATTGTGGTGGGCAGCTCCATCCGCTTCAACGACGAGGAACTGCTGGAAGTAAAGCCCGCTCGGCTCCGCGAGATTCGCGGCAATGCGATCTCGATGATCTTTCAGGAG
>CAUZVZ010000069.1:0-14909 GCA_963583605.1 Gemmatimonadales bacterium UBA6960
GGGAGCGAATCGCCTCATCTCGGCCACGACGCCACCTCGATCTCCGCGGGAGATCGCGTATCGAAGTGCGAAGCCGCTCAATGAGCCGCCCGCCTGCAGGCCCGGGCCTCGTGTCTCCACACGGTCGAAAGCCAAGGTGAGCGCCCCCCCCAAGGCCCTGGGAGAGACGAAAAGCCCACGGAGGAGATTGGTTCCGAGATCGCCGGTCCCCACCTGCACCAAGGTGGCTGGATCCCGACTCGTCGGCTCTCGGGTTCTGAGCTCGATGCGTAGCCCTCCAGGCTGTCGCTCCACTCGGACCTCATCCAAGCCGGCGAGGCCGATTCGGGATAGATCAGGCACGCCGCCTTCGAGCGGTATCCACTCGAAACCGTCCCATATGACCCGGACACGGCCGCCCCCTGCCCCGAACGACATCACGGTCACAGGGGTTCCATAGTCACCTCCCTTCAGGGCGATCACGCCGGGAATGAGGGCGACGAGCTCCGCCAAAGTGGCCGCTCTGGTAGACATGAGTGCGTTGCGATCCCAGGACCAGACCGCCAAGCCAAGCGAGGGCCCCGGGCCCGACGAGATCGCGGGCATTATCGGAGGTGCCACCCGACCTGAATCAGCGAGGATCGTGGTTGAATCGGCCAGGATCGCGCTGGAATCGGCTTCGGCAACTCCGGGCGTCAGGCTCGAGGAGTCGGCTCCGGCCAAAAGCGTATCCGGGGGCGGGCCTGCGACGCCCGGAATTTGCGCCAGCGCTGCGGACGGGATGGCACCCGCCGCAAGCATCGCTGCGGCAAGGGCGAGCCGAACGGCAAAAGATGCAGCGGTCTGACTTGGGGCGACGGTCCTGGCTGGTTCTCTAACGTAGAACGCCCCGGCCTTATGGGCCCGGGGCGCGAGGAATCGTCGGAGCGGGTCTCTCACCCCGCCCGACTCCGCACCCAATCGACGAGAAGCCTCGTGGGGAAGCCGGAGGCGCCTTTTCGCTGGTAGGAGAGCTTGCCTTCGCCGTAGGCCGTACCCGCGATATCGAGATGCGCCCAGCGGCAATCCCCCACGAATTCCTTCAAGAAGCAAGCCGCGGTAATGCTGCCACCCGCGCGGCCTCCGATGTTGACGAGGTCGGCGACCTGGCTGTCGATCTGGCGCCGATAATCGTCCCACAACGGGAGAGGCCAACAGCGCTCCCCGGATCGGTCTCCCGCCTCCCTCAACTCCTCGACCAGATCCTCATCCGTGCTGAAGACGGCCGCCGCATGGTGACCCAATGCGATGACCACGGAGCCCGTGAGGGTCGCACAGTCGACGATTACAGCCGGATCAAGACCCTGTGCGTAGGACAGAGCGTCGGCGAGAATCAAGCGCCCTTCGGCATCGGTGTTGACCACCTCGATGGTCTTTCCCTCACGTGACCCGATAATGTCGCCCGGCTTCATGGCTCGTCCGTTAATCATGTTCTCGGACGAAGGCACGATCCCCACGACGTTGAGCGGGACATTCAACTCGGCGATGGCCTGCATGGCTCCGATGACGGCCGCACCCCCGGACATGTCGAAGATCATGTCCTCCATACCACTGGCCTGTTTGATCGAGATGCCTCCCGCATCGAACGTGAGCCCCTTCCCGACCAGGACCAGAGGGGCGTCACCGTCAGGGCCCCCGTCATGGTGCAGCACGATCAGGCGTGGTTCCTCATCCGACCCCCGAGAGACAGACAAGAGTGCATGCATGCGCTCAGCCTCGAGTTCCTTCGGCCCCATGATCGTGACCCGCAGGCCACGCTCACCGGCCATTCTCGAGGCTTCATCGGCCAGATGCGAAGGCGTGGCCACGTTCCCCGGTCGCGATTGCAGGGTCCGCGTAAAGTTGACAGCCCGTCCCACAGCGCCGCCCGCTTCGATTCCGGCCTCCCCCGCGTCCAGATCCTCGGGGTCGACCATGACCTCGAAGTGCGACACGTCGACGGGAGCGTCGTCCTCATCCACACTCTTCATCTCCGTGAAGCGCCACGACGCCAAAACGGCTCCTTCGGTAGCGGCCTGCACCGCATCCTCCGGCACACCGGAGCCGAGATAGGCCGTAAGCCCCGAGACCCCGACGGACTCTGCCGCCCGAACCGCGTAGCCCGCGAAGCGTCGTGCTCCCTCGAGGTCCAACTCAGACGGTTTTCCTGCTCCGAGAAGAAGCACGCGCCGGGGGCCGGCATCCATGTTGAGGTAGACGAAGGCACTCTCGCCGGGCTTGTGCTTTAGATCCTCGGAGGGAAAAGCGCCTGCGAGCACTTCAGAGAGACCTGCCGGCGCAATGACTTGCGCCTCGTGGACCCCGTCCTCCTCCCCGGAATCGTAAACGGGAAGGACCAGCAGAGGCGTGTCGTGGCTGGCCGCGTCGGCCGATGAGACGCAACGAACGTTCATAGGGTTCCGCCGGTCCCGGCTACATGTGCTCGATGACGGCCTGGCCGAACTCTGACGTCTTCAGCGTCCGGGCGCCGTCCATTTGCCGCTCGAGATCGTAAGTCACCGTCTTGGCGCCCACGGCCCCCTCCATGCCGCGCAGCACCGCCTCGGCGGCCTCATACCAGCCCAAGTGTTCCAGCATCATGACCGCCGAAAGAATCAACGACCCCGGATTGACCTTGTCCTGGTCCGCATACTTGGGTGCCGTACCGTGGGTGGCCTCGAAGAGCGCGATGTCGTCCCCCACGTTGGCGCCGGGCGCCATTCCCAATCCGCCCACCTGGGCAGCGCATGCATCCGAGAGGTAGTCGCCGTTCAGATTCGGCGTGATGAGTATGTCGTACTCGTCCGGGCGCAACAGAACTTGTTGGAACATGGCGTCGGCGATGCGGTCGTTGATCAAGAGCTTGCCCGTCGGATCCGCACCGTCCCACACGGACGATTCGGCGATCGTGCTGTCCGCGAACTCGTCCGCAGCCACCTCGTACCCCCAGTCACGGAACGCGCCCTCGGTGAACTTCATGATGTTGCCCTTGTGGACGAGCGTGGCCGAGCGCCGTTTTCTCTCCAACCCATAACGAATAGCCGCCGCCACATGGCGCTTTGTGCCGAAGGGACTGATCGGCTTGATGCCGATTCCGCTGCTTTCACGGATGTTCGCACCCAGTTCATCGACCAGAAAAGCACGCACCTTGTCCGCCTCAGGGGTACCGGAAGCCCACTCGATTCCTGCGTACACATCTTCCGTGTTCTCTCGAAAGATGATCACGTCGAGCTTCTCAGGCTCTTTCATGGGAGACGGAACGCCCTCGATCCAGCGGACTGGACGGATGCAGGAGTAGAGGTCGAGAACTTGCCGAAGCGTCACGTTCAAAGAGCGAATTCCCCCGCCGACCGGCGTGGTGAGCGGCCCCTTGATGCCCACTTTTAATTCCCGTAGAGCCTCGAAAGTCTCTCCCGGAATCCACTCTCCGGTTTTCGCATTGGCTTTTTCGCCGGCATAGATCTCCATCCAGACGATCTGCCGTGCCCCCTGATACGCGTGCTCAACAGACGCGTCGACAACGGCCTGTGTGGCCCGCCAGATGTCGGGGCCGATGCCATCGCCCTCGATAAAAGGGATGATCGGTCGGTCCGGTACTACTAAGTGGCCGCTCTCCTTGGTGATTTTGTCTCCGTCCGAGGGAATTACCGCGTGCTTGTAGTTGGCCAAAGAAACGCTCCAGAGCGATGCCGTAAATGTTCGGATTTCCTAGGCTCCGCCACGATAGGACAGGGCTGGTAAGCGACGAAAGATACCCCAGGGGGAAGTGAGCGCCAATGGCTCGGTGGGAACGCCGACGCTTGCTCCTTCGGGTTTCTAGACCTATCTTCGACTTTCGGTTTTTATTCGGTATTCGTCCCGCCTCATCCGATGGCTCATCCGACCATGTCGAAGCCCCGTTCACGCGTGTATGGTGCTCCCACCCACCTCACCGTTTGTGGGTGGGATAACAAGGGAGCCACCGCCACTCGGCAGCGTGGAAGCCGCCAAGCGCTGTGCACCTGGCTGCCCACGTTCGAACTTCGGCTGGAGCTGGTTCGGACCCCGGAGTTGGACAGCACGTCCGTAGCCCTTCTCTCCCCCGGGGAGAACACCCGGAGGACCATATGGCAGGTCTCCGAGCGCGCCTCGATCGCAGGCGTACGGCCGGGGCAACTCATCTCGCAAGCCGTCGCTCTGTGCCCTTCCCTCACCCTCCTAGAGCCCGATCCGGCCCATTACGACGCTACGCAGGAAGAGCTTCTGGAAATCCTGTCGGGCCTGAGTCCCATCGTGGAGCCCGCCGGCCGTGGGCGGATCTTCGTCGGCATGGATGGACTCGGCCGGCTGTACGGCTCACCCTCGCGACAAGTGGAGAGGGTGCTACACACGCTCTTGAAAATATTCCCTCGCCCGTTAGTGGCCGCCACGAGAATCGGATGGGCTCCTGGAAAATTCGGGGCCTGGGTGGCCGCAGCCGGGGCGGGGCCGGGCCGGGCCGTGATCGTTCCGGATCAGGAATTACCGGCATTCCTGAGCCCATGTCCTGTCTCCGTGCTCCCGGTGGATGCGGTCATGACCGAGCGACTCGAGAGACTCGGCATCGAGACCCTGGGCGACTTGATTCGCCTTCCGAGCCCCGCCCTGGTCGGGCAGTTCGGCCCCGACGGGCAGAAGGCCCGGGCGTGGGCCACGGGTGAGCGCATCGACCCCGTCCAGCCATACTACCGCCCCCAACCGATCCGTGTCTCCATGGAATTCCACACTCCCGTGGGCCAAGTGGACACGCTCCACGGGGCCCTCGACCGGCTCCTGGAACGGGCGCTGGCCCATCTGGAACGCAAAGGCCGGAGCATACAGGGGATGCGCCTCAGGGCGCATCTGGAGGGTGGGGGCTCTTGGGCCCTGGAGACGATCCTGCGAGAGCCCACGTCCCAGCGGGACCGCATCGCCTTCACCGTCCGAACCCGGATGGCCCTGTCCCCTCCGCTGCGAGCGGTCGAGACCCTCATGGTGGAGTTCTTCCAGTTCGGCCCCGCGACATCCCAGAGCGACCTCTTCGGTCGTGCGGAAGCCAACGGCAGAGAGAGGAACGGACGGGAACTGTCTGAGGGAGCCATCCTGTCCTCTCTGCGGGAAGCCGTGATGGAGTTGAAGCTGAAGCTGGGGTTCTCTCCGCTTTACCGCGTCGTGGAGATCGATCCCTGGTCCAGGATCCCGGAGCGACGACACGCGTTGCTGAATTTCGATCCGTGACGCTCGAGGGAGCGAATCCTCAAAGCGATGTCCTCAGAATTAGAGCACTCGAGTGATGTTGAAGCTGAGACGCCATTCGTCCGGGCCGAAGGAGAACGGTGTACCCGCTATGAACTGAGCCGGGTTGAGGCGCACAGAGTTCGAGAATACGAGCTTGAAGAAGTGCCCTCCGGTCTCGAGTTCGACACCGAAGGTCCCGGAGTCGTACTCCTGCCCAACCCGTTCCTCACTGACGTTCCACTCACCGAGAACGCTCACGTGCTGTGACAGGTAGGCCTGACCCGATCCTGAGCGAGAACGTGTTTTCAGCCTGTGCTGCATCCAGGCGGGGGTTCCAAGAAGGAGGGGACCACACCAAGGGCGAATCGCCCGCCGAGCATCACGTTGGCGGTCAACTGCCCGTAGTACTGCCAGGCGCGACTCGATCCGTCCAAGAGCAGCGAGGCGTCTCCATTCCAGACCGGGCCAGCAACCACCGCCAACATCACCCGAGTCGACTCCCGCTCAGCCTCAAACACTCGAACCTTTACGTTGAAACCCCGGGTGTCGGTCAGGTTCGTGCGCTGAAGGGTAAACATTCCCCGATCGTGTAGTGCGGAGGCCAATCCCATCCGGTTGAATATCGGTCCGTCCAGACCCCAGAGGGCGCCTGGCCATCTGAAAACGGTGGCAGAAATCGATGAGAAATCTCGAACTGCCATTCGCCTTGGAGCAGCGTTTCCGCGGTCGGGAGATTCGCGGACTAGGGGGAGTGGAAGACCGTGATCAGAACCTCCGTGGCGTCAAAAGTGCGTTGCCACCGAACTGAGAGCTCCCTCCAGCGAACCGGCTTCTGAGTTTCCTGGACTGAGTCTCTCTTTTTGGCCTGAATACCCCTGCATCAGTCCCCATCCGAAATTGCGCCGCCCACAGTTTCGGTTTATATTCGGTTAGATTTCGAACCCGATTCTCATGAATCCCAGTACGCCATCAGTGAGCCACGCCGGACACGAGCGCACCAGCAAGCGGCAGAGGCTGCGGCCCTTGAAGTCCCCTTCCCCGGTCCGAGTGCGCACCGACGACGAGGGCTTACCGACCGAGCTTCATCAAAAAGGAAAGCGACTCCGGGTAATGGCGGTTCGAGAGCGATGGAGGATCGACGATGAATGGTGGCGCGTACCGATTTCCAGAAAGTACTACGCCCTGGTTCTGGAGGACGGCCGGCCGGTCATCCTTTTCCGGGACCTCGTGACCGGAGGGTGGTACAGGCAGTGAGGCTGCTTTGAAATCACATCTTGTGACATCAAAAGTCCTCCGCATCCAATTCATGCGGCGCAAGAAGAACCGTGTCCTCCTGCATTTGGAGGGCACCGAGCCTCTCGAGATCGCTCTGGACGTCATGGAGCGCTCCGGCATCCACGTCGGGAGCAACCTGACCACGCAGGATGTCGCCCAACTGCAGGAAGACGATACCAAGTGGCGTGTTCGCCAAGCCGCCCTTCATCTTCTCTCGTACAGACCGAGAGCCGAGCAAGAGCTTCGGCGCCGCCTCCGTTCCAAGGACTTTCCGCATGCATCAGTGGAGTGGTGCCTCCGCGCCCTCAAGGAAGAGGGGCTCATCGATGACCATGCCTTCGCTTCGGCATACGTGCGCAGCCGGATCCGCCTCAAGCCGAGAGGACGCTTTCGTTTAACCCAGGAGCTGCGCCAGAAGGGAGTGTCCGCCGAGATCGCGGAGGAAGCCATCGACCAGGCCTTCAGCAACGAAGAAACGTCGGAAGGGGACTTGGCTTGCGCGGCCGCTCGACGTTGGCTCGATCGTCAGGGAGCAACCCTGATCGAGAGCCTGGCCGACGCGGAGCGATGCGACGAGCGTGAGCGGGCTCGTCGGCGCTTGCACAACTTCCTGAGCCGCCGTGGATTCGCGCCGGATGTCATCCGCGTGGGGATGGAGGAAGCGGAGGCCGGTGCGAGGGAGGTGGTTGGGCGGGGGGACGCGCCGGTCTGACCCGACCCCAGAGCCCCTTGCTGCTCTCGCTTGTTCGCCTTCTAGACCCTATTGGTACAACTTGACGATCCACTGTATATCCCCAGCATTCAGATCGCGCTTCTTCGTCTCTCCCTCAGTCGCGAAAGCGTACATGGTCTCATCGACGCACTCGCTCGCTCGGGGGATGGCCGAGACCCGCCGCATGGCCGAGTTCATGGGTCACGACGTTGGCGATGTCCATGAGGGCGGGATTGAGGCCTGCATCTCCAAAGTCCCACGGACCAATGTCGTTCATCAATAGATCCCACTCGACGAAACGGCGCTGCCGTGGTGGGCCACTGAATACGCCCCAAACTACTGTGATGGCGATGACGTCGTTATCGGAGTATGCCGCCGAACTGCGCGCTGGACCGACTGGGGCGTCCTCCCGACGGCGACCCAGACCGGTATCGGGTCCTGGAGCGGTCGGGGATACACGGCACGATCGTCGATGGACGGCCGATGCCGACCCGACCATGTGATCCGCTCCTCTTCCCGCACCTTCAGGAGCAGATCGAGCTTCTCGGACAAGACCTCTCGTCGTAATCCGAGAGGTCTTGTCCGAAGAGGGGGAACAACTCAGTGAATGACCCCCGCCCCACCATGATCTCCGCCCGTCCGCCCGAAATCTGGTCCAGCGTGGCGAAGTCCTGGAACACACGTACCGGCTCGTCGGAACTCAGCACGGAGACCGCACTCGTGAGGCGGATCCGCTTGGTGCGAGCCGCGGCCAAGACCACGGCGGGCGCTGAGACCGCACAGTCCGGCCGATGGTGTTCTCCCACGCCGAAGACGTCCAGCCTCACCTCGTCGGCGAGTTCGATCTCCTCCAGAAGGTCTCGCAGCCGCCCGCCCACGTCGAGCTGGTGGCCCGTCGTAGGATAGAAGCGCGTCTCCGCGAAGCTGTAGATGCCGATTTCCATGGGAGGAAACGTAGAGAGAAGCGGCATTCGCGCGAAGAGCGGACCATAGGGAGAGAGACGCCGTTCTCATTGCCTCCTACCGATTTTCGGTCTATAATGCGCCCCTGCCCGAATAAAAACCGAATATCGTCCCACACCGACCCAATACTGTGCCGACGCCGCCCTACATCGAGCTCCACTGCCATTCCGGTTTCTCCTTCCTGGACGGGGCCTCTCATCCGGAAGAGCTGGTCTTTCGGGCTCTCGAATTGGGTTATCCCGCCATGGCGCTCACGGACCACAACGGGCTGTACGGGTCCATGGAATTCGCCCAGGCGGCCCGCGCCGAAGGACTTCAAGCCATCACCGGTGCCGAGGTCACGGTGGCTCTGGAAATTCCGGGGATCCCTGAGGGCTTGGATGGATTGGTTGTGGACGGATTGAGGGCGGAGGATCCCGATGGAGACCCGTTGGCCCGAGGCTGCCACATGACCCTCCTGGCCGAAACCCCGGCCGGTTATGCCAACCTCTGCCGGCTCCTGAGTGAGGCGCACCTCCAGAGTGAACGGGGGCGGCCCACCCTCCTCCTCTCTTCCCTCCTCGCACGCACACAGGGGCTCATCGCCCTCAGCGGGTGCCGGCGAGGCCCGTTGTCGAGGGGGCTGGAGAACAACACGGCCACCGCTGAGTTCCTGGCCCGGCGCCTGCATGCCGCCTTCGGCTCTCGGGGTCTTTTCGTCGAGCTTCAGGACAACGAGCAGAAGGGGGACGGCTACCGGAACCGTAACCTCGGCCGGCTTGCCGACCGACTCGGAATCCCCGTGGTGGCTACGGGGAACGTTCACTATCACCGCCCCGAACGGCACCGGCTTCAAGACGTCCTGGTGGCCATCCGGAATCGGACGACGTTGAACGGCTCGCACGAGCAACGCCGTGCCAACGCACGATTTTACTTGGCCCCGCCTGAGGAAATGGCCCACCGCTTCCGGAGCCGCCCGGACGCCCTCGCCCACACCTTGGAGATCGCCGAGCGGTGCGCCGCCTTCGACTTGACCAAAGACCTGGGCTACACGTTTCCGGACTTCGAGGGGAGCGAACGGGGTGCAGCGATCGAAAACCTGGCTGCCATCTGCCTCGCCAAGCTGGACGAACGCTACCAGGGCTCCAAGCTGGAAGCCGACGCCCGCGAGCGCCTCCACCAGGAACTCACGCTGGTGGACTTTCACGGCCTGGCCGGTTTTTTCCTGGTCTACCGGGACATCATGGAGTTGGCCCGGGATGTGGCCGCTGAGATCCGGGGCGGCGCCCCCAGGGCCCACGCCGGCCTGCCTCCGGGACGGGGGCGGGGTTCCTCGGTGTCGTCGATCATCTGCTACCTGATCGGCCTCTCCCACGTCGATCCCGTCAAAACGAACCTCTTCCTGGGCCGCTTCCTGAACGAAGCCATGCAAAGCGTTCCGGACATCGACCTCGACTTCCCACGCGACATCCGGGAAAAATTGATCCTCCGGGTCTACGAGCGATACGGGGGCGAGCACACGGGGCTCGTGTGCTCGTTTCCCACGTACCGCCTGAAATCGACGCTCCGTGAGATCGGGAAGACCCTCAACCTCCCAATGGGAGATCTGGAGAAGCTCTCCAAGCTGGCGGAGCGGCGCTCGGGCGGGGGTCTGCTCGCCGAGCTGGAGCGCCTGCCTGAGTTCCGCGAGAAGGCCGGCTCACCGCTGTGGCAAGCGCTCTGCGAGCTGGCCGAAGACATCCGGGGTCTTCCCCGCCACGTCTCCCAGCACGTGGGCGGCATGATCATCTCGAGTCGTCCTCTTGTGGAGATCGTGCCCCTGGAGCCCGCCGCCTGGGAGGGCCGGGTGCTGTGCCAGTGGGACAAGGACTCCTGCGACGACGCGGGGTTCATCAAGATCGACTTTCTCGCGCTGGGCATGCTCTCCCTCGTCGAAGACGCCGTGGACCTGATCTCGGAGCGACAAGGCCGGGCCCCGGACCTGTCACGCATCGACTTCGCCGACGAGACGCTCTACGAGCACATCTGCACGGGGGACACCATCGGCATGTTCCAGGTGGAGAGCCGGGCCCAGATCCAGATGATCCGCCGTGTGCAGCCCCGTAATCTGGAGGATCTGGCCATCCAGGTGGCCATCGTGAGGCCCGGTCCCATCGTGGGGGGCGCGGTCAACCCATACGTGCGCCGGCGCGAGCTCCTGCGCGAGGACCCGAACTTCCGGGTCCCGTACGACCATCCTCTCCTCGAAGAGGCCCTGGGAGAGACACTGGGTGTCATCATCTTCCAGGATCAGGTGCTCCAGGTATGCCAGGCCCTCGCGGGATTCTCGGACGGCCAGGCGGAGAGTCTGCGGCGTTCCATGAGCCGAAAACGCTCCGAGGAGGCCATGGACGCCCACTGGGAGGCCTTCCGCGACGGCTCACGTGAGCGGGGCGTCGACGAGACCACCGCTCAAAAGGTCTTTCAGCAAGTGGCCGCCTTCAGCGAGTTCGGGTTTCCCAAGTCCCACGCCGCCGCCTTCGGCCTGCTCGCCTACCAATCCGCCTGGCTCCGCTACTACCATGGCACGGAGTACTACGTCGCGCTCTTCAACAACCAACCGATGGGCTTCTATTCCCTGGACGCCCTGGGCCGCGACGCCCGCCGCCATGGCATCGGAATCCGCCTGCCCGACGTCAACCACAGCGGCGTGAAGTGCACGCCTGAGGAGTCCGACCTCCGGATCGGCCTGGGTTTCGTCCGAGGTTGGGGAACCGACATCGCCAAATGCGTGGTCGAGGAGCGGGAGCGACATGGGCCGTTCGCCTCCCTCTCAGACTTCCTCCGCAGAACGCCCGCGGCCCTGAAGAGGCCCGCCGTCGAGAACCTGATCTGGGTCGGTGGGTTCGAGAGCTTCGGCCTGACTAGGAGGGAACTGCTATGGCAGGCCGGGCTCTGGCTGGGCCCGGAAGACGATGCGGGGCGGAGCGGCGGCCGGGACGACCATCCCCAAACCGAACTCGGCTTGGAGGACCCGCACGCGCGAATCGTCTTCCCCGACCTCGACGATTCGGAGCGGATGGTGGCCGAGTACCGCATGCTCCGCTTCTCCACGGACCTCCATCCCCTCTCTCTACTCCGGGATGAACTTCCCCCCGAAACCGTGACCGGCGATCGTTTTTCGGACCTTCCCAATCACGCCACCGTGACGGTGGCCGGCATTGTCGTGGCCCGCCAACGTCCTTCTACCGCAAACGGCTATGTATTTGTGTTAATGGAAGATGAGTCTGGTCCCATAAATGTGATTATTAAACCAAAAATCTACGGCAAATGCCGAACGACCGTGCGGATGGAGCCGTTTCTCGTGGTCCGTGGACGCCTTCAAAAAGGCGGGCTGACCACGAATGTGATCGCCCACAGCGTGAAGGCCGTTCGAGTCCGTGAAGCGGAACAGCCGGCGGCGGTCCACCCTGCCCTGCCGGGGCGTCCGGATTTGCCGGAGACCCTGGAATATTGGGCCGCGCCGGAGCGAAGCCCCGGCGCTCCTTTTCGTTACTTGACGGCGCTCAGGCAGTCTCCGCCGGGTATCAAGAACTTCGGGTGAGGGGTGGGCGTCCGCGGAGCGTCAAAAGCTCAACGAAACCGCCCCACCGCGTCAACGAACCATGATCGTGCCCACCATGGCGGCTCCTTCGTGTGCGATGCAGACGTACCGGTACTCGCCCCGCTCCCTGAACGTCCACGTGAAGCTCCCCCCCGGGCCGATATCTCCCGAATCGAAAGCGCCGGCACCGGAGGGAAGTCAGACGTTGTCCGCCTCCATGGCCTGGGACGGATCAGCGGTTACCGTGTGGACCACAGCCGACGGGTTACGCCAGCGCACCGCCTGACCCGCCGAGATGGTGACGACCGCGGGCGCGTACCTGGAACCGGTCGCTCATCGAGACCTCAGCCGCCACGTCTCCCGCCAGGGACACGTTGTCCGAGACGCGGAGCGTCGCTCCCCCGCCTACGGCCCACTTCGATTCGTCGAGCCCGTCGTCGTAGACATCCGGCAGGAAACGCCCGATCGCCATGAGCTTCACCGGACCTGCGGGAATGGCCGCTGTGACCTCGACGTCGCCGCTGGAGGCCGCGCTGTTGTAGGCCGCCATGATGGAAACGTCGAGGGGGCTGCCAGCGGACGCGGATACTGGAGTCCAACGGGAGAAGAACTCATACTCGTTGAACTTGGCACCATCCACGATTGAGTTGCTGGAGTAGTCGACGCCCACGAGCGTGCGTTCGGGCAGTGGAACGGCCAAGAAGAACGTCGGCGAGTTGAGGACCTTGCTGTTGGTCGTCCCCATCTTCCAGAAGCGGTGGAGGAAGTTGAAGTAGACGGTGCCCTCTATGCCGGTCCAGCCACCGGAGAGGTTCGGGGTTCGATCCAGGACGGACTGGGCCTGGGCTGGGTGGGGCGTGGGGAGGAGGTTAGCGGTGGCGGCCAGGGTCAAGAGCAACAGCGTGAGGGTAATCTGACGAAGTTGGTGCATGGGTCTTCCTCCTGCTTGGGGTGAGTTCGAGTTTCACACCCCACAGGGCTGCGGCAGTCTCCGCCGTGGATCAAGCTCCGCCGCGGATCAAGGATTTCGAGTGACGGGTGGCTCCGCCGGGCCTCAGTGCCTGCCGGGCCTGGTCAGGACGTCGGGTCGGACACGGTTCCCACGAAGAGAATCGCGCCGGATGTCCGTTCACGGATCGCGAACAGAAACGGCCGGTCAGCCCGAAGAACCGCAGTCGCTGCTGCGGCGCGAGCGGTCCCAGTAGCGGCGGCGGTCTCGGTGCCCTCCTCATCCACCCTCAGGAAGCCCTTCTGCTTCATCCGGCCGATGTGGGGTCCGGCGGCAACTCTGGCGTCCCCCAACAGCCAACCGAAGTCCGCCCTAGATTGATCGAAGGCCACCTCCATGCCCATCGCCTTGAGGACATCGTTGAGTCCCCGCTCGTAGCTCAGCTCGAAGCGAGGCAGCTGGACCTCCGTTCGCGTCTCCTGCTGCAGCGCGTCCACCAACTCTTGCCAGCGTTCACTGTCCATATCTTCTACCAACTCAGCCAGCGTTGCGTCACCAACCGGGACCACCACCATCATCGAGAAGGATCGCGCACCGTATGGCAAGTCCACCACCGCGAAGTCCTCACCGGAGCCCACGCCTCCCGCCATCCGTGCGTCCAGCGCCTGCCACATCATCGGAACACTCACGGTGGAGCCGTCGGCTTGCCGGAAGTCGACCGCCGTGGTCTCAGCCGGGTCGAACGGGTCGGTCCATCCACCTTTGAAGTAGATCGTGTTGACCAGCAAGGCGAGCATACCCCGGAAGTCCTCAGCGGAGACCAAGTTCGGAACGCGGCCTTCGGTGGCCGCGTCCACCCGGCCATTGATCGCACCGGCCATGTCGGGCTCCCGGAAGCGCACGGTCTCGATCCGGGCGCCGAAAGTCTCCTCCACTCTGCTTCGGTAGTCCCGCCGGATCCGAATGCCCTCCTCGAGCCACGAAGTGTTGGCGAGCCGAAACTCGACACTGGGGTCCTTACGCAAGAGTGACTCAGCCAAGGCCCTGTAGGCATCGTTGGCCTCTGCCACCGGGAGGCCGTTCAGGCCCAGGACGTTCCCCATGGCATTGAAGGTCTCGCCGCCGGCCGCGTTCAGCAGCATCCCCAATGACATGGACAGGCTGAGGGGTGAGATGAAGACGTTGACCGCGTCATCCGACCGCTCCGCGTGCAGCCGCCTGAGCAGCTCGAAGCCAAAGTCGTTGCCGGCCTGGAACGCCGGCACCTGGGCCGCAGTCAGGCTGTGCGACCATAACAGCGCGGCAAGAACAAAAAGAATCGGTGCACCGGAGCGGACTCGCTTCATCATAGCCTCTCCGCTTGCATCTCTTCGATCTTCCGTTCTCAGGCACACGATATTCGCACCACTGTCTCAGCTTATTGGTTTCGGCCTACGTGGCAACCCAGAGCGCGGATAGGTAGAGTGGGTCATACCCACCACCGGTGGATTAGTCTGCGGATTTTGCTGAGGATCCCTCTTCGGCGCGATTCGCCCGCTCCAGGTAAAGCCGCATCCCGTCCCAATCCCCCGCAGCCTTGAACGCGTCGAAATACCCATCGACCTCGTCCCGCGGGCGGAACGCAGAGATCTCCTCTCGGACTTCGCGCTCATATACGTCGCGGTCCCCGTCGTTCCCGGAGGCCAGGGCCGCCTCGACCCTATCTCGGAAGGCGGACAGCCGTTCTCGCATCTCGACAACGCGGCCCGCGAAACCGTTGTGGATACCGAAATGGGAGACGCCGAACGCCTCAGGGTCTACCGACTCGAGGTCGTGCAGAGTATCCAACCAAGCGGGCACGTCGACGGAGGGGGGCGGTGTCGGCGGGTGCGTCGGCGCGCCCGGCGCAAGAATCACCCCCAAGGCGTCGCCCGCCACAAACGTCCCGTCGGCCTCGCACAAGTAGGACACATGATGGGCGGTGTGTCCCGGGGTGGCGAAGGCTCTGACCCCGGGGACCGGCAAGGGCCGCTCTGGCTCCCACGGTCGAATACGATCCACCGAAACCGGCATGACCTCTCCCCACAGGCGATCGTGCGCCTCGCCGAACGTCCGCCGGGTGCTGGCCACGAGCCGCTCGGGGTCGGCCATGTGCGGAACGCCATCGGTGTGTAGATGAACTTCGAGGTCCGGAAGGCGGGAAACCAAGTGTCCAGTCCCACCCGCATGATCGAGGT
>CAUZVZ010000070.1:0-14871 GCA_963583605.1 Gemmatimonadales bacterium UBA6960
GCTTGACCCCGCTGAACTCGAGTTCACGTACGACGCCGCGGCGAGTTTTCGGGATCTGGAAAGTGGCACGATGATTCCGGTCGTGCCCGATGAGCTCGCAGAGGAATATCGTGCTCTCATCGGCCGCCACACCGACGAGTTGGGGCGCCTCTTCACTGGGAGCAGGATCGACTACACCGTCCTCGACACGTCGAAGCCCCTGGATCATGCGCTCTTCCGATACCTCTCGAGTCGCGAAGCAATGGCCAGGGTGCGCTGATGGGTCTTCTGGCCCCGCTGTTCCTGTTGGGCCTCCTTGGTCTGGCGGTGCCGATCGTCGTCCACCTGACCGAGAGACAGCGTAAAAACGTGGTGGAGTTCCCCTCCCTGATGTTCCTCAGGAAGATCCCATTTCGGTCGACCCAGCGCAGACGGATCCACCATTGGGCACTGTTGTCGATCCGGATTCTGGCACTGGCGCTGCTCGTGGCCGCGTTCGCCCGCCCCTTCTTTGCCAACAATGAGGTAGCGATCGGCTCGACGCTCGGTCCTCGCGAAGTCGTCGTCGTATTGGACCGATCGTACTCGATGGGCTATGGAGATCGCTGGGAGCGGGCGAAGACTCAAGCTCGAGAAGTCTTCCAGGGCTTGGACCCTTCCGATCGGGCCAGCCTCGTATTCATGGGGAGGGGCGCGGAGGCGCTTCTTCGTACGACCTCAGACCGAGGCCGTCTGCTCACGGCTGTGGATACGGCCAGTCTGAGCGCAGACGGGACTCTTTATGGCCCGGCACTGAAGTTGGCCCAGACGATCCTCGAAGAGTCCCAATTCCCGAACCGTGAAGCCTTCATCATCAGCGACTTCCAACGCACCGGTTGGAATGGCGACGAGGGTGTGACATTTCCGCCAGGAACGGTGGTGAATACCGTGCTGATTTCGGATGACGAGACGCCCAACGCCGGCGTGGCATCGGTGGCCCTCCGGCGAGAGTTCTTCTCAGGCCAGGAACGCATGACGGTAACGGCTCGTGTGGTGCGCCGTCAGGGCGAGGCGCAGGCCGACCGAACCATCGTCCTCGAGTTGGACGGGCAGGAGCTTCAGACCCAGACCGTTACCCTCGATCCAACTGGCTCAGTCGCGGTCACGTTCGAGCCCTTCACACTCGCGAACCTCTATACGCGTGGTTCGATCCGGCTCGACCCCGATGCGCTTCCGCAAGACGATGAGCTCCATTTCGTGCTTTCGCCGGGAAGGGCGATGACGACGCTCGTATTGGAGGGCGCCAGTCCACGGCCCGATGCCAGCTTGTATATCCGAACCACGCTCGAGATCAGCGAGGAGTCGGCGTTCCAGGTCGAGGTAAGGCGTTCGGGTTCCGTCTCGGCGGCCGATCTGGTGTCCACAGATGTGGTCGTTCTCAACGATATCCCATTCCCACAGGGTGCGGCGTCAGATCGCCTGCGTGGGTTCGTCGAGGGGGGCGGTGGACTGCTGCTCGTCCTCGGAGAACGAAGCGCGTGGCGGACAGGGCTCGAAGAGATGCTTCCCGGACGCTTCGGCCCAGCCCGGGACCACACGAGGGGCGCCGCTCGATTGGGTTACGTCGATTATTCCCATCCGGTTTTCGAGTTGTTCGGGGGTCCCCGTGGTGGTGACTTCGCACGGGCGCGGTTCTTCCGATCGCGGAATCTGGAGATGGGCCCGGAGGGACGAGTGCTCGCGCGCTTCGATGACGGATCGGTCGCCCTTGCCGAGCGGCGCCTGGGGGACGGCTATGTGCTCGTCTGGACCAGCACCATGGATGCTTTTTGGAACGATCTCGCCGTGCAGCCGGTATTTTTACCCTTCATCCACGAGATGATGCGTCACCTCAGCGGATACCGGGAACGCGTGCCCTGGTTCACGGCCGGGCAGGTCCTCGACATAGCCGATCCTACCGGCCTGGTCTTTGTCGCAGATCGAGAAACTGAGTTGGCGCCCGAGATGGACCAGGTCGTGCTTACACCGGGGGGTGGGAGCGTCGCCTTGCCGGCGACTCCCGGACCTCGTTTCTTGGAACTGGAAGAGCAGGGGTTTTATGAAGTCCGGCCGCCGGGTACGGATCCAGAACGTGTGTTCGCTGTAGCGGTGAACGTGGACGTGACGGAGTCTGAGTTGGAATCTATGGATCCCACCGAACTCGCGGGGGCCGTGGCTCCTCGGGAGACGAGCGGTGAGTTGGGCACGGGTGGAGAGTTGTTGACGCCCGAGATGCAGGCGAGGAATCAGGAGCGACGCCAGTCCTTGTGGCGACTGCTGATGGCGGCAGCACTGGTGCTTCTGTTGACGGAAACCGCCATGTCGAACTGGATTTCCCGGGCAGCGACGACCAGATTTGAGGATGGGAGGAATTATGTACCGAGCAACACATAAGGGCATTCTTCACGACCGGGTCCTCGCCATGGTTCGCAAGATTCGTAGGCGGTGGCGTACACGTATCGCGATCCGGGGAATGGCCATTGTGCTCGGAGCCGGTTTACTGGCGTTCCTCCTATCGGTCTTTGGGCTCGAGGTCTCACGTTTCAGTGCCTCCTCAGTCGTAGTGTTCCGCGTGATCCTGTGGGTGGCCGGGGCCGGACTGGTGGCCCGGTTCCTCATTTGGCCTCTCGCGCGGAGAGTTTCCGACGAGCAGGCCGCACTCTATCTGGAAGAAAACGAGCCCTCGCTGGAGGCCGCAGTGCTGGCCGCACTCGAGACGCAGTCCGGGTCGGACCAAGCCTCTGAGGCGCTCGAGCGAAAACTGGTCGAGAGTGCGCTCGAGCGCGCTGCCGATGTCGATTTCGGGCGCCGGATCGAGCAAAAAGGTCTTTATCGCGCGTCGGGAGCCCTCGCCGCGATGGCACTCGGCTCGCTCGCGCTAATGCTCCTGGGACCGAGTCAACTCCGCAACGGGGCGGCGGCCCTCCTCCTGCCGACACGGGATGCGGGAACGGTGAACCCGTATTCAATTTTCGTGAGCCCCGGTGGCGTCACGATTGCCCGGGGATCCGATCAACTCGTCACGGCCGAGCTCCAGGGCTTCCAGACCGACGACGTTCAGATCTTTTTCCGCGGGGAGTCCTCAGACGCGTTCGACCAGCTATCCATGTTCATGGACGGATCGGAGGGCTTCGAGCTCCTCCTTCTCAGCCTGGACGAGAACACCGATTATTTCGTAGAATCCGGTGGCATTCGCTCAGCCACGCACCGAATCGAGGTGGCCGATCTTCCATATGTGGAGCATCTCGAGTTGGAGTATCGCTTTCCAGCATACTCAGGGCTCCCTTCCCGCACGGTCGAGTTCGGCGGAGACATCGCCGCGCTCCACGGGACGGTAGTGAGGCTGAGAGTCTTCCCGACGATGCTCACTCCCGGAGGTCAACTCCTCATCGACGGTGAGCCGGTGGAGCTCACGAACGAAGGGGACGGCACGTGGACGGCGAGCTTGACCGTTGAGCGCGAGGGGTATTACGAAGTCGCGCTGGCGAGGGCAGGCGGAGAACTCGTTTCGGCCTCTCCCCAATACACGATTGACGTCCTGTCAGATCAACCACCGTCTGTGTCGTTTTCCAAGCCTGGGCGCGATGAGAACGCGACTCCCATCGAAGAATTCTATGTCGAGGCGAAAGCCGACGACGATTACGGGGTCTCTGAGTTGCTTTTCATGTACTCAGTCAATGGTGGCGCCGAAGATACAGTTCGGCTGTTTGATGACCGTCCGACACCGGAGGTTACTGCGGGGCACACCCTCTTTCTCGAGGAATTCGGCCTCGAATCCGGCGACCTCATCGCCTACTACGCACAAGTGGAGGATAGCAACCCCGGGACGGACAGCCGCACCGCCAAGAGCGATATCTATTTCGTCACGATCCGTCCTTTCGGTCTCGAGTTCCGCCAAGCCGAGCAGGGTGGTGGCGGCGGTGGCGGTGGTGGACAGGAGGAGCGTGCGCTCTCTGAGCTCCAGGAGCAGGTGGTCGCGGCCACGTACAACCTAGTGCGCGACCGCGAACTCTATAGTGAAAGTGAATTCCGGGAGAACCTCGTCAGCGTGCGCCTGGCACAAGGCCGTGCGAGGGAGCAGGTGGCGGGGCTGCTGCAACGACTGACGAGCCGCGGCCTCGGGGACGATTCCGAATTCGAGAAGATTTCTGAGTTGCTGAGCCAGGCCGTTGTCGAAATGGAGGCCGCGGAGGAAGTCCTCGCGGATGGAGAGCTTCAGGAGGCGATCTCGCCTGAGCTGAGAGCGCTCCTGCAACTCCAGAAGGCCGAAGAGAACTATGAGTTCGAGGTCAGTCAGGGGCAGCAGGGCGGCGGCGGCGGCGGTGGTGGCGGCGCGAGAGCGGATGACCTGGCCGATCTCTTCGAACTCGAACTCGACAAGCTCCAAAACCAGTACGAGACCGTCGAGCGCGGTGAGCGCCAACAGGCCGGTGACCAGCTCGAGGAGACCATGGAGGCGCTGAAGGAGCTTGCAAGGCGGCAGCAACAGCAGGCTGAGCGACAGCGCAGGGCCAGCGTGCAGCAGGGGGGCGCATCTGGAGGTGCCAGTGCTCAGAACCAGCGCGAGCTCGCCGAAGAGACCGAAGAGGCGGCCCGCCGCCTCGAGCGCCTGGCGCGCGAGACGAACGACCAGCAGTTGATGGACGCTTCGCGGCGACTCCAAGAGGCAGCCGGCGATATGCGCCGCGCGGCGGCCGCCGCCGGGAGCGCCGCCACGGCTGACACCAACTCAGCACTCGATCGACTGGAAGATGTTCAACGGCGCCTCGAAAGAGATCGCGTGGACCGGCTCCGCAGCGACGTCGAGGAAACTCAACGGAGAGCGGAAGACCTGGTGCGCGAACAGCGCGATATGGAGGCGGACATGAACCGCCTCGGCGAGGCGAGTGGTGGGCCTGGCACAGAGGCTGGACGACGCTTATTCGAACGCAAGGAAGCGATGAACGACGAAGTCGCCGACTTGGAGCGGGAAATCGACCGGCTGACAAGCGACGCACGGGCCGACCAGAGGGATGCGTCGGAGCGGTTGCGCGAAGCTTCTACCACGATACGGGACGACAAGCTCAAGGAGCGAATCCGTTATTCCCGGGGACTCATCGGCAGCCAGGATGGTGAGTACACGAACGAGTTCGAGGCCGAAACCACCCGGATCGTCGAGGAGCTCGCCCAGGAGTTGGAGGGGGCGATCGACGCCATTGGCGAGAACCAAGAGGACCGCCTGGCGGAGGCACTCGACCGTGCAAGAGACCTCTCGGGGGGCGCCGAATCGCTTTCACGCAGGCTTGGTGAGCGGAGCGCGCAGGGGCAGGACCAGCAAAACCCAGGGGGACAGGGCCAGCAAGACCAGCAGGGCCAGCAAGGTCAGGGCCAGCAAAGAGGCCAACAGGGCGGTCAGGGCGGCGCGGCCGGGCAAAATCAGGGGGGCCTCGATGGGGGCGGCGACTATGCCAATACGAGAGGCGGCCGTCTCACCCAAGGAGACATCCGGCAGTTCCGTAGTGAAGCTCGCCAACGCGTCCAGGAAGCCATCGAGCTGCAGCGCATCCTCGAAGAGGAGGATCTGAACCAGCAGCAACTCGGTGAGGTGATCGGGGCCCTGAGGGAGTTGGACCGTGAGAACGTCTACTTGGACCTGGCTGAGCTGAATCGGCTCCAGTCGCAGATTGTCGAGGGACTCAGGCAGTTGGAGTTCGGCCTGCGGCGTGAGCTTGAGGGTGAGGGGCAGGACAGAGTCTTCATCTCAGGTTCTGATGAAGTCCCAACAGGCTTCAGGCGCTTGGTCGAGGAATACTATCGGGCCTTGTCGAGGACACCCAGTAACTGAGCGGAGCCTCCACTTCATACGCCGGACCGGACTTCACGAACACGTACACGACCCGCCATAGTGGGGCACGCGTGTGTACGCGGCGTGGCCGGCTCGTGGGGTCGCCCGTCGCCCCGTCCAGGTTCGTCGCTCCGTATTTTCCGATTCTGAAACCGGATTGTTGATCGATGAAGATCGGTGTTTTGATACTCAACTTCGGCGAACCCGAGAATCCTACGCTCGAGGAGGTCGTCCCTTTTCTGGAACGTATTTTCGTCCGGAACTCGTCCCTGGAACCAGACAAGGGGAGAGGTCGCGCCCGAAAACTCGCCGAGGCAAGGGCACCCGGCCTGATCGAGGAATTAGTGGAGATCGGCGGCTCTCCGCTGAACCAACAGGCCCAGAAACAAGCCCGCATGATCGAACGCGTTCTGCGCCGACGCGACTTGGACGTGCGGTGTTACTCAGGTATGCAGTTTACGGAGCCCTCAGTCGGTGCAGCCGTGGCTGAGGCGCAAGCCGATGGCGTCGAGAAACTCGTGGCCCTTCCCATCTATCCGCTCTGCGGGATGTCCACCACAATGGCGTCCCTGTCGGACGTTCAGACCGCCGTTAGCGAGCTCTCGTGGGACGTGAACCTCCGTGAGATCACCGGCTGGCATCGGCACCCGGCGTATCGACGGCTCCGCGCGGACGCGATTCTAGACTACGTGAAACGGACGGGAGTCGACCTCCGCGCATCGGATACCAGACTGATCTTTTCGGCTCACGGTACGCCGCTAAAATACTTGAACGACGGCTCGAGGTATGTGGAGTACGTCGAGGAGACGTGCCGCAACGTGGCCAGGGAACTGGGCATCAGCGAGTATTCGCTCGGGTACCAGAACCACACGAACCGCGACATCGAATGGACCGAGCCCAAAGTGGAGACCGTGGTCCGGGAAGTCGACGCGGCTCGGGTCATTGTCGATGCGGTGAGCTTCATGCATGAGCAATCTGAGACATTGGCAGAGTTGGATGGCGAACTCCGTGGCATTGCCGAGGAAGCCGGCCTCGAGTTCCACCGCATACCCATTCCTCATGATGATCCCGTTTTCGCAGAGCTTCTCGCCGATCTGGTGGAAGATGTGCTTCGGCCGGAACCGATCATGGGCGAGCTGGGTCTGCGCCGCTGCCTCTGCCGGGCCACGCCAACCACGTTCTGCCTCAACGCTGCGGAGTGAACGATCGGGCGGATACTCTTACAAAAGTGTGGCCGCCAAGCGCTTGGCCTCAGTGATTCTGCCCAAGATCCCCGGCCTCGCCGTATAGTTCGAACAAATGTGCAGGTCCGGGGGCCACTCAGCCCCTACGAGACCATCCCAGGTCTCGTCCCACGCGGGGATCGAGGTTCGAGAAACGTGCACCGCCTCCGCCCGATAGCCGGTGGCAACTTCGAACTCCCTGCTTGCGATCTCACCAATCCGGTCATCGTCCCAGCCGGGTAGCTCAGGGTTCTTCATTCCACCCAAATAGGCGGTATACAATCCGGAGCGCCCGAAAAGACTGTCGTTCCAGGTCACACCCCTCGTCTCGAGGGACTCCCCGAAGGCCACTTGATAACCGAGACCACGGAGTCTCGCTTTGGACTTCAGATATACGAGGGCCAAACGGTTGTACCGAAGAGCGGATAGCCGGGCCGCGGCCGCCGGATAGGCGTCCCCGAGGAGGCGGGCGGCAGCAGTGGAAGGGCACGCCAAGACCACGGTCTCAGCCCGTACGACATCCGCGCCGCCCACAGCGACCTCCCACCCGTCCGCCATCCTTCGAAGCGTTTGCACCGGAGCGTTCAGTCGGATACTCCCCCCCAGCTGATCTGCGATGGCCATCGGAAGCGATCCCAACCCCTCGCGGAAGGAGCATGGGGGCGACTCAGCTGCCTGCCCAGCACTACGGAGCATCCGCCAAAGGATGCTCCTTTGAACGCCAAGCTCCACCAGCGTCCTTTGGAGCGCGTGCTTTACCGGCATCCGGTCAGGATCGGATGCGTGGAGGCCGCCATAGAGGGGCCCCAACAGGGCTCGATATGCGGCCCCGCCGAACTTCCTCCGCAAGAAAGGTCCGACCCGTTCATCTGCCCTGGGGCCCGTGGTGAACAGCTCAGCCAACCCTCGCGCCTTGGCCCACCACGGAAGAAGATCGGTGGTCACGGCCTGCGAGAAGGAAAGTGGAGCCCGGCGTAAGCGGCCTCGGTGATACACATATAGCGGAAGATCAGCAGGTGCCGTGACCAAATCCTCAGTCAGCCCCACGCTCTCGACGAGCTGGCGGAACGGACCGCTCAGCCGCGCTCTCTGAGGACCCATCTCAAGCACGAGATCTCCGTGTCGCTCAGATCGCATGACCCCGCCCGGGACGTTCGCCTCCTCCCAAACAGTGACTTCGACACCCAAACGGCGCAGCTCTAGAGCGAGAACCAAGCCTGAGATTCCGCCCCCAACGATTCCAATCATCCGATCTCCTGCGCCCGTTCATTGTCCACACATCCGCCCTATCAGTCGGCCCGCCACCGGTCGAGTCTACATCGATTCGCGCGACTTTCAATGAGACACCCCTGCAAACACTCTTGACAAACCGCCTACGAGCATGAGTCTTAGTCAAGACTAATTTAAATATTGGGGAACCCTCAACCAGGAAACGAGCGTGGGCGCCAGACAAGACAAAAAGGACAGCCAGGGCCTCGCCGGAATCTCACGCCGCGACCTTCTCAGGTCGGGAGTGGCCGGGGCCGTGGGCTTGGCTGCCGGCGCGGGCGCGCTGGCTGGAGTGAGGCCGATCGACGCCGAACCGACGCTCAGCGGGGCGGGCGGAGCCCACGACCCGGGACTCGCCGGGGTCAAGGGTGACATGGATCCGAACGGGTTCGACGCCACTGCGTTCCTCAAACATTTTGACTACGGCAGCGTGTCGACCCTCCCGGACGGCCAAGTTCTGCGGGAATACGAAATCACCGCGCTGGATCGTGAAATCGAGGTCGCGCCAGGCGTACACTTTGCCGCGTGGACTTACAACGGGACGGTCCCTGGACCGACGCTCCGTTGCACTGAGGGGGATCGGCTGAGGGTGGACTTCACCAACGCGGGAAGTCACCCGCATACGATCCACTTCCACGGTATCCACGCCGCAGGCATGGACGGCGTTTTCGAAGTGGTCGAGCCTGGGGACCGCTTCGTATACGAGTTCGACGCGGCTCCGATGGGGTTCCACCTCTATCACTGCCACGCCCTCCCCCTGAAGCGCCATGTGCACAAGGGTCTGTACGGCGCGTTCATCGTAGATCCGCCTGAGGGAAGGCCAGAAGCCAACGAAATGCTGATGCTGATGAACGGCTTCGATACCAATTTCGATGGCGACAACGAGGTCTACGCCGTGAACACGGTGGCCCACCATTACCAGAGACATCCCATCGAAATCGAGCAAGGTGAATTGGTGCGGGTTTACCTCGGCAACATGACCGAGTTCGATCTGCTCAACTCGTTCCACCTGCACGGAAATTTCTTCCGCCTATACCGCACCGGAACGGATCTCGAACGGTATGAGTGGACCGACACTGTGATGCTGTGCCAAGGTGAACGCGCCGTCCTCGAGTTCACGTACGATCACCCCGGGAAGTACATGTTTCATGCCCACCAGAGCGAATTTGCTGAGCTCGGCTGGATGGGCATTTTCGACGTCACGCCGCTTACGCTGGTTTGACGTCCGGTACGAGCATGACGGATGCCACCACCCCACCCCCTCCCCAGGGGCGCATGGCCATGGTTTCCAAAGGCCTGCTCCCACTACTCTTGCTGGCAGCCCTTCTGGCGGTGTTCGCGCGCATCGGTCCCGTCGGCGTATTCCGAGCCGCATTCCCACCGATCGAGGAACTCACTTTCGAGCGGATCGCATTCCCGCAGCCGGGACTGATCCGCGTCCATATGGTCAACGGTGGACCGGAGCCCGTCACGGTCGCTCAGGTGATCGTGGACGACGCGTACTGGGAGCATACGGTCACGCCCGACCGTCTGGTCGGCCGTCTCGACGACATTGTGGTGGAGATCCCCTACCCGTGGGTCGACGGCGACCCTCTGGCCATCTCGGTCGTCAGCTCGACTGGGGTCACCTTCACGCGAGAAGTGGCCGTGGCCACGCAGTCTCCGCAGTTCAATCGGTCATACGTCGTCACGTTCGCCCTTCTGGGCACGTATGTGGGCATCATCCCTGTGTTCCTGGGCCTGTTGTGGCTGCCATTTCTCGCCAGCGTGGGTGCGCGCTGGGTGGACTTCTTTCTAAGCTTCACGATAGGTCTGCTGCTCTTCCTAGGGGTGGATGCGGTCGAGGGAGCCCTCGAGTTGTCGGGCCGGGTTGCTTCGGCGTTTCAGGGAGTTGGGCTCATCGTCTTGGGCGTGGTGGCTACTCCGCTCATTATTCACGCCGTGAGCGCCATGGGCCGGCGTGGCTCCGAGCTTACTCCTGTGGGCCTGTCCACCCTAATCGCGATCGGAATCGGGCTTCACAACCTGGGAGAGGGTCTCGCGATCGGCTCCTCGTATGCGATCGGCGAGGTGGCGCTGGGAACGAGCTTGGTCTTCGGGTTTCTACTCCACAACACGACGGAGGGACTCGGTATTGTGGCGCCGCTGGCCCGCTCGCAGCCATCGCTGGCGAAGCTGGCTGCTCTCGGCCTCATCGCGGGAGTGCCCACGATCCTCGGCACTTGGATCGGAGGATTCTCCTACTCACCGACGGCCAGCGTTCTCTTCCTGGCGATCGGCGCCGGAGCCATTGTCCAGGTCATCGTGGTGCTCGGCAAGAGCATGGGATCTCATGGTGGAGAGGGTTTGAGGGGCCCGCTGAACGCAGCCGGATTGGTGGTGGGACTGCTCGTCATGTACGCGACCGGGCTGTTCGTGGCAGCCTAGCTAGAGATCGATTCCAGTCTCTCTTTTCCGGCCGTTAGATTGTCCCTCCCGACGTAACCGTCTGTGTGCCGTCCCGGGCGCCCACGCGTTAGCACGGGGTGGTGGCCCACTGTGCTTCTCCTCAACAGCCGTCCAGAACGCATGACCGATCGGCAGTTCATCTACGTGATGAAGGATCTCCGCAAGATTGTCCCTCCAAAGCGAGAGATCCTCAAGGGCATTCGGTTGTCTTTCTTTCACGGGGCGAAAATCGGTGTGGTCGGTCCCAACGGCTCGGGTAAGAGCACGCTGCTCAAGATCATGGCGGGACTGGACGATGATTTCCTTGGTGAGGCCTGGGCCGCCAAGGAGACGAAAATCGGCTATCTGCCGCAGGAGCCTGAACTCGACCCTGAGTTTGATGTCCGGGGCAACGTCGAAGAGGCCGTTCGCGAGACACGGGACCTTCTCAAGGAGTTCGAGGAGGTGAGCATCAAATTCGCCGAGCCGATGACGGATGACGAGATGGAGGCCCTCATCGCGAAGCAGGCCCGCCTCCAGGACCGGATCGACGCATCCAACGCCTGGGACTTGGACCGCCGGGTCGAGATCGCGATGGATGCCCTTCGGCTTCCGCCTGCAGACGCGGATGTGAGCACCTTGTCCGGCGGAGAGCGCAGGAGAGTCGCCCTGTGCAAGCTTCTTCTCGAAAAACCCGACATGCTTCTGCTCGACGAGCCGACCAACCATCTGGACGCTGAATCGGTTGCCTGGCTCGAACGATACTTGAGTGAGTTTTCCGGAACCATCGTGGCGATCACACATGATCGATACTTCCTCGACAATGTGGCTCAGTGGATTCTGGAGCTCGATCGTGGACAGGGGGTCCCGTGGAAAGGGAACTACACGTCGTGGCTGGAGCAGAAGAGCGAGCGGCTTCGTGTGGAGGAAAAGCAGGTATCCGCGCGCCAGAGCTCCCTCGCTCGCGAGTTGGAGTGGATTCGCATGGCACCTCGGGCGCGCCACACCAAGGGTAAGGCTCGGCTCGGTGCCTACGAAGCTCTTCTTGCCCAGGATGAGCGAGAACAGATCCGCACCGCCGAGATCCTTATACCTAAGGGGCCCCGCTTGGGGAACGACGTCGTCGTGTGCGACGTGGTCAGCAAGGGCTTCGGCGATCACCTCCTGATGGATGGCCTTTCGTTCACCGCTCCCCCGGGCGCCATCGTCGGAATCATCGGCCCCAATGGGGCGGGAAAGACTACTCTCTTCCGGATGATCACCGGGCAGGAGGAGCCGGACGCGGGATCGGTTCGCGTGGGACAGACCGTCAAGCTCGCGTACGTCGATCAGTCGAGAGCCGACCTGGATCCGGACAAATCCGTCTTCGAGGAAGTGGCGGAGGGACAGGAGGTACTCGAGTTCGGCCGCGTCGAAGTGAACCCGAGGGCCTACCTGTCTTGGTTCAACTTTCGGGGAGCGGAGCAACAAAAGAAAGTCGGCGTCCTGTCCGGCGGAGAGAGGAATCGGCTCCATTTGGCCAAATTGCTGAAGGAGGGGGGGAATCTCATGCTGCTCGATGAGCCTACCAACGATCTCGACGTCGACACGCTTCGCGCGCTCGAGGAAGCCCTGCTCTCATTCGCGGGGTCGGTCATGGTCATTTCACACGACCGCTGGTTCCTGGATAGGATCGCAACGCACATTCTGGCCTTCGAGGGAGAGAGCCAGGTCGTGTGGTTCGAAGGAAACTACCAAGAGTATGAGGAGGATCGGCAAAAAAGGCTTGGCGCAGAGGCGGAGCAGCCCCATAGGATCAAGTACAAGAGACTGGCGCGTTAGCTCCGGAGCAGAGAAAGCCAGTAGGCGTGCGCACGAACTGAGTGCGTTACGGAATTTCCCTAAGTATCTTTGTGATAGTTTTCCCCGCGGGATCGGTCCCGGGAAGGGACGCCGATTCGAGTGAACTTGATGAGGGATTCCATAGATCCGAACCCACTTTCCGAGCCTTCGGATTCGGATGTGGAGGTCAGTCAGGCGGATGAACGAGATGCCGCCTTGGCCGCCGTGATACGCGAGCAGGCAAAGAAAGCAGAAGCGGAGGCCCGTGCTCGAAGAACACGCATCCGGTGCCAGGGAATCGGGTTGCGGCATTTTACGCTAGTCCTCGCCACGGCGATCTCTGTGTGGATCTGGGTCTGGCCTCCTGGGTTTCTTCGCATCGCCCCTCCCGGTACACCGCCGATGGAAGAGGAGGAGGCGACCCTCCGTCTCGTAATGTATTTTCAGGATCAGAAAATAGAACAATACCTGCTCGATACCGGGGGTGTGCCCCCGGGGCTCCGGCATCAGCTTCCGCAGGGATTCTCGTTCGACCGTGAGCGCTACCAGTTGGACTGGGAGAACTGGATTCTTCCTGAAGGGATGCTGAGTGACTCCACCGTGCAGGGGCTGATCGGCATTTCCATCACGACATCCGATAGATCCCTCAGCCTAGCTCTCTTGGACATGATCCCCATGAATGCCAAGTTCGCCTTCGGAGAAACCTATACTTTCATTTTCGCCACCCACTAGGCGCGGGGCATGCTCCGCCACTCCGACCACATAGGCCGTAGCGGCCGCCTCCGTAGAGTTTGCGGTGGAGACCAGCCCGAGTATCTTACTCAGGAGCCGCCAGGGGTACCCCCGATAATCAGGGTTGAGAGAGTCCCTTGGAACCTGACCCGGCTGACACCGGCGTAGGGAGCACGGCATGAAGCAACTCGACACCACCCATAAAGCCGCCCGGCCCCATGCCGTGGCGGTTTTTGCATAGGGATCCACTGAGAACTCGTCCCGCAAGGAGAACATCGTGCCCCACCAGAACGGCTCCGACCGCAACGGCGCTGGCGACGTGACAGACACGCCGGAGGGTGACTACGGCTCCGCCTTTCCCAACTCGAGGAAGATCTTCGTGGAGGGCTCCCAGGGAGTCCGCGTCCCGATGAGAGAAATATCTCTCTCTGGTGGGGAGCCCTCGGTACGCGTGAACGACACGAGCGGACCGCTGGGCGTCGATCCCCAGTTAGGACTGACAAAGCTTCGAGCCCCCTGGATCGAGGGGCGGGGCGGCGTAGTCGAGGGCGACACGACCTATCGGCCTCTCGACCCCGATACAGCAGCATCGATCCCCGCGGCGCTCCAGAACCGCCCACTCCGCTCTACCGGCGGAACGGTTACGCAAATGCACTATGCGCACCGAGGCGAAATCACTGAGGAAATGGAGTTCGTCGCTATTCGTGAGGGGATGGACGCGGAGTTCGTACGTGATGAGGTCGCACGGGGGCGCGCGATCATCCCCGCCAACATCAACCATCCCGAATCCGAGCCGATGATCATCGGACGTGGCTTCCGCGTGAAGATCAACGCCAACATCGGTAACTCGGCCGTGGGCTCTTCGATCGAAGAGGAAGTCGAAAAGCTGAGGTGGGCAGCTCTTTGGGGTGCAGACACCGTGATGGATCTCTCCACGGGCAAGAACATCCACGAGACGCGCCAGTGGATTATCCGGAACTCTCCGGTACCCATTGGAACGGTGCCGATCTATCAAGCGCTCGAAAAGGTGAACGGAGTCCCTGAGGAGCTCACCTGGGAAGTCTACCGCGACACGCTGATCGAGCAGTGTGAGCAAGGAGTCGATTATTTCACGGTGCACGCGGGGGTGCTCCTGCGCTACGTCCCGATGACGGCGAATCGCATGACGGGCATCGTGTCACGGGGTGGTTCGATCATGGCCAAGTGGTGTCTGGCCCACCACAAGGAGAGCTTCCTCTACACGCACTTCCGGGAGATCTGTGAGCTCATGGCCCAGTACGACGTCTCGTTCTCACTGGGCGACGGACTGCGGCCCGGATCGCTGGCGGACGCAAATGACGAGGCCCAGTTCGCTGAGCTGTACACGCAGGGGGAACTCACGCAGATCGCGTGGGAGCACGACGTCCAAGTCATGTGCGAGGGGCCGGGGCATGTGCCGATGCACATGATCAAGGAGAACATGGACAAGCAGCTGGAGTGGTGCGCCGAAGCCCCCTTCTACACACTCGGGCCGCTAACGACCGACATCGCCCCCGGGTACGACCACATCACGAGCGCCATCGGAGCGGCGCAGATCGG
>CAUZVZ010000071.1:0-14634 GCA_963583605.1 Gemmatimonadales bacterium UBA6960
GCGCCGTAGTGCTCCGCGATCGCCCCGTGAACACCGAACAGGACGGGCTCGCTCTCCGCCGGCAGCGTGGCCGAACGCGTGGGGCCTCCCAAGCGTCGTATTTCGACTCGGGATTCGTAGGCGACTTCTGACATGTTTATCTCCCGGCGAGCGAGGTAGGATCGAGCGATGCAGAAGGATATCGCTCCGACCGGGACCGCGTCCACAGCCCTCCTGCCTTCATCCGTTGGTGAGGTGCCCGTGGACGTGGGCGCGAGCGAATCGGCGGAGGAGTCACTATAATGCTCCCTCAGCTTTGGGAGCCCGACTTGAGGCGGTTCCGCTCGTTGGGTCTTTCCGTCGCTCATCCGCTGCCAAAAAAGGACCGGATATGTTGCTCAAGAATTTTCATCTGGGAGCGATGGGGGTCCTCATCGCTGGGTTGACGGGTGGTTGGGCCAACGGCCTTCCCGCCCAGGAGCAGGCGAACCCATTCACCACGGTAGAGGACGTCCAAGCCGGCCAGACGCTGTTCGGCAGTCAATGCTCGGTCTGCCACGGCGCGGGCGGGGCGGGCGGTGAAATCGGTCCGGATCTGACGACCGGGCAGTTCAGGCGCACGAACACCGACGGGGGGCTGTTCAGGGTGATCTCAGAGGGGGTGCCCGACACGCCGATGGTCGGGATCAATCGGACGCGCACCGATCAGTCCGTCTGGCAGCTCGTCGCGTATCTCCGCTCCCTGTCCGGAGGCCAGCGCGTGGCGGTGTCTGGCAACGCTTCCGCCGGGGAGCAGTTGTTTCGCGGGAGGGGCGAGTGCAGCAGTTGCCACATGGTCAACGGCGAGGGTGGCAGGCAAGGCCCCGACTTTTCAACCATCGGCGATCGCCGTTCACCCGAACAGCTCCTCTCAGATCTGGTCGATCCCAATGAACGAGTGCAGCCGCGCTGGTGGACCATGCGGGTGACGCATCGGGACGGCACGCGCGTCGAGGGCCAGAGGATGAACGAGGGCACGTACTCGCTGCGAATCCTCGACACCAATGACAACATGTGGTCGTTTCAGAAGCGAGACTTGACGGCGAGTGAACGCATCGAGACGTCGTCGATGCCCTCCTACGCGGGTAGGTTGACCGATAGCCAACTGGAGAATCTCGTCGCGTATCTGTATGGGTTGACTAGGGGAGACCTGTGAGCCTGGTTCGCCAATGTTTCGAACGAAAAGAGGAGTGAGACGATGAAACGGTATGCGCTTTTCACCCTGTTGTTATTCGCAATTCCGGCGTCGGCTGCTCAGCAACAACCGGGGACTGAGACGAATGCGGCCGCGCCGTCGTTCGATCCGGTGACCCAGGAGCGCCTGTTGAATTCCGACGCGGAGCCGGAGAACTGGCTCATGTACTCGGGTAACTACTACAGTCAGCGCTACAGTGGACTGAGCCAGATCAACAGGGGGAACGCCGGGGAGCTTGAGATGCAGTGGGCTTACCAGTTGCAGGCATTGGATCGAGCCGAGACGACGCCCCTCGTCGTCGACGGTGTCCTGTACGTGACCGAGGCGCCTAGCAACGTCATCGCGCTCGATGCACGCACCGGTAGCCAGTATTGGCGCTACAACCACGAGATGCCTGAGGATTTGAATTTCTGCTGCGGGCGGAACAACCGGGGCGTCGCCGTCTTGGGTGACCGCGTGTTTCTGATCACGCTCGACGCCCACCTCCTCGCTCTCGATGCGAAGACGGGCACCGTCCTCTGGGACGCGGAAGTCGCCGACGAAGCGACCGGGTACAGCATGACCGGCGCGCCACTCATCGTCGGGGATAAGGTTTTGGCGGGGGTCGCGGGCGGGGAATTCGGGATCCGCGGCTTCATCGACGCCTACGAGCAAGAGACCGGAGAGATCGCATGGCGACTCTACACGATCCCAGGGCCGGACCATCCCGACAACATGACGTGGGCGGGTAACTCCTGGCGCACGGGGGGCTCACCGAGCTGGATGACTGGCTCGTATGATCCCGAGCTGAACCTGGTCTACTGGGGAACTGGAAATCCAGGTCCGGACTGGAACGGGGACGTCCGGATGGGCGACAACCTGTACTCGGATTCGGTGCTTGCGATCAACCCGGACACCGGTGAGCTGGTGTGGTATTTCCAGTTCACGCCTCACGACGTGCACGACTGGGACAGCACGCAGATTCCGATTCTGGCCGATTCCGAATTCAACGGACGGCAGCGCAAGCTCATGCTCTGGCCGAATCGAAACGCGTTCTTCTATGTGCTCGATCGTGAAACTGGGGAGTTCCTGCTTGGTGAGCCCTATGCTAGACAGACCTGGGCAGAGGGTCTCGACGCAACGGGCCGACCGATCCGTATTCCTGGCACGTTCCCGACCGTGGAGGGTGTGACCGTCTCGCCCTCCATCGGGGGCGGTTCGAACTGGTGGTCTCCGAGCTACAGTCCTCGCACCGATCTTCTCTACGTCATGGCCTACGACGGCGAGACCACCTACTTCATTCGCGACGACGAATACGTGGCCGGCGACCCCTTCAGGGGCGGTGGTGGCCGGACGCCCCTGCCGCAGGCCAGCTACGTCAGCGCCGTGCGGGCCATCTCGCCGCAGACGGGCGAGCGCGTGTGGGAGTATCAAGTCCAGCCGAGGTCGACTGCCGGCGTGCTCTCGACCGCCGGAGACGTCGTCTTCAGCGGAACCATCGACGGCTTCTTCTTCGCGCTGGACGCGGAGACCGGCGAGGAACTCTGGCACATCAATGTCGGCTCGCGAGTACACGCTGGGCCGATGAGTTATGCGGTGGACGGTAAGCAGTACGTGGCGGTCGCCGCGGGCAACGTTCTTTATACGTTCGCACTAGGGGATTAGCGCGGAATTCTAACCGACAAGCGTTGGCCCGGGGGTCCGCAGATGCGGGCCCCCGGTGCTCCCGCACTAGTTGAGCCCTCCCTCCTTAGCCGAGCTCCTTGCTAGCCGAGCTCTCTTCGAATCCTCGCCGAGACCAACTCCGCGAACACGACCGTCCCGAGGATGGCGAACAGGATGACGCTCACACGGGACCACCGGAGCGCGTCGATTGAGGCCTGGAGGGCCATTCCGATTCCGCCCGCACCCACCAACCCCAGGATGGTGGCTTCTCGGATGTTGATCTCCCAGCGGTAGATGCTCACGCCCGCCATCGTGGGTAGGATCTGGGGCACCAGGCCGAACGCCAGCGCTTGTGCACGCCCCGCACCGGTGGTTTCCATCGCGGTCACCGGAAGCTCAGGGGCTTCTTCGATCGCCTCGTAGACCAGCTTTCCAACGAATCCGACCGAACGAAACGCGATCGCCAGGACGCCGGCGAGTATTCCGGGACCCAGAAGCACGACGAGCATCAGCGCCCAAATGATCGAGTTGACGGAGCGGGACGTGACGAGCAGCAGGATCGCGATCGGCCGCACGTAGAGTCGCGAAGGGGTCGTGGATGTGGCTGCTGCAAAGGCCAGAGGCAGGGCGATGACTACCCCGAGAGCCGTCCCCAGGGTGGCGATGTGGAGCGTGTCGAGAAGAGGACGGACAACGGCGACCGCGTAGGAACCGTCCGGCGGAAACATCCTCATCCCCAAGTCGCGGAGCTGAACTCCTGCGTCCAGGACGAAGTGCCACGTCGTCTGAGCCGAGATGGTCGATGCGGCGGCCACAAGGGCGGCCGTCAGCCCCAGGGCGCCGAGGAATCGCAGCCACTGCTCCGCGCTCGTTCGACGGCGCCACTCCTGTCTCCCCCCCCGTTCCAGGATGGGCATCAGAGCAACCTCTGACGCAACCGTCCGGCAATCACCTCCGCTCCGAAGACCATCCCGATGATCAGGGTCAGAATGGCGGAGACCGACTCGAACTCGTAACGGCTGAACGCGGTGGTGAGCGTAGCCCCGATTCCGCCCGCTCCCACCAAGCCGATCACGGCCGACTCCCGGAAGTTGATGTCCAACCGATAGAGCACGAGGCCCATCACGCGCGGCATCACCTGGGGGAGCACGCCGAACACCACGCGAGAACCCCAGGACGCTCCTGCCGCGGTGAGTGCTTCGAGAGGGGCGGGGTCGACCTCTTCCACCGCTTCGGCGAGCAATTTTCCAAGGAAGCCCACGCTCCCGACGACGAGGGTCACGACCCCCGCGAACGGACCGAACCCGAACATCGCGACGAACAGGATGGCCACGAGGATCTCGTGGAACGCGCGTGCCACGGCCAACACGCCCCGGGCAGTCGTGTAGACAGGCCCGGGCACCAAGTTACGCGCGGCACCCAGGCCGAGCGGTACAGAAAGCAGGAGGGCCGCCGCCGTGGCCACCGCAGTCATCGCCAGGCTCTCCAGAAGGCCGGCGCGGATATCGGTCCACCGCGTGACAAAATCGGGCCGCAGCCACCCGACGAAGAACGCGCCGGTCCGAGACAGCCCCTCGGCGATCCTGGCCGGATCGATCTCCACCGTCACGAGAACGAGGAGCCCATACAGCGCCAGCCCACCCAAGATGACCCTCCGATGGGCGGCGCTCTCAATCATGCGTGGCGGCCGCCAGCGCCGAGCCAGCTCAGTGGCC
The DNA here is from genome assembly GCA_963583605.1 of Gemmatimonadales bacterium UBA6960. GTDB lineage: Bacteria > Gemmatimonadota > Gemmatimonadetes > Longimicrobiales > Gaopeijiaceae > UBA822. The sequence continues at coordinate 4,573 of CAUZVZ010000071.1, forward strand.
AACGATCTCGCCGTCTGCGGTGGCGTCTGCTTGCGCGCTCATGGCCTCATCCCCGTACACACGCTGTAGCACCGCGTCGTCAAGTGCGGACGGCGGGCCGTCGAAGACCACCTCGCCGTCCTGCAGCCCGATGATTCGAGGGCAGAAACGCCGCGCAAGCGGTACGTCGTGGAGGTTGATGATGGCAGCGAGGCCTCGCTCCGAGCAGATCTCAGTAATCAGGTCCATGATCCGGACCGAGGTGGCGGGATCGAGGCTCGCCGTCGGTTCGTCCACCAAGAGGACGTCCGGATGTTGGATCAACGCTCTAGCGATTCCCACCCGCTGCTTCTGACCTCCGGAGAGTTCGTCGCAGCGCGAGTCCTCTAACCCGGTGAGGCCGACCCGCTTGAGGAGGTCGAACGCCTCCTCTACGTCCTCCGGTTCGAAGCGACGACGTACGCTCCGCCAGAATCCGGTTCGGCCCAGCGTTCCCGCGAGCACATTCTCCATGACCGTGAGCCGCTCGATCAGCGCGTGCTCCTGGAAGATCATTCCCAGCCGTCTGCGGGCTCCGCGAAGCTCCGCGCGCGGCAGGCGGGTGAGTTCGAGTCCGTGGAGAAAGATTCGTCCGGACTCCGGCTCCACGAGGCGCTGGATGGCGCGAAGCAGCGTGCTCTTGCCCGCTGCGGACGCACCGATCAGGCCGACGATCTCTTTCGGGTCCAGTTCGACGGAGACGCCGGAGATCACTGGGGCAGCCCGGCCGTAGCGGACGACCAAATCCTGGATCCTCAGTGCAGGTCGCTCTTCGCTCATCGACACTGCCAGCTCGTCTCCGCCGCTACGTCGATCCGGCGGATCACCTCCCAGTGCTCCTCATAAGTGATGGGGATGAAGCTGTTTTCCTCGAATTCGGCGTCGAGAGCACTGCCCTCCCAATCGAACGTGTAGAACGCCTCGACGATGGCCTCGGAGAGTTCCGGATCGAGGCGGTTCGACACACCGAAGGCCGTGGTTGGGAACGTCTCAGAGCGATAGAGCACACGCAGGTCGTCCCGGCTTCCGACCCCACGGGCCAAGACTTGGTTGATCACTGTATTCGCGACGGCGGCGGCGTCGTAGTCACGTTGGAGGACGCCGAGGATCGAGTTGTCGTGCCTTCCCGAGAAGGCCGGTTGGAAGTCCCGGTCCGGCACGAGCCCGAACTCCGCTTCGAGTAGGACCGAGGGAGCCTTAAAGCCGCTGTTCGATGTGGGGGAGGTGAACGCCAGGGTGCGACCCCTCAGCTCCGGGACCGACTCGATCCCGCTCTCGCGATGCGTGAGGATCTCCATCTCATACCCGTAGGACCCGTCCTCCCGGGCCATCAGCGTCGTGGGCACGAATCCGGCACAATTCACAGCTAGAGGAACGCTTCCCGTGTTGAACCCCCCGACGTGAAGTCGCCCGGCGCGCATCGCTTCGATCTGCGCTGCGTTGGACTGCACGGGGAAGAACAGTACGTCCCTGGACACGGCCTTCTCGAGATGGTCCAGGAATCCCGCCCACACGTCCCGGAACTGAGCGGGATCCTCCACGGGCGTGTATGCGAAGATCAGTCGCTCGGGATTGAGTTCCATGCGCGGATCCTGGGGCGGGTCCGCCACGAGATCGCCATTCCCGTCGCAGTAGCGCTGGTCGAGGTCGCCGTGGGCACAGTCCTCGACGAGTGGGCCCGCGCAAGCCACGACGAGCACCGCGAGCGCCCCCAGGGCAACGTAGCCCGGGGCCGTCATGGGATCAGGAGCCCTCTTTCGGAGGGGTCCTCGGGAACAGGTCGGGGTTGTTGGTGAAGAGCCCGTCGACCCCCAAAGCGAAGAGAAAATGGCCCATCTCCTCCTCGACGGTCGCGAAGTCACCCGGAGCCCTCGAACTGAACGTCCAGGGGATCACGGTCAGGCCCGCCTCGTGGGCCCGATCGACCGCGTCCGGATGCGTCAGCAGGAGGCTCTTGGTCGGCCCGATGCCGCTCGCGAACTCGCTGATTTCCGCCAGTCCTTCGGCCGTGAGCCATGTGTCCGACTCCGGACCCGAGATGAGGAAAGTCAAAGACAAGTCCGTGCCCACCTCGTGGCGGAGGATCTTCAGGCTCTCCGCGCTGAAGGATTGGATCACCACGGGAGTGGCAGGGTCCGCGTGCCTCTGATCGAGCCCATGCTGCACCAACTCCGTCATGACCAGCCGTTCCATGTCGTACCCGCGGTCGCCATACACCTCCGGGGATTTTGTTTCGGGAAAGATCCCCGCTCGGCCACGAGCGAGCTCGATCACCTCCGAGAACGTAGGAATCCGCACTCCCTCGAAGCGTTCATCAAACCAAGAGCCCGCGTCCAGGCTCTTGATCTCCTCGACCGTGAAGTCATTCGCGTACCACCGCTGGACAGGCTCGCCCCGGAACTGCTCCTCGCGGAAGCGGTTGGGGAACACCTCGCTCACGTTCGTCGTGCGCTCGAGCGTGAGATCGTGGAGCGCGATCAGTATTCCATCTCGAGTGATCTGGAGATCGGGCTCGATGAAGTCGGCACCCTGCTCAAGGGCGATTTGGTACGCTTCGATGGTGTGCTCGGGAGCGTAGTCTGATGCGCCTCGATGGGCGACGAGCAGGGGTGCCGACCCGAGTCCATCGATTAGCTCGTCGGACCCCGGTGAGCAGCCCATCAAGAGGGCCAGAGCTGCATGAATGACTTTGCAACCGAATCGTCTCATCGCGTCGGTTCTCCTAGGCGTCCACCCGTACCTGGGTCTGATAGCCTGAAGGTAGCCCTCGGACCAAACGGCGTCGACCGAGGGGCGGCGGCGAAGGCTCCGAGCGGCTCCGGGGTGTCGCGGCCATCCAAGCGGCGGCGCCCACAACGGCACAACCGCTCAGTGGGGGAGTTCTCGGAGCTTTGGAAGTCGCTGGCAACAGTGGCGACACTGGTGAGGACCTTCCCCAGGTCACCACCCTATGGGTGACTGACGGCTACCTCGACGCTCTCGGAATGCACCTGGTGAGTGGTCGTTGGCTCGGTCCCGACGACGGTCTTCCGGGTTCGGAGGTTGCGATCGTCAACCAGCGATTCGTCGAGCTTCACTTGGACGGGGGGGACGCGCTGGGACGTCGCATTCGATTCGTCTCTCAGGCCGACGACACCCCCGAGGCCGAGTGGCGAACGATCGTAGGGGTGATGCCGAACATCCGCCAGAGGGCTTTTCAAGAGCTGGAGACGGATCCAGTGGTGTATCAGCCCCTGCGCTCGGACCCGGTCAGGGGCGCTGGACTCATGGTGCGGACGGCCGCTGACGTGGGCACCATAACGCCGCTCGTCCGCGAGGCGGTATCAGCCGTTCAGCCTGACTTGCCACTTTTCAACATCATGACGATGGATTCATTCCTGGCCTTGCAGCGGTGGCCTTTCCGCGTCTTCGGCTTGATGTTCTCCGTTTTCGCGGGAGTCGCGCTCCTCCTTTCGGCGGTGGGGCTCCATTCGGTCACGGCGCACTCCGTCACTCAGCGGACACAAGAAATCGGGATCCGGGTCGCGCATGGGGCAGAGCCCCGCTAGGTGACGTGGCTAGTACTCCGTAGAGCCCTTTCCCAACTGGCGATAGGGCTCCCCATCGGACTCGCCGGTGCGAACGGTGTAGGTTACTTGCTTCAGAGCCTAGTGGTGGAGACCAGCGCCGCCGACCCTCTTACCCTGGGGACCATTGGTGTGGTGCTCGCGGTTGTCACCGTAGTGGCCTGTATCGTTCCGGCTCAGCGGGCGGCCCGTCTCGATCCTATGGTGGCGTTCCGGGTGAAGTAGGTCTGGAGTAGGCCTTAGAGCGCCTCGCCGACCGCTGCCGCTCAGTATCTCCTCGCGAGCACCACACCAAGAAAGGTACCGGCGAGGCCACCCCCGACCATCTGCCACACCGCGTACGTCCGTATTTGCTGCTCACCACGATGGAACAGTGGAACGGCCACTCCGGTCGAGATGCCGAGAACGGCCCCTACGACAACGTCCGTCGGAAAGTGCTGGCCCGCCTCGACCCGCAGCGCTGAGGTGGCACCCGCCAACACCCCCCCCAGAAAGCCAACGCCGGCCCGCTCGACCCAGCTCGCTTGGGGCCGTTGCAGAAGGTGTGTCGTCATCCCCAAGGCGGCCCCCGCCCACGCCGACGAGGAGTGTCCGGAAGGCATCGAGGCGAATGTCCGTTCCGTCGAGGCGTCGTAGCTCGGGGCGTTCGGACGTTGATTCGCCGGTAGATAGGAAAAGGGGCGGGCCCGGCCCACGATTGCCTTGCCGAGCCACGTGAGACCCTGTGACATGAGTATCGTCTCGGCCCAAACGAGGCTACTGCGGCCGAAGCCGTGCCAACGCTCACCTTCTTGCCCCATGGCTAAAGCCAAGCCCAGCGGAAAGAGGAGGGCTGTGTCCCGCGTCCAATCACCGGTCACATCCGCGCCTCGGCTGTGGTTGCCGACGATATCCCGGTCCACGGACCACGCGATCTCGCTGGGATCCAATCCCTGTGGTGGCACCTGGGGATGGTTGGCCGGAAGCAAAAGTCCCGTGACCAGAAGACCCGCGCCCACTCCCGAAAGGGTGATCTCACGCCCTTTCCGAAGATCGGGATACGATAAGCCCGGTTGGATCGAGAGCGAGTCGGCGCTCGACGCTAGCTGTCCTCGCACGGCTGTGGGCAAGCACAGGGCGGGTAACAGGAGCCCCACGGCGAGGTGTCGAACGGTGGCGTCCCTCACAGCCTGAACAACCGATTGATCTTCACGACCAGGCCGCGGTTGCGGAGCTCCGGGAAACGGTCGGGCACCAGCGGGTCCGTATCCCGGTCCTCAGAGTAGACCACGAAGAGCTCGCTCCCCGGACTGTACTCCCAACGGAATCGGAAGTTGGTACTGAACGAGTCACCGGCAGAGCTGTACTGGAGTAGTCCGCTGAAGAACATCCGTGGCGTGAAGGTATAGGTGAAACGCGCTCTAGCGAGCTGGGTCGTGAAGGATCCCTCCGGCAAGTCCACCCAGTTGATCGAGACGCTGGGTTCGAGCGAAAACTGAGGAGTGACCTCGATACGACCACTCTCCAGCGACAGGGCTGTGTTGTCACCGCTCCAGAAGCCGCCAGTTTGAATGGTGATCCGGCCACTGACGGGCCGCTGTGCACCGAATCTGTACGACGCTCGGAAGTTCCGGAAGTCATACCCCCCTATGGGAAGCGTCACGCCGGGCGAGATCGTGAATGGACTGGTGAGCAGCTCGTAGTGGTCATTGAAGAAGAAAGTGAGTTGGTCGCTGCTCTCGAACTCCGACTCGACGAGCAGCTGAGCCTCGCGCGTTTCGAGCTCCCCTCCGGCGGCGGCGGCAATGTGGTCGAAGCTGCCGACCACCACGAAGCGCCGGATCAGGTCGATCGATTCGGGTCGTGGACTGAACCGCGCGGAAGCCGAGTTGAGGCGGAAGTTGTCCCGGCGTAGGAATCCGACTTCGGGGATGAACCTGTCCTCGACGACGAGGTGGCCGTAGCTCAGGCCGTAGCGGTCCCCCGCATAATCGAAAAGACCCTGGTAGCTCTTGTTCTTGCCGTTTCCCGCGGGCGTCTGCGTGTTCGCGAAATACCCCGTGACACTGAAGTCGTCATAGAAGGCGAGCCTGCCGTCGACACCGTAGACCTGGCTGGAGCCGTCCCCAACGAGCGACACTGAGCGGTTCGTGAAGATGCCACCAACGGTACTGCGACGCAGAACATCTCTCTTCACCCGCACCACCGTGAAGTTGGTGGATACTGCGCCTGAGTTCGCCTCATCACCGGTCTGGATGTTGAGGACACCGACATCGAAGGGACCGATTTTCCCGGTCACGCGTCCGCCAGCCCTGATCGGAACAACCTCTCCCGCTTGGAGCCCGATCTGTCGGCTGAAGAAAAGCCTCGGCACACCCCCGCCCCCACCCGGAGCGAAGTCGAAGTTCCCGCGCCCCTCGAGGAAGAACTCGCGCTTCTCGGGAAAGAATAGACTGAAGCGAGTCAGGTTGACTTGCCGTTCATCGACTTCAACCTGAGCGAAGTCGGTGTTGAGCGTGAAATCGGCGGTCAGGTTCTGGGTGAGGCGGTACTTCACATCGAGCCCCCCGTCGGCCTCCCCGTCCTTCTCAGTCGGAGGACTGGCGTTGACGTCGGTCGTAAACCCCGCGATTCCGTAGGGCTTGATCTCTGCGTTTATGCTCAGCGGAGGCACTTCGAGTCCCACGAGCGTAGCTGCCTCAGATACGCGCCAGAGTCCGGCGATGATGCTATTTCCGCGGGCTGCGGAGATGGGTAGTGCGGTCAGGTAGGCCGCTTCGTTCCGGCGACGAACGATGCGGCGCAGCTGAATGCCCCACACCTGCGTCTCGCCGGGTTGATAGCGCAGCGACTTGAATGGGATCTCGATCTCTACGGTCCATCCGCCCTCGAATCGACCAGTCCGCATGTCCCAGACCGTGTTCCAATCGGTGTTCACGTTCCCTTCGTTCGTAATCGCGAAGTCGGAGTATCCGCCGATCGGAGTTACCAGGAACGCCACGCCGTTCCGGCGGTCATGGAAGGTGTCGAGGAGGAGGGAGAACGAGTCGTTTTGCCGTAGCTGGATAACGTCATGGCGCATCTCGTTCGCGACCCACTCACTGGGTGGCGCCGAGTCGAATGCGCGTGCCGTCACATAAAGGCTGTTCTCGTCGAAGAACACCCAGGCGTCGGTGCGCTCGCTGCTGAGCGCCCCTTCGTCCGGGATCTGCTGGATGAAACCGGTGATCGCCGGCACGATTTGATAAACGGCCTCGTCGAGGACGCCATCCAGTCGGATCTCCTGTGTCAACCGGGTGGCACGCACGGTGGTCCTGCCTTGGTCGTCCCGTGCTACCACCTCGGGCGCTATGGGCATCGGCGGGACGACTTGGCCTTCTGCCGCGGTGCCCAGCCCAAGCGTGAGGCTGAGGAGCGTGAGGCCAGCCCTCATGACCGCACCCCGCCTGCTCCGAGAATCGCGGCGATGATTCGGCCCGGCCCGTGAACGCCCGTCACGAGAATCTGTCCGATGTCGGCGGACTTGCTCGGGCCGGAGTGCAGGGCGAGCGTCGCCGGAAGATCCTCACGGCATGCCTGTAGCGCCTCACCCAAAGTCGTACGCACGTCTTCGGCTCGTACCCAGACGAGGTGAACCGGAGGGAGTAGTTGCGATCGGCGGCCTTCCTTGGAGGAAAGAAGGAGCGAGCCGGTCTGAGCCGCCGCGCCCACCGCCAGCGACACGCCCAGCGCCGCTTCTGAGGGTGGAACCCCCGGGAGCGCCGGATGGAGAGCATCGGGTACCCCTGTGCAAACGGACGCGCTCTCGAATCCACCTGCGAACTCTTCCAACCACCTGCGGGCGGCCTCCTCGTTCGCGAGCCGTACGACCTCGCCCCCCGCAGCACGAAGGCAACTCTCAAAGGACCCGACGGGGTCGGCCCGGCCCGCCTCACCGAACGGCCCCGGAGGCTCGGCGGCCTCCGGAAGCGGACCAGGGTGCGAGACCGGTTCACGATCCCGATTCGCGGCTCGAACCCGGTTCAGGATGCGCTCTCTTGCGTCTCGACTCACGCGCTGCCCTCTCTCGTGTTTTGGCTCACTCGATGCCCTCGTCCCAGAGTTCACGGAAGGTCGGACCGTCTGCTCTGGGCGTTTCACGGCCGATGCTCCACTCTTGGAGTAGCGGGAGGCGGCGGACGATCCATTCCGGGAAGAACCCCGCCATCTTCCCCGCCCACCCAAAGACTCGGGAGCGTGTTGCGGCGGCGGTCAGGAGGCCGAGCACCGAGCGTTCCACATCGCTGGTGAGTCCGCGTTCTACCGCCCGTTGGCGCCACACATGAAGCAGATCCGGGATCGGGATTCGGACCGGGCACACTTCGGCGCACGCCCCACATGCCGAGGACGCGAAGGGCAGCGGCAGCATCTCCTCAAGGCCGACCAACCCGGGACCGAGGACGGCTCCGATCGGTCCGGAATAGACGTAGCCGTACGCGTGCCCCCCGGTCTGTCGATACACCGGGCAGATGTTCAGACACGCCCCGCAGCGGACGCAGCGCAGCGCCTCCCAGACTTCGGGGTCCGCGAGCACCCGCGTGCGTCCGTTGTCCACAAGCACGACGTGGAGTTCCTCCGGGCCGTCGGGCTCACCCCCGGTGGAGCCACCGGGCCCCTGGATGATCGAGACGAAGCACCCCACCGGCTGTCCGGTTGCCGACTTGGCCGTGACTTGAAGGAAGGTCGAGAGATCGGCCCACTTGGGAAGCACCTTCTCGATCCCGACGAGCGCCACGTGAATTCGCGGAACCGAAGTCGACAGCCGGATATTGCCCTCGTTCTCGATCAGCGCGATCGAGCCGGTCTCCGCGACCAGGAAGTTACCCCCGCTGACTCCCAATTCGGCCGTGAGGAAGGCCTCCCGCAGGAGCCCCCGGGCGGCCTTGGCGAGGGTCTCCGGTGACGCATCGCGGGGCGTACCCAGTCGCTCGTGGAAGATCACCCGGGTGTCGTCAAGGCTCTTGTGGATGGCCGGGCCGACGATGTGGCTGGGTGACTCACCGAGGAGTTGGATGATGTATTCGCCGAGATCCGTCTCGAACACCTCGGCGCCGCAGGACTCCAAGAAGGGGTTGAGCCCGAGCTCTTCGCTGAGCATGCTCTTGGCCTTCACCACTCTCCGAACCCCGTGTTCGCGAACGATGCCCTCGAAGATCTGGTGGACGTCCGAAGCCGTCTCAGCCCAGTGGACATGAGCCCCCCGCTCGACGAGCCGAGCCTCCGCCTCTTCGAGATAGTCCGCGAGATGGGTAAGAGCGTGACTCTTCACCCCCTCAGCCCAACCGCTCAAAGCGTTCTCGTCGCAGTCTGCGAAGGCCTCCCGTCGATGGTCCACGAAGGTTCGCGTCGCGTTGTTGACCGCCTCCCGCACCTCAGGGGTTTCCGTAATGATGCGGCGGGCTCGAGCGCGGTAATCGCGGCTATGCACCTCCATTGCGAGCCTCCCAAAGGGCCGAAGCCAACGATTGAAAACGGACCCGCTTGCCTCGGCGACGGGCGCGACCGTCCATATGGAGCAAACATCCGCCATCGGCCGATACGACGGTCTGCACATCGGGCAGCGTGTCCAGCTTCCGGTCGGCCATGGCGACCGACACCTCAGGAGCCTTCACCGAGAAGAGTCCCCCGAACCCACAACACTCTTGGTCCATCTCCCACGGGACCACTGTGGCACCTGCGGACTCGAGGAGCCGCAGGGGCTGCTCTTCCACACCGAGTTCTCGGAGCGCGTGACAACCGTGATGATAGGCCAGGCGGCGCCCCTCCAAACCACGTCCGAGTTCGGTGACCTCGAGGACGTCCACGAGGAACTCGCCCAGCTCGTAGGAGCGTTCGGCCACTGCGGGAGATTCGAGCAGACGAGGGTACGCGTGGCGAAGCATCGCCGCACAGCTTCCGGACGGGAGGACCACATAATCCGCGTCGGCGAAGACCTCAGCGGTGTGAGCGGCCATTTCACGAGCCTGGGGTACATGGCCTGAGTTCCAGGCCGGCTGGCCGCAACACGTCTGATTCTCGGGAAAGTCGACCTCGACATTCAACGAGCGTAGGAGGCGGACGGCATCGGCCGCCGCTTCCGCGAAAAAGCGGTCACCGAGACAGGTGACGAAGAGGGAGACTCGCATGGGGTTCTTTGCCGAACTCGTGACTCAGGACACGGGGTCCGATCAACATAGGAAATTTGAGAGTCTGATCAACATAGGGCGAAGTGGTCCCAAGCAGATCCTGCTGGTGGACAACCCCCAACGAGGTGCGTAGCATGGGTGTCCGATTCACTGTGATTCCGACGCCATCCAGGCTGTTGTGGGATCTGTAACTATCGGTCCAATGGAGGTCACCTTATGAAGCGCATCATTCTCGCCGTCCTCGGCGTGGTGACGGTTTCGGCTGGCGCGGACGCACAGAGCATGGCACAGGAGATTGAGCGTGCCCTGTTGGCCGCGCCCGGGAACGCTCGGGA
>CAUZVZ010000072.1:0-14268 GCA_963583605.1 Gemmatimonadales bacterium UBA6960
CGGTACGTCACGACAGTATCCACCAGGGCGCCCAGCGCGCGTAACCCGTCCGGCACGACCGGCCGACCCTCCTCGGCCGCCAGGATCAAGAAACGCCGTCCCTCGAGCGGACCCTCGTCCGACAGGCTCTCCAACAACGCCTCGGCGACGTGCACATCGGGACAGACGTCCACGCGCACACCCACCCGTTCGAGGGCGCGGGCCGTCGCGGGACCGATACAATAGACCCGTGACTCCTCGAGAGCGCGGGCAGCGCCAAAGTCGATGTCATCGGCGGCGCGGGAGAAAAACTCCACGCCGTTGACGGACGTGAAGACCACACCCTCGTAATCGGACGCCGACCGAACCGCTCGCTCGAGTGACTCGGCTTCCGAGGGGCGCACGATCCTGATCGTAGGAAGCCGCATGACATCGGCCCCGAGCACCCCCAACGCTTCGACGAGTTCGGCGGCCTGTGCCTCCGCTCTGGTAACCACAATGGTGCGGCCAGTCAGAGGGAGAACTCCGATCAACCCGTCCACGACTTCGATCGTACCCATTCACAAATATAGACGTCCAAATAAAAAGATGCTCCCCAGGACCGCTTCCCGGGGAGCATCTCAGGCTGCCAGCGCCAGCGACGGTAACTAAACCTCCGCGGTGCTCATCGGCGGAGCCTTGGTAATCTTGCCGCTCTTTATGCACGTGGCACAGACCCGCACCCGGCGCCTGTCGCCCTCGCGTGTCATGATCTTCACGGTCTGGAGATTGGGCAGCCACCGCCGCTTCGTCTTGTTATTAGCGTGACTGACATTGTTCCCCGTTTGGGGACCCTTGCCGCACACGTAACACACTCGAGACATGACCTTACCCTATCCCCCGGCCCCTGGCCCAGCCTCGGCGACGATAATGTCTGCGGCCTCCAGGAACGATTCAGCGAAAATGGCCAACACTCTGTTGCCCTCCGATAGGCCCCCATTGGCTACCCAATCGTCTGCGACGCTGTCGGTCATCTGATGAACGTACCCGATCACCGACACCGTCGCGCCGTTCGGCACGGCAACGCTGTCCGCCACGACCTCCGGCCCTAGCTTGACGAGGTAGGGAGACGGCTGGCCAGGCACCTCGACGAAGAACGCCTGAGCTCCGACCAGACTCTGCACCAAAAGCCGGTTGACCTGAATGAGCGCGTCCGGATAGGCCAGGGGATCCGCTCCGAACACATCGGTCGCAACGAGCCTCGCTGCCGCGAGATCTCCTTCACCTGCGAAGTCTTCGACAACGGCCAGTTCTTCGGACCGCGCCCGTTGATTCAGCCAAGCCAGAAAACCGCCCACGAGGACGAAGGCGAAGACCATCAACGGTAGCGCCAAGCCGCCTGCCACTCCTCTTCGAGACCCAAACGATACCATCTGTACGTGTACCCCCCAAATATTCAACCTTCATGAGTTGTCCAAGGTGCGGGCAGTCTAATCGACAAGCTCGATGAGCGCCATCTCCGCCGCATCTCCACGCCGAGTTCCAAGCTTTAGAATTCGAGTGTATCCCCCCGGCCGCTCGCTGAAGCGCGGGCCGACATCGTCGAAAAGCTTGCCGAGCACCTGGCGATCCGCGATCGAGCGTCCCGCGAGACGGCGGGCATGCAAGTCGCCCTGCCTGCCCAGCGTGATCAGCTTTTCGACAAAGGGACGGAGTTCCTTTGCCTTCGCGGTGGTCGTCTCGATCCGCTCATGGAGGATCAGCGACGTCGCCATGTTTCGGAGCGTCGCCTTCCGGTGGCTCGCCGTGCGTGACAGCGCACGCCCTTTCTTTCTATGCCTCATCGTGCGCTCTACTCCTCGCTCGCCTCAGCGGACTCCGTCACGTCTTCCTCCACCAGGAAGAGCTGGCCGTCTTCACCCGACTTGAAGCGCATGCCAAACCGAAGGTCATGCTCATCGAGAAAGTCCGAGATCTCGGTCAACGACTTCTTCCCGAAGTTCTCGATTCCCAGCATCTCATCCTCGGAACGCTGCACCAGATCTCCCAGCGTATGGATATTCTCCTTCTGCAGCGAGTTGCGGGACCTCACGCTCAACTCGGCCAGATCCTCGATCGGCCGGCCGAACAGATCGCGCAGCCGCTCGGGCACCGCGACCGAGCCTGGAGGCGTAACCTGAGGCAAGCCTCCCTCCCCGAAGTACAGCATGAACTCGAGGTGCTTACGAACCAGGGCGGCGGCGTACTGAACGGCTGACTCGGCATCGACAGTGTGATTCGTCTCGACCAATAGCGTCAGACGATCGAAGTCGGTGCGTTGGCCCACACGGGTCTCCTCCACGGAGAAGTTGGCCCGTCGCACGGGGTTGTAGTTCGAGTCGATGCGCACCAAGTCCACAGGGGAGCCCCTGGGCAACTCGTGCTGGTTCGCCAGAACGAAGCCTCTACCCTTGTTGACGTGCAACTCGATGTTGACCTTGCGTTTGCTTTGCACGGTCATCAAGTGGTGCTCAGGATCGTGGATCGTGACACCGGACACCGGCGTGACGTCACCTGCGGTCACCACGCCGACGGCATTCGCCCGAACCTGCAGAGTCGCTTCTTCGACATCTTCATCCAACGTGACGACGAGGGACTTGAGACTCTGGATCACCTGGTGGACGTCTTCCACCACCCCCGGAATCGTCTGGTGCTCATGCACCACACCATCGACGCGGAAGGCCCACACGGCCGCCCCCCGAAGCGACGAAAGGAGCACCCGGCGAACGGAGTTCCCCAACGTGTGGCCAAAACCTCGTTCGAGCGGCTCGATGACGAACTCGGCCGAACTCCCGTCCTCTGAACTCTGGATTACTTCGATTCGCTCGGGCAATACGAGCCCGGTCAGGTCGATCTCCACAAAACCCTCCATAACTTCGAGTAGAGCCTACTTCGAGTAGAGCTCCACGATGAGCTGTTCCTGGACCGCCAGCGGAATGTCTTGGCGGGTGGGACGGCGTGTCATACGGCCAATTCGATTTTTTTCGTCCAGCGCGAGCCACTCCACCAACGGTGGGCGGGTACGTGCCTCGAGGCTTCCCTGTATGGAGGCCATCTGTTTGGACTTGGGCCGAATCGCCACTTCGTGCCCCGGGGACACTTGAAAGGACGGCACGTCCACGACATCACCGCCGACTTCGACGTGTCGGTGCCGAACGATCTGCCGGGCCGCGTTGCGACTCTGGGCGAAGCCCATCCGGAAGATCACGTTGTCGAGCCGGGTCTCGAGGGCGATGAGCATGTTCTCGCCCGTGATCCCGTCTCGGGCAGAGGCGCGCTCGAAGAGCGTCCGGAATTGCTTTTCATGAAGCCCGTACATCCTCTTCACCTTCTGCTTCTCTCTGAGCTGGACGGCGTAGTCGGACTGCTTGCGACGACGTGCGTGCGCCGGGCCGTGCTGACCCGGCGGATACGCCCGCCGCTCGATCCCACACTTCTCCGTGTAGCACTTCTGCCCCTTTAAGAAAAGCTTCTGCCCCTCGCGCCGGCAAAGCCTACAGACTGGTCCTGTATTTCGTGCCATTCTCTTCTTAGACCCGACGTTTTTTGGGTGGGCGACAACCATTGTGCGGAAGTGGCGTTACGTCCTGGATCGACTTGATCTGGATCCCCGCCGCGGCAAGGGCCGAAATGGCAGACTCACGCCCCGAGCCTGGCCCTTGAACCCGTACATCGACGCGCTTCACCCCCATGGCCACCGCTTCTCTACCACACTGCTCAGCGGCGACGGTAGCGGCGAAGGGCGTCGACTTCTTCGAGCCCTTGAAACCAGCCTTGCCGGCGCTACCCCACACGACCGTATTTCCGGCGCTGTCCGTGATGGTGATGAGGGTGTTGTTGAACGTCGCCTGGATGTGCGCGACGCCGTCCGCCTCAACGACCTTCTTGCTCCGCTTCCGCGGTGGTGGTGTTCCTTCAGCCAATCGGATTTCCGTCCTTGTCGATGTTGGAGCCTCTTGGGGATCGCACTCTGTGTAGTCCAGCGACGCCGTGTGTCACACTCTACTTCTTCGGCGCAACCTTCTTGCCGGCGATTGCCCGTCTCCGTCCCTTATGGGTGCGAGCGTTGGTATGCGTCCTCTGCCCTCGCACCGGCAGTCCCCGGCGATGCCGAAGACCGCGATAGCAACCGATGTCCTTGAGGCGCTTTATGTTCATTGACACCTCCGTCCGAAGGACACCCTCGACCTTGTAGCTCCCCTCGATCGCGTGACGAAGTTGATTCACGTCGTCGTCGGTCAGGTCGCCAGCCCGTCGATTCGGATCCACATCCGTCTTGGCGAGGATCACCTGGGAACGGGACGCGCCGATGCCGTAGATATAGGTCAGCGCGACCACGATCCGTTTGCCCTTCGGAAGATCAACACCCGCGATACGTGCCATACGTCCTTTTTCTCAACTGTCTGTGAGATCTGCTATGCCGAGAGGGAGCCTCGCAGCTATCCCTGGCGTTGTTTGTGCTTGGGATTGCGGCTACAGATAATCCGAACGACTCCTCGCCTCCGGACGACCTTGCAGTGCTCACAGATCGGCTTGACGCTACTCCGAACCTTCATCTGTCTTGTCCCTCTTCGTTTCTAGCAGAGCTTGTAATGATAGTGAAAGACTCCTTGCCCTACAAGGCATCACGAGGCGGGCTCGCACAGGTCACGCCGGCGCCTCTGCCCGCGCCCCCGTAAGGATCCTCGCCCCCCCTGATGTGATGGCTACGGTGTGCTCGAAATGGGCCGTGCGAGTCCCGTCCTGAGTCACCATTGTCCAACGATCATCCAGCGTTCTGATAAGCGGACTTCCAAGAGAAAGCATCGGTTCGATCGCTAAGACCATGCCCTCCCGGAGCAGCGGGCCCGAACCGGCCGTTCCCAGGTTCGGCACCTGAGGCTCTTCGTGGACATCTCGTCCCACACCGTGCCCCACCAAATCCTTGATGATACTCATGCCGGTCCCGTCCACCCGTTCCATGACAGCGGCCCCGATGTCTCCGACATGGTTTCCCATGAGCGTCACGGCCACGGCCGCATCGAGAGACTCCTCGGTGACCGTCATCAGTCCCCGACTCTCCTCATCGATCTCGCCCACGGCGAAAGTCCACGCGGAATCGGAGCACCATCCTTCCAGCTTAACACCCACGTCGATGGAGATGATGTCCCCTTCAGCGAGCGTCCGGTTCGCATCAGGGATCCCGTGGACGACCTCCTCGTTCACCGACGCGCACACGCTCCCCGCGAAACCGTACAGGCCCTTGAACGCGGGCACGGCACCGGCATGCGACCGGATGAACTCGTCCGAGAACGTGTCCAAGTCCAGTGTCGACACTCCGGGCTGAATCCGCGAAGGAATCTCACCCAGGAGATCCGAGATGATCTTTCCCCCAAGGGCGATCAATTCGATCTCTTCAGGCGTCTTCAGGTGCATCATGAGGCGCCGACCCCGACCCCCAACGCTTCACGCAACGCCGTCTGAACCAGCTCGACCGCCTGATCGCCCGCGATGTAATGCACCGGCGCCCGACTCCCTTCGTAGTACGCGATCAGCGGCTCAGTCTCCCGGTGGTAGACCTCCAATCGGTGCCGGACCGTCTCGGGCTCGTCATCCGCCCTGTGGAACAGCGCTATACCGTCCTTGTCGCAGAAACCATCCCGGTTGGGTGGGGCGAGGGACTGGTTGTAGACGGCTCCGCAGGTGGGACAGGAGCGACGGCCAGAGATTCGCTCCACCACCAGGTCGTCATCCGCCTCGAGAACCGCAACCTGATCGACGGCTAGCCCAAGCGTCTCCAGCATCATCTTGAACGCCGAAGCTTGTGAGCTGTTTCGGGGGAAGCCGTCAAAAATGACACTGGTCCCAGACGCGAACGTCGCCAACTGTTCCCGGACCATCGCGATGATGAGCGGATCAGGCACGAGCTCGCCCCTCGTCATGTAGCCTTGAGCCTGTTGCCCGAGAGGGGTCCCCGCGTCGCGTTGAGCACGAAGGAGATCGCCCGTCACGATCCGTCGCCAACCGAGCGCATCGGCCAGGAGCACTCCTTGAGTACCCTTCCCAACGCCCGGCGGGCCTAGCAGAACAACGTGCACCTGGATCGCCCTCCCGTTTCCGCTCTATATGTAGCGAGAGCGCCCGCGCATCTTGACTCGACCCTTCTTCATGAAGCCGTCGTAGTGGCGGAGCAACAGGTGTTGCTGTGCTTGCTGGACGGTGTCCAGCCCCACGCCCACCACGATCAGCAGGGCGGTACCGCCGAAGAAGAACGTCTGGATATTGAAGATGCTGAAAATCCAAAACGGGACCAACGCGATAAGCGCGAGGTAGATCGAGCCCGGAAGCGTCACGCGCGTGAGCACTCGGTCGATATACTCTGCGGTGCGAGTTCCGGGTTTGACGCCGGGAATGAAAGCGCCCTGCTTCTTCAGGTTCTCAGCCAGATCCACCGGATTGAAGATGATGGCCGTGTAGAAATAGGTGAAGAACACGATCAGCAGGCCGTACGTGATGTAGTATACGGTGCCCGGCTGGAAGATGTCCGCGACCGTATCGAGGAATCCCCCGGTCTGGCCGGCAAACTGCGCGATCGTTCCGGGAACGACGATGAAGGACTGAGCGAAGATGATCGGCATCACCCCGGCGGAGTTGATTCGGAGCGGGACGAAGCTCTTCTGGCCCTCGCGGATGCGCCCACGACCGACCACCTTGCGCGGGATCTGCACCGGAATCTTGCGGGCACCCATCGTCATGGCGACCACGGCCGCCGTGATCAGCACCAGGACTGCGATGAGCATGACGATGGCAATGATCTCGATCTGGCCTGCAACGAACGACTCCCAAGTGCGGGCGACCGCTGCCGGAAACCCCTCGATGATCGAGAAGAAGATCAACAGCGACATGCCGTTGCCGATGCCGCGCTCCGTGATCTGCTCCCCGAGCCACATCACGAAGATGGCCCCGACCGTCAACGCCACGGTGGTCGTGAAGTTGAAGATGAGGCCCGGGGCCCGAATCGCGCCCGTACTCGTGAGGAAGGCGGCGTAGCTGAAGCCCTGAATGATGCTGAGCACCACCGTGACGTACCGCGTCCACTGTGTCAGCTTCTGCCGGCCGTCCTCGCCCTCCTTCTGCATCTTCTCGATAGCCGGGAAGACGGCGGCCAACAGTTGGAACATGATGCTGGCCGAGATATACGGCATGATCCCGAGTGCGAAAATCGTCGCCCGGCTGAGGCCTCCCCCGACGAACATGTCGTAAATACCCAGGATCCCACCCTGGAGGGCACCGAACTGCTGCCGCAAGATCCCCACGTCCACGCCCGGTACCGTAATGTGAGCACCGAACCGGTACACGAGCAGGATGAAGAGCGTAAAAATAATCTTCTCTTTGAGCTCGGGAACCCGGAAGAGGTTCGGGATTGGGTTAGCCATCGCTTACCGCTTCCCTCTTCCCGTTGGCCACGCTCACCGTTCCCCCCGCCGCTTCGATCTTAGTCACGGCGCCGCCGCTGAACTTGTCGACCTCTACCGTATAGGCTTGCGTGACCTCACCCATGGCGAGGACCTTCACCAAGCCCTTGGTGGACCGAATCAGCCCAGCCTCCTTCAGGATCTCACGATTGATCGTGGTCCCCTCCACCCGGCCGAAGTCGGTCAGGTTCACCACCTGATAGACCTTCCGCTTGTGCTGCGTGAAGCCCCGCTTCGGAATGCGCCGCTGCAGGGGCATCTGTCCGCCCTCGAACCAGGGGTGGACGGCACCGCCGCTACGGGACTTCTGTCCATTCTCCCCCCGGCCCGCCGTCTTACCCTTCCCGGAGCCGGGGCCGCGCCCTTTGCGTTTTCCGGTCCTGGTGGAGCCGGCGGCGGGACGTAGGTCGTGTAATTCTGCCATGGATTTACCCTATGAATCTTTCGGGCGACGCATCGCGCAGCCCAGTGCTGAGAACGGCTGGGCTCAAGCGTCCACCTCTGTAACTTTCACGAGATACCCGACCTGCCGGAGCATGCCTCGGATCGCGGGGTTGTCGTCCTTCACGATCGTCTGTTGATGCTTCTTGAAACCCAAGGCCGTCAGGGTGCGCCTATGCTTGAACTTCCGGCCCACCCCACTTCGGACCTGAGTGATGGACAGCTTCTTAGCCATTGTCGATCCCCAGAATGACCTCTACCGGAACACCGCGCTCGCGCGCCGCCTGCTCCGGAGTCACGAGGTTCGTGAGCCCGTCCATCGTCGCCCGTACCACGTTGATGGGATTATTGCTTCCCAAGCTCTTCGTAAGGATGTCCTTGATACCGACCGCCTCCAAGACGGAGCGCACCGCACCACCTGCGATCACGCCCGTTCCGGGCGCCGCCGGACGCATCATCACACGTCCCGCGTCCCACCGACCCAGGATCTCGTGCGGAATGGTTCCGTTACGAATGGGAATTTCTATCATTTCCTTCTTGCCGCGCTCGAACGCCTTCCTGATGGCCTCGGCCACTTCGTTGGCCTTGGCGAGTCCAATCCCGACACGACCCTTTTGGTCACCGACCGATACCAACGCAGTGAAGGAAAAACGCCGCCCGCCCTTCACCACCTTCGCTACACGATTGATGTGGATAACGTTTTCGCTGAACTCCGACTCGCGTCCCCGGCCTTCTCGTCGTTTCTGTTCCCTCGCCATCAGAATTCCAACCCTCCGTCTCGAGCACCTTCAGCGAAAGCCTTAACGCGGCCATGATATTGATATCCGCCTCGGTCGAACACGACCGTCCCAATGCCCTTCGCGACGGCTTGCTGAGCGAGAGCCTTCCCAGCGTTGCGAGCGCGCTCGACCTTGGCATTCGGCCCTTTCGCCTTGAAGTCGGCGAGGGCCGAGCTGAGCGTCGAGAGGCCGACGAGCGTCTGCCCCTCATCGTCATTCACAATTTGGCCCTCGACGTTCTTCAACGAACGAAAGACGACTAGCCTGGGCCGCTCCGTACTCCCTGTGATTTTCTTCCGAATGCGTTCGTGGCGCCTTATGCGCCGCTTGGACCGCGTTCGCTGGATGTTTTTCTGCCTCATTCCCTTTACGCCCCCGCCGTCTTGCCGGCCTTACGCCGTACGTGCTCGCCCTGATATCGGATACCCTTCCCCTTATACGGCTCTGGCGGCCGGAACGCACGGATCTCGGCGGCCGCCTGGCTTACGTTCTGTTTGTTGATTCCACCGATGACGATCGTCGTCGGATTCGGCACCGCGATGTCGACTCCCTCGGGTGCGTCGAACTGGATCGTGTGCGAAAAACCGAGGTTCAATTCGATTCCCGA
Organism: Gemmatimonadales bacterium UBA6960; assembly: GCA_963583605.1. GTDB lineage: Bacteria > Gemmatimonadota > Gemmatimonadetes > Longimicrobiales > Gaopeijiaceae > UBA822. The sequence goes on from CAUZVZ010000072.1 coordinate 9,279, forward strand.
CCCCTTTTTTTGCGCACGGTATCCCACACCCTGGATCTCGAGCGTCTTACTATAGCCGTCCACCACCCCTTCGATCATGTTGGCGATCAGGGTTCTCGTTAGGCCGTGAAGCCCCCGGTGCTTGGGTTCATCCGAGGGCCTCGTGACGGTCACCACCCCTTCGTTCAGGGCGACAGCCATATCCGGGTGAGCCTCCATCGTCAGCTCCCCCTTCGGGCCTTTCACGTTGACGTCTTGCCCGTCCAAAGTGACGTCCACACCACTGGGGACCTCGATGGGCTCTCTACCGATCCGCGACATTTCTAGATCTCTATTCGGTTACCAGATCAGGGCCATGAGCTCTCCGCCCACGCCCGCCTTACGTGCCCCCCGATCCGTCAACAACCCTTGGGAGGTGGAGAGAATCGCCATACCCAGGCCGTTGCGAACTCTGGGGATGTCTGAGACCCCCACGTAGCGACGACGGCCGGGACTGGAAACTCGCTTCAGATGCCGGATGACCGGCCCTTCATCGTGATACTTCAGGTAGATGCGCAGCACTCCGAATCTGCCATCGTCCAGAGCCTTGAAGTCGTAGACGAAATGGTTGTCCTTGAGCAGCTGCGCGACACGGGCCTTCAGCTTGGAGACCGGCATGTCCACCCACTTGTGACCCGCCATCCCGGCATTCCGAATCCGGGTGAGCATGTCCGCGATGGGATCAGTCATCATACGCGTTACGATCCTTTACCAGCTTGATTTGCGAACGCCCGGGATCTCACCCGCGAGCGCTTTCTGCCGGAAACAGATCCGGCATAGTCCGAATTTTCGTAAGAACGCCCGCGGACGCCCACAACGCTGACAGCGATTTCGGTGGCGCCCAGGAAACTTGGGTGCCCGGTTGTTTCTCTCAATCAGTGCCTTCCTGGCCATCGAATCCCTCGTGCTTTAGTTGGCGTGTTGCCCGATCACGACCGGAACCTCACCCCGAAAGGGGAATCCCATCTCGCGAAGTAACGCCAGAGCCTCGTCGTCCTTATCCGTGGACGTGACTACGGTGATGTTCATGCCGTGAATCTGACCGACCTTGTCGAAGTCGATCTCCGGGAAAATGATCTGCTCCCGGATCCCCATCGTGAAGTTTCCCCGCCCGTCGAAGGAACGGGTGTGCAAGCCCCGGAAGTCATGGACACGGGGGATCGCAACGCTCACGAGCCGGTCGAGGAACTCATACATCCGGCTCCGCCTGAGAGTGACTGTGGCACCAATCGGCACGCCCTCTCTCAGTTGGAAGTTCGAGATCGATTTCCTCGCCCTCGTCACGACCGCCTTCTGACCCGTAATCACGCCGAGCTCATCGACCACGGCGGTAAGGAGTTTCGCGTTCTTAGACGCCTCTCCCACCCCCACGTTCATGACCACTTTTTGGATCTTCGGGATCTGATTCGGATTGGTCCACTGAAATTTTTCCGCCAAGCGAGGGCGGACCTGTGTCTTATAGTGCTCTAGCAGTCTGGATTCCATCTTCCCGCGCTCCCGCTACGGCCTGGGGATCGGATTGCCCGTCTTCACGGCAATCCTCTCTTTGGTTCCGTCCGCCTCGATCCGAATCCGAACCCGGCTGGCCTGGTCCCCCGCCGGATCTATCAGCATCACGTTGGAGGCGTGGATCGGAGCTTCAAAAGTCATGATGCCGCCGTCAGGATTCGCCTCCGTCGGCCGCTCATGCCGCTTGCGCATGTTCACGCCCTCAACGACCACACGCCCCTTGTCCCGTAACACCCTGAGGACCGGGCCCTCCATATCACGGTGGTTGCCCCGGATGACCTTGACCCGATCACCCTTCACGATGCGTGTCTTCGACATCTTGTCAGCCATCACAGCACCTCCGGCGCCAGCGATACGATCTTCATGTACCGCTTCTCACGTAGCTCTCGTCCCACCGGGCCAAAAATGCGCGTGCCTCGCGGCTCTCCCTGTGGGGTGATGAGCACGGCGGCATTGTCATCGAAGCGAATATAGCTTCCGTCTTTGCGCCGTACCTCCTTGGCGGTCCTCACGACCACCGCCTGCACGACTTCACCCTTCTTCACGGGGGAGTTGGGGATGGCATCCTTGATCGTAGCCACGATCACGTCACCCACACTCGCGTAGCGCCGCTTCGAGCCCCCTAGGACGCGAATGCACAGCGCGCTCTTCGCCCCCGAGTTGTCGGCGATCTTGAGCATCGATTCCTGCTGGATCATTCCGAACGCTCCAGTAGTTCCACGACACGCCAGCGCTTCGTCTTCGACAACGGTCTCGTTTCGGTGATCCGAACCACGTCCCCGGTCCGATACTCGTTTTCCTCGTCATGGGCCCGGTACTTCTTCGTCTTCCTGATCTGCTTGGTATAGAGCGGGTGGGCGAACTGCCGCTCGACCTGAACCGTGACGGTCTTGTCATTCTGAGACGACGTAACTACGCCGACCCGGAATTTACGACTCGCCCGACCCTTGACCGTGTCCGTGACGGGCGGGGACTCCACGGCCTCTTCGGCTGCCACCGCCTGCTCGTCGGAAGTATCGTCTGTCATCGTTACTCGGCCGGCTCGTTGTTCTCAGCCAGCACTCTCTCTCTAAGAATCGTGTAAAGGCGCGCAATGTCGCGCCGCACATGCCGCAACATCTTAGGGTTTTCCAACTCCATGGTCGCCGTCTGGAACCGAAGGCGAAATCTTTCTTCCCGGAGCTCCTCGAGACGGGCCCGAATCTCGACCCCATCCCACTCCCGCATCTCTGAAGCCTTCATCTATTTCCTCGCTATCCGAGCTGATGCTCGCGGATCACGAACCGTGTGGCCACCGGAAGCTTGGCCGCCGCCAGCACCATGGCGCGTCTCGCGATCTCCTCGGTAACACCCTCGAGCTCGAACATCATCCGTCCGGGCTTCACGACGGCCACCCAGCCCTCAGGATTCCCCTTCCCCTTGCCCATGCGGGTCTCGGCAGGCTTGGATGTGATCGGCTTGTCGGGAAAGATACGAATCCAGACCTTCCCGCTACGCTTGATATGACGGGTCATCGCCACACGAGCTGCCTCGATCTGCCGGTTGGAGATCCAGCCACACTCGGTGGTCTGAAGCCCGTACTCACCAAAAGACACCTTGTTGCCACGGTGAGCTTTCCCACGCATGCGGCCCTTATGGGTCTTGCGGTGTTTGACTCTCTTGGGCGCGAGCATCGTCTATATCCCTCAGGAACCGGTAGAATACGTGCGGCCACGGCGCCCTTCGACGACCTCACCACTGAAGATCCAGCATTTGACGCCGACGATTCCGTAGGTCGTGATCGCGGCGATCTGCGCGTAGTCGATATCGGCACGAAGCGTGTGGAGCGGCACGCGCCCCTCGTTATATCCTTCGGTCCGGGCGATCTCAGCTCCACCGAGGCGACCCGCACACTGGATCTTGATGCCCTCGGCACCGCCCCTGATGGCCGATTGCACAGCTCGTTTCATGGCCCGGCGGAAGGAAATGCGCTGCCGAAGCTGATGTGCCACGTTTTCCGCTACGAGGCGGGCGTCGACCTCTGGACGTCGGATCTCCTCCACATTCACCGACACCTCGGCTTGGGTCAGCACGCTCAGCTCGTCACGCAGCTTGTCGACCTCGGCCCCACGCTTCCCGATGACGACACCGGGCCGGGCCGTGAACAAGGTCGCGACGATCTTCGACGGCTTCCTCTCGATCTCGACCTTCGAGAGGGCCGCATGCGCAAGACGCCGGTGCAGATAGTTCCGGATCGTCTCATCCTCCTGCAGGAGCCGAGGAAAGTCCTTTTCTGCATACCAGCAAGACCTCCAGTCCTTGACGATTCCGAGACGGAACCCCAGCGGGTGAGTCTTCTGTCCCATTCTTAGTCCTTGGTATCCACGACGACTGTGATGTGGCTAGTCCGTTTCCGAATCGGGGCGGCGCGTCCCATCGCCGCGGCTCTCCAGCGTTTCTGGGTCGGGCCCTCGTCGACAAAGGCCGTCGTCACCCGAAGCTCATCGACGTCCAGGACGTCGCCCGAGTCCTGCGCTTTGTTCTGAGCGTTGCTGACCGCGGAACGTAACGTCTTCCCTACCGGCTCGGCGGCCGCCTTCTTGGAAAACTGTAGGATGGCATACGCCTCGTTCACGGGCCGGCCACGGATCTGATCTACGACCTGCCGGACTTTGCGCGGACTCATCCGAATTTCCCGGGCGATCGCCTTGGCTTGTATTTCCATATCTCGCTCTCGCTAAACGACTTTCGACCGCTTGTCAGAAAACTTGCCGCCGTGTCCCCTGAAGAGGCGCGTCGGCGAAAACTCACCGAGTTTGTGGCCCACCATATTCTCCGTGATGTACACCGGAATGAACTTGTTTCCGTTGTGCACTGCCATGGTATGGCCCACGAATTCCGGGGAGACCGTGGACGCACGCGCCCAGGTCTTGATCACCTTCTTCTCGTTTCGGGCATTCATGTTCTGCACCTTGATGAGAAGCTTCTCATCAAGGTACGGGCCCTTCTTCAAGCTACGCGGCATAGGATCGACCTCTGCTCAACCGTTTACGACCTCGTGACATCATTGCGTGGCCTTCCCCCGCTTACGTCCACGGATGATGTACTTGTTCGACTGCTTCTTCCTCTTTCTTGTCTTGGTGCCTTCCCGCTTACCCCAGGGCGTCACCGGAGGACGTCCCCCGGAAGCCCGTCCTTCTCCGCCCCCGAGTGGGTGGTCCACCGGGTTCATTGCCACGCCCCGAACCTTGGGACGCCGTCCGCGCCACCGATTCGCTCCCGCCTTACCCAGGCTCTGGAGGTTGTGCTCGATATTGCCGACCTGACCGATCGTCGCCAGACAGTCCTGCAAGACCTGTCGCACCTCCGTAGAGGGCAACCGAAGTGCGACGTATTTGTCTTCCCTGGCAACGATCTGTACTCCTGCACCAGCCGAGCGGGCCATTTGGCCGCCCTTCCCCGGCTTGAGCTCGATGTTATGGAC